>JBKCPG010000077.1:0-12175 GCA_046309395.1 Cyanobacteriota bacterium | reverse complement strand
CCCCGCCAGGCGCAGCAGGTTCAAGGCGGCGGTGCGCAGCGTGGCCATCACTCCAGCGCCATTGCCCCGGTCGCGGTGGGCGTCCTCGTGGAGCTGGGTGTCACGGATCCAGTGCCAGCCCTCAAGGCTCCATCGGTCCCGCACCAGTTGCAGCAGGGCTTCTGGGGTGGTGCGGAGGCTCGTCAGAAACAGGTAGGTGGCTTGAAACGGCCTGCCATCACGGGTGCCGCTGACCGTGACTTCCACGATCCAGCTGGTGCCGATCCAGGCCTCGCTGATGGGCTCTGGAGCCTGTTTGGCACGCAGCGTCCAGGCGATGTCGCGGCCGTGGCCAACCTCGTGAACGTCACCCACGAAAGGGATGTGCCGCTTTCCGTGGAACTGAGATCGGATCTGACGGTGCAGCGTCATCTGGTTGGCTCACCGCTTCGCGGAAGGCTTCGCCTACACCGTCAGGAGGAAGTCGGCCCCCTGCTCCTGGAGGAGTTGAAAAACGGTTTCTGGGTGTGGAGCGCATCCGCCTGGATCAGCACACCGTCAAGATCGAGCTCGCCGAGCAGCTGTTTGAGCACCGCCCGCTCATGGTTGTCGCCGGTGGTGTAACAGGCCTGGCTGTAGCCGTCAGGCTTCTGCGAAGCAGTACGCCACACCCAGAGCGGCCGAATACAGCGTGACCTGGGCAATGAATGCGGAGCCCCCGCCGGCCGTGGGCTCGATCGAACCCCTCAAGGTTTTGCCGTCACACACCAGCTGATCGAGATCCGCTGCGCCACCGGGGATCTGGGCGATCGTCCAGTCACGGACCTCCGCGCAAAGGGTTGACACGTCCACCTGATGGAAGAAGCAGCGGAACGAGGAATCCGATGGCGGCCGCCGCAGCTCCACGCCCAGCACCTCGGTGAGCACGCTGTGGTGGCGGATGGCGAAACGCTCCAGATCCCGCAAGCTCTGGCAGCCACTCAGGATCCCGAGCACGGCCACCAGCAGCAGATACCAGGCCGGAAACCGAACCCCGCGCCGCATCCGCGCATCCGGGATCGACCTCAGATAGGTGATCAGGTCGAGATCGGTTGCGGCGGAGGCGCTTTCAAACACAAGGAGGGGGCGATTCCGCCGACCTCAACCCATGCTGACAGCCCCGGCAAGGACGCTTGTGACGGACTTTGAATCAGCCCTGTGCCGGGCACCATTGCAGACAAGCAGGATCGATCATGCCGATAGGCACGTGAACCGAACCTGCCAGCTCGGGGCCATGCCTGCTCCCCCATGAAGTGAATCCAATCCGCTTTACAGTGCATTTGCAAAACTGCACCACAACACAACACCGATTTGGCCTGGGCAGGCATGATGCACTCAAATGCATGGAGTGCTTAGCATGGGCATAAGGGCATCTCACAAGCAACTAGTGAGCGCCACCCAGATGGCGGACAGCCTGCAATGGCTTTCATTCGCCTTAATCCTAGTTTTTTTGGCTCAAACTATTGCCACAATTTTCCCCATTGCCCTGTTGCAGCCGGAATGGATGGTGCGGTTTAGTGGCAGCCTTCGGGGGATCGCCAGCTTACCGTTGATTGCCCTTGGCCTGATCATGCTTAGCAACATGATCGATGACAAGGTGATGCCCTCCAGCTCGCATCTCCAGTTATTCAGACGCATCGCCAGCTTGGCGGCAATTGGCTTTTTGCTGTTGATCCCCCTGCAGACCTACGGAACAGTGGTGGGCATCCGCAGCCAGTTGCAACAGAATCAAACCCAGCTGAATAGATTAACCTCAGCCGCTGAACTGGTTGAAAATGCCAGTAACGAACTCCAACTGCGCGACGCCATTCGTGCAATCCCCGGGGCAGATGGAGTAGCCGACCAACCCCTGGGTGCCGACGTAAAAACAATCAAATCAGCTCTGTTGAACAAGTTGCGAGAATCAACAGCCAAACTACAAACCCAGCTCGACGACTCGAAGACAAAAGCAATTGAAAGCATTATCCCACCATTAATTCGTGACGCAATCATATCTATGGCTTACGCCATCGGCTTTGCTGGCATGGGTTATGGTCAAAATGGCAACTCGTCCCTTCTAAGGCGACTGTTGAACACCAACAAACGGAGATTGTCAAAAGGCAGGCAGCTAAGGGCTAGGACATTCCTGGCAAGGGTGGCAGCCGATGGCTGAAACCGTGATTCCGGTTGAGGCGATCAAGCTGCCCCTGCGCTGGTACGCAGGGGGCAAGCTGTTCCTAGTAGCGGCTGGCCCGCTCCAGCAGGGCGCTCGCCCGTTGCAAGCTGGCGGCATAGGTGCTGAGCAACGCTTGGGTTTGCAAGCTGGGATCTGGCATCGCGGCAGGCAACTCGGCGAACACTTCCACCGCGAGCGCCGGGGGGTAGGGTCCTGAGGGAGGACACCGGGTTTAAGCCGAACCATCAGGGAGCTCTGGGGTCGAAAACCCGAACAATGGCTGCAGCCGATGGCTGCAACCTTGGCTACGAATGAAGCGATTAAGGGAACTATACGGTGGAAGGGGGAATAATCATACTGAAGTACAGTCGAAGAGTCAGGCTCATGTGCTGCTCCCCGACCAAGGCATCGTATCTAAGAGTAATATAGTAGCTTAAATCGTTGGGACGGGAATAACTCGGTTGAGAAGACGCTCTGCACGTTTCAGGCTGTGGCGATAGCCCTCTAATAACGCCAATACTTGGATCGACGGTTGAAAGGAAACGATTGGAATACCTTTGTGTCCCCCAGTTCCCTGTAAGAGTCTTGCGGCACGCTCCAGCTGATCCTTCTGGGCATCAATCAGGAAGCGTTGGGCTTGGTTTTCGAGAAAGATATGCTCTAATTCCTCTTGGATTTGGTGCAATTGAAGCTGGGTGAGATCAGCATCCTCCCTTGCGGATACGAGGTCGCATTCGCGACTTGCTAAACCCTGGGAGGTGTCCTGCAGTTGTTGCTTAAAGTCACAAACGTCTTGGAGGGATTGAGCCAGTTGATGCTGTAACTTGAGGATCTCTGCCTCAAGGTTCCCATTCTCAGCGCGCAGGAGGTTGATTGCGTTGGTTCGATTATGACTAGCCAGGTTGAGCTGGTTCAACTTATCATGAAGGTCGTCAATCACAAAGGCCTGATTCTTACACTCATTGGTTAGTCTTGCTAATTCAAGATCATAAGATTGGATGCGTTCTAGTTTACTGACGTCTTCCAGGCGAAGCGCCTGGAGCTCCGTTTTCAGAAGTTGGAGTTCATGAAGAACAGAAGCAAGGTGCTGATCGCGAATCGCAAGCTGATCTGAAGTTTTCTGCAAATCATGCTGGCATTGACCCAAGTCTTGCAGGGCTTGGGCAAGAAATTGTTGGCGACTGACAAGTTCTTCCCTGAGATTCTTATTCTCGATATCGAGTTGAGTGAAAGATGCGTCTCGACTCTTGTTTGATAAGCGAATAGAAATCAATTCATCACGCGTACGGCCTAGCTCGCGACTCAAAGAATCCAGTTCATCAGAAAGCCTTGCAACCTCCAAATCGGCAGCTCGAATCCGCTCTAAATTATCACGATCTGCCAAATGAATCTCCTGGAGTTCCTCCTGAATACTGTGAAGCTCCAACATAGTGAGCTCGGCTTCCTCGCGAGCAAGCATGAGAGGCGAGGGATCGTTCAGAAGATTAAACGAAGCAATGGCATTCGTCGATCCAGCTGCATTTCGCAGGCGTACAAGGTATGTGGTATCTGGTGAAGCCGAAGCCAGATCGGCACGCATCTCGAGATCGATATAAGCATCAAGAATATCAGGCGTTTCTTTCAACATCGCAAGAGTAACGAGGGCTTTCAAGGGCTCAGGATCCGGAAGAGAACCCGAAAACGTCTCAGCTGATTGAAAGATGTCATCACTAAAGATTATCGAGGAAAAGGGGTAAGTTAACCGAAGAAGATTAAGGAAAGTACCTTGACTTGAATATTTGCAAATTTGAGCATAGCCCTCAGCAATCAATCCGGCTTGGTCAAGAAGCTCATGCGGTGGTTGATACAGAAGAAACAGCTTGATGTTACCTGGAACCTCGATAAGGCCATCCCATTCTAAGCCGCCGGCCTGGGTAATCTCATTCTTGAAGGCGGCTGGCAAAGTGAAAGGTGAGAACCAATAAAACATGGAAATAGCCATGTAAGGGACGACAAGAGCTTGTCAAGCTCCAAAAAAGCCTGTGTAACGCAGGTGAGTCTACATCTTGCCCTACACTAAGTGGGTGCGCTGAGGGTGGTGAGCTTTGGAGCTTCGTCGTTTCGAACATACCAGCAAGGGCATGGCAAAACGTTGCTCCGGGGTAGCGTGGGCAGTGTTGGTGGGCACCTGGGATAAGAACCTTATCTCAGAGCTCATTGAATCGGGTCAGCAGCTGCTCGTCATTGAGAGGAATGCTCATCTAGCTGAACGCCTACAGGACGATTGGTCGGAGCAACTTCACCACAGTCTCACAGTATCGATCAATCCCATCGGGCCCCAAGCTGGAGATGCGCCTTGGTACTGCTTCAATGACCCTCGCCTGGATGGTCTGCTGCCCGCGCATGCTTGGCTCGCTGAGTATCCAAACATCCGTCTTCGATTCGAGGAAATACGTAAAGTAAGCACTCTTGACAATTTGGTTGCAGAGTGGAGAAAAGAACATGGGCTTCTTGAAAGTGAAGGAGCATTGCTACTGAACAGCCAAGATTCCCTATCTCTACTGAATGGAGCTCAGGACTTGCTGAAATGCTTAGCCATACTTTTATGCTTGCCAAAGAATCGGGAGCCAAGCGCTGACACCTTTTTGGACAGAACAATAAGCACTGAAGTGAATACACTACTTCAGTCAAGCTTCTTAACACTTAATGAAGACAAGTGGGAAGAAGTACTGATATGGAATCGCGATTATAAACGCGAACTGCAAGTAACGGTTTCCGGATGGCGCAACGTGTGTGATCGCGCCGTCGCTGAGCGCGATGAGGTTGCCAAGATACAGGCTGAGACACAAGGTCGCGTAGAGGAACTTAATTTGCATATAGACGAACTTCTGCTTGAACGAAACACACTCACTGCTGATAAAGAGAAACTTGGACATGCCGTAGATGGCCTTCGAGACAGCGTAGAACGACTTAGGCAAGAGCGAGACGACCTTACCATGAGGAATAAAGAATTACACAATGAAGCCGCCCGTGAACGAGATGCCCTAAAAAACGAACGATTGAAACTGAATTCAGAAAAGCACGCTATTACTGCCGATCGAGATGGCCTAGCTGGGAAAGTAATGATTCTACAAGATGAGCTTGTAGAGTTAAGAGCACGCCTGGTGTTAACTGAGGACGAAAGAGACTCTCTGGCCGAAGTCAGGGATAAAGCGTACGCAGGCATAAAGGAGAAGGACGAAGAACTGAAGTCACTTATCCTCGAACTAGATACCATGAAAAGCAAAACTCTCATGCTGGTTGCAACGAATGAAAAGCTTCTTTGTGCCAATGCCAGTCTAACGGCAGAGAAGGCGACCCATCAATCTGTACTACATACAATGATGGTCGAACGTGATGCTTTGACTGCTGATATTGCTCGTATACGCGAAAGACAAGCTTTTCTTCTTGAACTTACAGAGCAGTCCGAAACGAGACTGGCACCCATCAGTGATCTGTTGATGAAGACTGAAACCAATCCCAGTGGCCCTTCATGAAGAAGGAGCCAGGGAGGCATGCTTCCAGTATCATTGACAGACCTATGCGATTTGATCTTGCCCAGATCTACGCAACCTGAGGCAGAGGGTTTAAGACTCTTCAATGTGGTCAGCAACTGCGTAGCAGGAAGGTGGAGAACCCTTCAATATATCGGCACACGGTTGTCAGCTGCAGCTGAATCTCGCTCAACGGAACATGGTACTAGCCACCAAAACAGTGCAGCTGAGGCAGTGCTTGCTCGGCACATCTGTCAGGTGGCGGCTCGCTGGAAGGGAGGGCAAGTCATCGAGATCAGCAGGGATGATCTTGATCTCCTGTCAGAAGAAGAGCGTATCGGCGTTGAGATAGCCTTTCAGCACCTATCACTTGCAGAGAGGTATTTGCTCCTAGGGAATGAGGGTGCTGCAGCTAAGCATATTCACAATTATTTAAAGCAGCTGTGGCTAGCCGCTTCTCGGATCGGAGCAGATTGGGATAGAGAACAAGAACTTAGGCTTAATCAAACCGCTACTACGTTGGCAGAAGTTCTGTGCATGCAGCTTGAGGTGAGGAGGATGGTGAGATTTAGACATATGCCAAGGCGGCTTACTTTCTTACTTGGAATGCACAGAAGTGGGACATCTGCGCTAGCGGGTGCGCTTTGTAGACGTGGCTTTTGCGGTCCCAGTGATCCGCTACCTGCAAATCATGGGAATGCAATGGGATATTTCGAGTCTGCGGGACTTGTAGCAGTTAATGATAGTTTGCTGAAAGAATTCGGACTTGAGTGGAAGTCAACAACAGCGCTGTCGCATGGATGGATTAGATCTGAAGTTGCCAAGAAGTGGAGACGACGGGTTGTGAGCCATCTTGGAGACACATTTGACCCAGACAAGCATGCACTAATCAAAGATCCTCGCCTCAATACTCTTTTCGTAGGGCTTTCAGACTGGCTTGAATGTATGGATTTCGATGTTTCAGTGATCCTGCAAATTAGACATCCTTATGAATGTGCGAGTTCATTGAATAAGCTTCGGAACGTTCCAATTGCTGATGGTCTGCGTCTATGGAATCTTCACGTAGTTTCGGCTGAGCACAGTACGCGTGGGATGAAAAGAATAATTACCACGTATGAGGAACTGCTGTCGACTCCAGAGCAGTTGCTAGAGCGAATCTGTACACGATTGCTTTTGCACTAAGCAAAAATGATTTAAAGGTCAACAGGCAATGGCTGCATGTCGACCAAACTTATCCAGTGATCGTAGAGAATATCCAGGAGAGAAGACGGGGCATCAGAGACGGCAATCTGTGGGTTAGATAGCACTTGGTATATCTGAAGAGACAACACTCTCAACTCAGAGACATCACCGGTGGCGACCACAACCCTATCTTGTATCTCGCCGTGCCGCTCATGTCGTAAGCGCGTTGTGATGTGAAACTCATCCCTGTTCAGTTGATCATCAGCATCACTGGCATCAGCAAGATCTACAGTGGTAGCAGGAGACATAGAGATGTTGAGCAGGGTCTGCTGCGAGGGAACTAGGGATTGCAGGCCTAAGGTTGTCTCACGTAGCACACTTACCTCCATCTGAGCCAATAGAAGTTCGAGGAGTAAATCGGACTTTTGGCAGCTTCCGATGAAGGATTGATATGCGCAAATAATTTTTCCGCTATCCTTGGTGTTCGGATTATGAGTCCCGACGATTTTGCGAGTCGTAGAAGCCTCATGGATTCCAGTAAGTCCAACACAACACCAAACTTCCTTATGCAGGTGCCGACGCATTCGCAAGCATAAATCAACGTCTTCACCATAAACGTCGTAAGTAGTATCAAGTCCAAGCAATTCAAAATCAGAACGCATTATCAACATACAAGCCCCTGTGACCGCTGGAACTCGGTATGACTGTGCAAGCCAACCAAGCTTTGCAAGACGCACGCCTTCCATAAGATGGCATGGATGGCCATCCTGATTAAAAGAAATGCCTATATGGGCGATTGCTCCATCTCGCCGGCGCAAGACAGACCCCAGGATTCCAGCCCTGGCTGTATGCTCATGAAAAGCGAGGGCAACATTTATAGTCAATGGATCAAGCAGGACATCGTCATTCAACAAGAGTAGATAACGACCCCGGGAAGCAGCGGCAAGACTGTTTACATTCCGAGGAAAGCTATAAGGTCTTTGCGTTATTAAATGCAGCTTAAAGCGACAGGCAGACAAAAGAGATTGGGTGTCAAAATCATCTCCGTTCCATGAACAGAGGACCTCAAGGTCTCCGGACGCACCTCCATAGGCTTGATTGAGGGACAACAGCATGCCCACCATCAGATGGGGAGTTCGAGACACCACAAGAACAGATAGCAACACACCTTGCTCGTTAGCCTCTCTCACGGGCACCCCCTGAGTATCTCTGGGAAACGAAACATTAACTCTTCCACTTTAGACAGGATTCCAAATCTATACGCTTCGACCAAAGCTGATTTAAGCGTCTACGGTACTCTTTACCAACTCTATCGACAGAAAACAAGTGCTGATAATCAGCAAGAATGTTTGGCACAGAGTCATACACACTGCTCTCCTGATCTATAGGATTCTGACGACATCCTAGACGCTTGTCCGCGACTACACGGAGTAACTCTGCAGCGTGGGCAACATCCGGTTCAGCCCACACCTGGCCCTCATGGTGAGGGTAGGCTTCGGGGGGAATTGGCACCATGCGGAAGCGAACGGGATGTGCTTGGACCCCAGTGCAAAAATCTGTATTGCCGCCGTAATCAGTAGCGATCACGTCGAGACCCATTTGCAAAGCTTCGGCTATGCCAAGACCAAACCCCTCGGACCGGTGCAGAGACAGAAAAGCATCACAGCATCCATAGAGGCTTAGCAGGCTGTCGCGGTCTAGGTCGGCCTCAATGATAAAAAGCCTCGGATCAGCAGCGGCACGCTTCTTGATGGCATCCCAGGCGGGATCGGGCCTTGTCGGTGGAAAGGTTTTGATCATGAGGGCAAACCTGCCAGCGTCGACCGCTTCGGCAGGAAATCCGATCTGAAACGCCTCCAAAGCGGCCATGGGATTTTTTCGCTCGATCGACGAATTTAGATCGAAACCATAGCCAAATATCAGGGCTTCAGGGGGTAGTCCAAAATGATTTCGGGAAGCACGTCTCGCTTGGGAATGTATATAACGGTCTAGATCCGGAACCTCTGCGGCAAGCGGCATACTCTCCAAGGCAACACGCATGCGAGAGTCGTCAAGAGTTGTGAAAGGTTCAATTGCTTTTTTGATTAGTTTGCTGCAGGCCCAGACTTCATCGGCAAGCTCTAACACGGGTTCCCAGGGAAGTGGCCAGCGCGATGTTTCCCAGAACCATGCAGCTATAGTATAGCGGTTACGGAGCTGGGTTAACCCTTGCTGGCAAATCCAGCGGGCATGAATCGGGGCCGCCAACCAGACCATATTGAAGGCGTAAGGTCCCTGCTGGGACGGGAGTAGGGTTTTATCCTCGAGGCTCCGATCCATGGCTGACGAGCCGTTAGCGGCTGGGTGATCAATTACGCAATAAGGGATCCCAGCGGAGTCCAATGCCCGGGCCGCCAGGCGTAGAGTTTCACCGATGCCGAACCGGTTGAACGCATGACCAATCAAATTAACACCAAAAGGGCGTTGCCTGAAGGGTATTGACTCATTGCCAATGATGAGAGTGTCAGGAGGCCTGCCTAGAGCACTCGCAAGATCGGGATCCTCTCGTAGCAACCGATATCGTGGCCAAAGGCCTAAGATTCCAGAAATAAGACGACGCTCTGATCTAGTTCTGTCATCGCCATCGGCCCGTTGCAGTTCGGGATGGACCACCCCAAGAAAACGGATAGAAGAAAACAAATCGATACGGGGTTGAGCAGAAGCATTTGACCCCAACAACCCCGAAGGAGCTAGCGAAGGCACCTTTGGCCGGTGCTGGCATCGTGCAGCTTCAGTAACGGACGGCCGAGCCAGAAGATGGTGGAACAAGCCGATGCGTCCCGGAAAGGCCTGCCGCGCCCGTAGCCAGTAGGCAAGGTAATAATCGAGACCGGCCTTAGAATCAAAGGGTCCCAAAAGGAGGCTCATCGTCCGTCGCCAGACAACGATGGTAGGAGCAAACTCATGCTCCCCAATCACTTGAGTCTGATCATGCACCATGATCCAACGGCGATTCTCCTCCAATGCCAACACCGCTCGGCCCAAGGCCCCGATGGTGAGAACCTGATCTGGATCTAACCAGCAAAGGAGGGTACCTCGCGAGGAATGAAGCGCCTGATTTAGAAGCTCTACCTTGCCGGAACCGGGAGAACACAACCAACGAACCCTCGGATCGATTGGCTGAAGACGTTGAAACTGAGGCGATTTTGTATCGCTGATTCTAGTGTCCACAACCATCAACTCCAACAGCTCCGGCTGCTCGAGAACACTATTGATAGTATCAGCAATATTCCCATTCTGATTCATGACGACGACAAACACCGATACGCAGCGGCGATTAACTCCGCGGATGGGATCGATGTCAACATAGTTGTCAAGGGAATCCATCTTCTGAAATGAGGTGTCTAAGCCGAACAGGCCCCCCCCAGTCAAAACCAGGTGCACAAACCAAGAACAGAGTTTTAATTCGGCACCTACCAGGAAAGTTAGCTGTCCGCTCGGGGTGCTGAGCACCCCTGACTAGTTTACATCAGTTTGAGCTGTAGGGGTCTCGCGTGCGTTGAATGCGCGTCATTTGGTTGTGGTCATTAGCGAAGGTTGAGACCGCCGGCCCCTGATCGTGGCATTACGATGGCGCTCCAAAAGAGCGGCCTCGGAATGCCACGGGGGCCTAGGTTTATTGAGCTCAGACAGCTCTAGGGAATCTCTGGGCAATAGGGGCTTGAGAAGCAGCTGGGTTCAAACCCGCCGCGTTGGATCGCAATTTGACTGAGGAGGGCTTGCATCAATGCATTGCCGTTCATCTGGGGTTCCCCCGATTTTGAGGACAAGTCGATAAGGGTCACGCCATGACCACCAGACTGTCCATCGATGACCAACCCATCCAGAACACGACGCCGGTTCACAGCGCAACAGCAGGCGGAGGCGGTGGAGCTCTGCCTGCAGGAGGGCCTCTCCTGCAATGCCGTGGCCCAACGCCTTGGGCTTCCCTCCAGCAGCCTGGCCCGCTGGGTGCGGCAGGCCCGGCTTGACCGGGGCCAGGCCGGTCCTCGCGACCAGGGGCTCCTCACCAGCGAGGAGCGCGCTGAGCTCAACCGGCTCCGCAAGGAGAACCGGGAGCTGAGGAGAGAGAAGGATTTTTTCAGGCTGGCGGCAGCGCACTTTGCCAAGGAGCAGCTGCCGCCGAGAGGTTTCGCCTGATCGATCAGCTCGCCGCTCAGCACTCCGTGGCCTGGCTGTGCCGGCAGCTGGGGGTGTCCCGCAGTGGCTACTACGCCTGGCGGCAGCGGCAGGAGGCGCCGGGAAAGCGGGCGACCGAGAACGCCTGGCTCACCGCTGAGATCGAGGCGGTGTTCGGCGAGCACCGGGGCTTCTACGGCTCGCCCCGGATCCACCAGGAGCTGCGCGCTGCCGGCCTGCGGGTCGGTCGCCACCGAGTCGCCCGGCTCATGCAACGGGCTGAACTGAGGGCCAGGACCCGCAAGCCCTTCCGGCCCTGCTCCAGGGCCAGCAAGGGAGCCACTGGGGTGGCGGAGAACCTGCTGCAGCAGGACTTCCAGCCCCCGGCTCCGAACCGCTGCTGGGCGGGTGACATCACCTACATCCGCACCACGGCAGGCTGGAGGTATCTGGCGGTGTGGATCGATCTGTTCAGCCGCCGTGTCGTTGGCTGGACGCTCGACAGCCGGATGGATACCGCTCTGGTGATCGAGGCCCTCAACCGGGCCCTCGGTCACCGCCAGGTGGCGCCGGAGGCGCTGCTGCTGCACACCGACCAGGGCAGCCAGTACCGGGCCACCGACTACCGCGATCTGCTCAGGGAGCAGAAGATCGTCAGCAGCATGTCCGCCAAGGGCTGCTGCTGGGACAACGCCGTGGTGGAGAGCTTCTTCTCCACCCTCAAGCTGGAACTGGAGCTCGACGACAACCGCAAGGAGCTGGTCAGCCCACCGCAGCTGCAGCGGGATCTGGCCTTCTGGATTGAGGGCTACTACAACCGCGAGAGGCGACACTCAACGATCGGTTACCTCAGCCCGATCGACTACGAGCAGCAGTTCATTGCAGCTCGTACACTCACACCTGTGAACCCCTGATCGGTGTCCACGGAATCGGGGGAACCCCATAAAACGCCAGAAACCAAGTGGTGAGCGGCAGTTTGGTCGCCTGCATGATCGTGCCGGCTGTGAGTGTTGTCAGGCGACAGCGAAAACTGAGCCAGAGGCGACACGAAAACTGAGCCACCTGGACCCTTCAGGATCAATGAAGCCCACGGCGACGGCGGGGATGCTGGAAGCGGTGGTGAGCGCCCAGCAGGAGCCATCGACCGCTG
>JBKCPG010000076.1:0-3002 GCA_046309395.1 Cyanobacteriota bacterium | reverse complement strand
GCTGTTGGGGAACTGCTGGCGGATCACGTCGCGCGCCTCGCGGTTGCCGGCGGCGAAGTCGCGGTCTTGCCTCAGCACGGCTTCGGCGATCACCGGGCTCACGTAGAGCTCGTCAAGCTCTTCCAGCCAGCGGCTGCCTTCCGCCTCCACTGCGGAACGCACCGCATCGAGGTAGCCCTTCTCCCGCAGCCAGAAGCAGAACCGTGCCTGCGGCACCTTCTCGGGCATCCCCACCGACTTGAGCAGGATGGCCAGCACGGTCTTGCGCACGGCGTCCTTGGCGCCGGAGGGCATGGCGCCGCTGGCCGCCATAAGCGGTTTGCCACTTCTGGCGGCAAGGGTGTCGAGCTCACGGAAGTGGGCCTTCACCCCATCGGGCAGCTCCAGCACCAGATCGCGGGCTCGCTTGCCGGGGCTCACCTCGGTGTTGGCCCACAGGTGGCCGAGCATCTTCTGCAGGTGCGATTTGCCGCTCCCGAAGAACCCCGACACCCAGGCAGCGTTCTGGCGTGCCTGCCCCTGCTGGGACAGGTAGCTCTGCAGGATTCGCTCCATGGCCTGGCCGTACTGGCCGTCACACACGAAGGTGCTGAGTTCGCCCTCCAGCTCACGACGAGCGTTTTCGTCGTCGAGCGTGGTGATCCGTGCCTGGCCGTTATTGGCCAGCGGGCTTGTGCGCGGGTCGCGCTGCAGGGTCTGAAAGATCTGTTGGCTCATGCCACCGCTCCTGTGGGATGGCGGGTGATGCCCACCGCCATGTAGTTCCAGCCATCTCGGGCATCGAGCAGCCGGTAGTTGTTGCCGTCCTTCTGGCCAGGGAAGAACACGACCAGACGGCCCTGGATCTCGCGCTCCACCTCTTTGATCACATCGGAGAGCCGCAGGAACCCGAAGAGGCTCCCGGCCCCCAGCAGCGCCACCACATCGGTGTCAGTGGCCTGGCTGAGCTGGGCCTTGATCAGATCTGCCACATGCCGCAGGAAGCTGGAATCCAGCTTGAGGCGGATGTCGTCTGGCCGCTCGAAGTACTCCTCCCGATACTTCATGCCACCCATCCAGTCGGCGAAGGCCGTGGTGAGATCAACCAACTGCCAGCCATGACCTGCCGTCTTGGTGGCCTGCTCGAACTCCAGCAGCTTGGCCCGCAGGTGCCGCTCCAGCTCCTTCTCGTAGACGAGCATCACCACACGGTTGGCCGCTGGAAGCCCCTGCTGCCAGGGCACAGCGATGTGATCGGCGTAGCGCTTGGCGAGCTCGTCGATCCGGCTCATGGCTGCTCACCCCGCTGGTAAGGATCCAGGCCACTGGGGTCGATCGAGACCACCCCAGCGCCGTGGGAGAGTTTGAGCAGGCCCAGTCGCTTGGCCTGCTCCGCCAGCTCCAGCAGGCCCGAACTGGAACTGCCGAGCGCAGTCGCCCAGGGGGTGCTGAGCAGGGCCTTGCCGCGCTTGCCGCTGGCGTAGCCCAGCCAGACCGCCAGGGCCAGGGCACCCGGATGGGGATTGAGCGGCTGCCGCCGTTTCTTGACCTTGCCCTTGAGGTGACCGCTCTGGGTCCAGCTGCTGGCAGTTTTGCGGGCCACCGCATCCAGCACCTTGGGGCTGAGCCGGTCGTGGGTGAATCCCTGGACCGCCGCCACCATTTCGGAGCGCTGCAGCAGCTCCCCTTGGGCCATCCCCATGACCTGCTCGGTGGTGGCCATCAGCAGCGGATCGCGGGCCAGGCCATTGAGCAGGGCCAGCTGGGGGTGAGCCGCCGGATCCACAGCCCAGAGACGGCGCAGCACCCGGAACAGAGGCTTGCTGGGATCGAGGCCGTGCAGGGCGGTGAGCCGGGATGCCGTTTCCTTGCGGGTGGAGAGGGTGCGCTTGCTTAGCACGTTCTCCTCCACGATCGCGACGCGGTAGGCCTTCGCGGGGGCATCTGCTGGAACCGCTGCCAGCAGGGCCTCCAGCTCCGTGAGCATCAGGGTCTTGCTGGTGTGCGGGCCGCTGTTGGCCACCCGAAAGCCCAACGCCACCAGATCCACGGCGTCATCCTCCCGCTTCGGGGTCTTGGGGCTGGAGCGGCGAGCGGGCATGCCGTGGAGAGTCTGGGCTGCCCTGGGAGGGCCCTGGTGGAGCCCGCACGGAGGTTGTCTGCGCATGCGGCTCAGCAGCGTTCTTGCGGCAGTCTGCCTCCTGGCATTGCCGGGTGGAGGGTGGCCGCTTGAGGTGAGACCATTACACTTTGCTTATGCACTCATTGCATAGTTGTGAATTTATGGCAGCCACATTGAAGTGATAATATTTACTTCACATGCCAAGGTCCGGCTTCGATATTGAACTGCGGTCTCGCCAGGTCAACGATGGTTTGTCCTGGCCTTGCCCATGCACCCCGCCAGGTCATCCCCGTCAATCCTCCTACTGAGCCACCATCCAAACCCGCTTCAAAGGCAGGGCAATCCGCAACTCCTCTGGCAACTGGTCGTAGTGGGCAAAGAGCTTCACCAGCAGCTCCTTGCGGCTCCAAAGCCGCACCCGGAAGAACTGGGATGCCAGCTCTTTCTGAACATTGGGCCTGAAGCCACCCCAGCTCACGAATAAGCAGGTCTCGGCTCCAAATTTCTGGCCGGCGCCGATCAGCTTGTCCACCGTGGGCCGATCGATCGGCACCGATCCTGACTTCACCTCCACGCAGATCTGTGGCTTTCCAAAGCCCAGCTCACCCCCACCAGCCAGGATGTCCGCACCGCCATCCGAGCCTTCTGGGCTGCGGTAAGTGGTGTAGCCCTCCGCCTGCAGGATCGCCTCCACCAGCAAGGCCAGGTCATGCCCCTTGAAGCGGGCCTCGATCAGCCGCTCGATGCGATCAGCCGCCAGTTCTTCAAGGTTGACGTTGGCGGCTTCTGCTGACTCCTCGCTCCCGGCACCCCCTTTGGAGCCCGCTGGACTTCGCGGCGTGGGAGCCGCCACACCCTCGGCCTGCCAATGACGCGCGGCCATGGCCTTGACCCGGGCCTC
>JBKCPG010000075.1:0-5211 GCA_046309395.1 Cyanobacteriota bacterium | reverse complement strand
GGCCCGCGGAGCTGGGCGCCCCCTCCTCCACCGGCGCCCAAAACACCCTGCGCTATGCCCTCTTCCCCGCCGCCCACCGGCTGGTGGTGAAGCGGACCCCTTCCCCGCTGGCCTGGGAACAGCCGGTGATCTGGGCGTCGCCGCAGTCGTGCACGCTTACGCGCCCGTCGCGCTCCACCACCAGCCGGTGGGCGGCGGGGAAGAGGGCATAGCGCAGGGTGTTTTGGGCGCCGGTGGAGGAGGGGGTGCCCAGCTCCGCGGGCCACCAGGGCTCGACGGGAGTCATCGGGCTGAAGGTCATGGGGGCCATGCCACCCATGGGGGCCTTGCCACTCATCGGCGCCATGGTGAAGGCGAAGGGCTGGCCCGTGCTCACCTGTTGTTGTTGGCTCCCGCCACCGGAACTCTGGGCCTGCTGGGAGGTGCCGCTGGCGAGGGCCGAAAGGCTCGCCAGGCTCACGCTGCCCCCGGGGGTGGTGAACACCACGGCGCCGCCTGGGGACTGCTGCTGGGAAAAGCCAGCGATGTGATGGTCGCCGGTGTCATAGAGGGTCACCCGCCCGTTGGCCTCCACCGCGAGCCGGCCGGCCGCGGGGACGAAGGCGTAGCGCATGTCGGTCTGGGAGCCGATGGCGCTCGGACTCCCCAGCTCGCTGGGCCACCAGGTGTCCCGCGGGTCGGGGGCGAAGAGGCCGCCCGTTTGCACCCGCTGGCCGCCGCCGCTCACCTCCATCCGCTGGCCGGCGCCGCTCTGGCTCTGGGCCTGGAAGGTGCCGCTGGGAAAGAGCTCCGGCTGGCTGCTGAGTTGGCTGGCAATCGCTTGGCAGAGGCCATCCACCCGGGCCTTGAGGGAATGGTTGAACATGTCGCCCAGCATCAACATGCCGCCCCGCATCCACTGCCCCGAACCGGCGAATTCCGGATGGTTGAATTGCGCCATCCCGCCCCGGCCGCGGAGCATGGCGAACATCATGTGGATCACGGCTTCCTGGCTGAAGCCATAGCGCTGGGCCAATTCGTTGACGACCCTGAGGCCCTCGGGGGTCAGTTGTTCCACGGAGGATGGGAGGCGAACCTTGCACCGTACCCCGCTTGATCCAGTGGGTTTGTGTCAAGGGGGAGGACGCGGGGCCCGGGCGAAATCCAAGCCAGCGGTGCCCTCGGGGGGGGTGAGGGCGGACCGCCCCGGCGGCGGAGGTTCACGACATTTCACATTCGCGAGCCATGATCCGGCGCCGGGGCCCCCTTGGCTCAGGTCGTCTGAGACTCCTTGACGCGCCGGCGGAGCTTGCGGCTGTAGCCGAGGGCGACGCCGGCACCGAGAACGGGCAAGGGTCCTGGAACTTGCCGATAGATGTTTTGGTAGTTGTCGATGGTGCTGTTGTTGGCGGTGGCGAGATCCTCGATGTAGAGCTTGTCGTAGGCGGCCTTGGCCAGGCTGGGGTTTTTGTAGACCTTCAGGCTCCCCATGTTGGTGAGGGTGCCCAGGAGATCCCCCTTGCCGCAGGAGTCAAAGGTGCCCCCGGGCGTGGAGGAGGTGCAGATGGCCTCCCAGATGGTTTTGGTGACCGTTCCCTTGAGGCTGCCGGGAGGAGGAGGGCCGATCACCGATTGAAGGGAGACATCGCCGAACCATGGATTCCAAGGGTTGTGGGGAGCGCCGCCCTGTCCTTTATCAATGATCACCACATAGGAGAACAGGCTTTGATCCTCGGGTGGATTCATCACATCCGGGTTGAAGTCGACATCCAAATGCCACTCGTCGGCATAGCTAGCATCGGGAGGGGTGAGCCAGGTGCCGCTCATGTCCTTATCGATCCATTTCCACTCGATGTTCCCCGTGCCTTTGGAGGGCCCGCTGATGAACCAGATGTCTTTGTCGGTGGGGAAATACTCCAAGCCTGGAACGGGAGGAGGAACGGTCACGTTGTCTTTATTGGTCTCCAGCCATTGCTTGTAGTAGCCAGTGACGGGATCCGGCGTGATGGCGGGGCCGCCCGGTCCGTACACGCAGTTGCTGATGGTGGGGGGCAGGCTTGAGGGAGATCCAAACGAACAGGTCAATGCTTTGGCCTCTTCGCCTGAGAGCACCACGCCACTCACCGCGGCCGCGAGGGCCAGGCCGGAGGAGACAAGAGAATGGAGCAGGAACGTTCCGTAGCCGCTCCCCCCAGATTTTCGTTGTGACATGTTGAAAAAAGACAAAAAAATGCGACTTGGAGAGCAAGCCATCCTTGGGAACCTTACGGGCAATTCATCCCACAACGTGATTGATGTGTGGTTTGATCGCGCAGCGTTTCTGAATTGGAGTAGTTTTGCGTTTATGGAGCTCTTGCTGGCCTGTCAAAGACGAAAAAGGGCATGAAATGTGCGGAGGTTGTTGAAGAAAATCAGCCAACCCACCGGGCTCCCTGTTCGTTCCCCCCCCAAAACGACCTCGCCATCAGGAGTCGCATCGCTCCCCGTGGTGGCCGCGGGTGATGACACAAATGCGCAAAGTGCTATTGATCGCGCTGGGGCGGTCTCTTGACCCCGCAGGGTGAGCTCGCTGTGGATCTCCCAAAATTCAACCTATCTTTTTTGTGCGCTCCTGTCCCCATTGAGGTGTCGCGGAGCGGGGCCGATGGCATGAACCGCGATCTCCAAGCCTTCTCCCCCGTCGCCTTGTTTCGGCGTTGGCGGAGTCTCGACAACCGGGGCCTGTGGTTGGCGCTGGCGGCCCTACTGGCCATGCACGCGCTGGTGTTGAGCCTGCTCACCCAACTGGCTGATGACGCGATCAACGCCCTGGTGGTCTGAGTTTTTCCACACCCCTTGGGGCTCGCTGGTGTTCGCCGGAATCGCGATGCGGTTGTTCGTCTCGCTTTATGTGGTTGGGATGGCTCGGCGGGTGGCCGCCCTAGGGACCCGATGAGTGTCTCGTCCCTCCGTCAGGGCGCGGGGCTGGCTGGCGCGTCTCAGTGGGCTGGGGCAGGGCCGCCACGAGTGCTTGGTGGTGCAGCTGGAGAGGGAGCCCGCGAAGGACGGCCAGAATGACAATCCATCCGCCGATCACCAGCGCCGACTGGTGGCGGCATGGAAGGACGTGCGGGGGGTGTTGGCGGGGCCGTGACCCTGGCTTGAGATGGACGGCGCGCCACCTCAACCCATAGGGAAGGATGTCGGCTGGGAGGAGACGTGCCGTGGTGGGGACGCCCATCACGTTTGCCCTTCTCGCGCCTCAACCGCTCGGTGTCGTTCTTGATCAGCACGTTTTGCTCCCCCACCGGCGGGCTTCACTCGCGGTGTGCTGAATCCTGATCAGAAGCGGCGTTGCTTGGCCGCTCGTCGTCGGGATCGCGACGCGAATTGAACCTTGAGACAAACGATTGCCACCGAGGCCGTGATTAAAAGGAGGCCCCATGGCCGCTGGAGCTGGAGGGTGCCGCCCGGCGAGGGAGCTGGGGGTAGCGGAGGAGAGAAGAGCGGAAGGGTTGGCTGGTCCAATTGGGAAGGCTGGGATCGTCCGCGATGGGGCATCGACGCTGGCGTGCTCCATCTGAGCAGGGCCCATTCCAGGGCTGGAGGGAGGCCAGCTAGAACTTTCCCAAAGAAAAAGCCCCCGCCAGAAGCGGGGGCTTGGAGGGAGTGGTCAAGTGACCGATCCTCACGCGCGGCGGGAGACCTTGATGCGGCCACGCAGCTTGCGGCTGAAGCCCAGGGCCGCACCCGCGCCAAGGATGGGCAGGGGGCCAGGGACTTGGCGATAGACATTTTGATAAGCATCAATCGTGTTGTCCTTAGCCATGGCGGTATCGATGATCCAAAGTTTGTCAAGATAATACGGCCTCAAATCTACCATGTCTGTCGCCGGACCTGCGGCAGACACTGTAAGTGTATCGATGAGAGAGCCTTTCGAGCAAGAATCGAATATGCCGCCAGGTTTCGAGGCGGTGCAGTCCGCCCGATAAATTTCTTTGGTAACGGTACTAGGTCCAAGAATGCCGGTCATGGGAGGGCCAAACATCGCACTAAGGGTGGCATCTTCAAACCAGTCATTCCATGGTAGATGAGGAACTCCTCCTTGCCCTTTGTCTATGATCACAACATATTCAAAAATGCTTGTCTTTGGTGGCATGCCGGGCATGGGGAGGTCGGGATCAAAATCCACATCCACATGCCATTCATCCACGGAATGGTCATCTGGTGGGATCAGCCAAGTGCCGGAATTATCCCTGTCCTGCCAGTACCACTCAACGACGCCAAAACCATTCGTGGGAGCATTTTCAAACCAAATATCTTTATCAGTTGGATAGTAGTAGAGACCACCCGGGGCTGAAAGGTTTGTTTCAAGCCATTGATGAGTATAATTGCCGTTCGTACCTGGCCCTATCGCAACTGGCGAGGGGCCAGGAGGAATGGGGCTTGATGGACTACCTGGCCAGGCTGGGCCGTAATTGCAGGTGGTGAAGCCGCTTGGAGAGAAATTGCAAGTCAAGGCCTTGGCTTCTCCGCCGGAAAGCAGCACGCCTCCAACCACAGCGGAGAGGGCAACAGTAGACGTCGCGAGAGATTTGAAGAGGCGCCTCCCGACGCCGAACGCCTGTTGTTTGAATGGAGACATCATAAAAAATGAAGAGAACATGAAGAGGCTTGAGAGTAAGCCGTCGGTTTGAAGGTAGGCGGGTTTTTCTTCAAGAGTCGATCTACGACTGGGCCAGGCAACCGATTTTGCGCCATCACGTCAGCCTTGCATTTTTCTAATGGCAGGAAGCTACATAAACGCGCAAAACCCTAGGAAAAGCGTAGAGAGATGTGTAGTTTGTTTAAGCAATCTGCGGCACAGGGCGTCGAGAGGGTAACAGGACGAGTCTCGGACTGGTTGAAGATGAGACTTGTTTTTCGGCGGCCTCCGCCTCTGTATGGGGGCTTCCTGGCTCAGCCAAGGGAGGGGGCTCTCGTTGAGCGGTGCGGACAAGCTGGGCTGACTCAGGAACTCGGCCGAGCGGCCCGCACGGGCTGTGGTCCTTCCCTTGGGGCGCGCTGGCGGGACGACGCCCCCGCGGCGGCCCCCTAGCCTGGCCTCCTGTTGTTGTGCGCGGCGTGGCGTTGCCGCCCCCTCCTGAGCTCCCGGAGTTCATCTTTGGAGATCTCTCCACCGAGGAGGGGCGGCTCCGGCAGGCCCGGCGCGACCGTGCGGGGCTGGAGCATCCGGTGCGCCGCCTGGTGCTG
>JBKCPG010000074.1:0-11463 GCA_046309395.1 Cyanobacteriota bacterium | reverse complement strand
CGTTGATATCTCCGTCACCAACAAAGACTGCGACTTCCCCATCGTCTCCGTCTCTGTTTCCCCTTCCTCTGTCCTGGAAGATGGCCCCGACAAGCTCCGCTTTACCTTCTCTCGCTCTGACGCCTCTTCCCCTCTCACCGTGAATTACACCGTTGGTGGCACCGCCATCCTCGGTGTGGATTACACGGGTCTCCCTTCCCCAGGGGCTTCCTACTCCCTCTCATTCGCGGCGGGCTCCCTCAGCGCGTCCATTGAGGTTGATCCCGTTGCTGATTCCATCGTTGAGCCTGACGAGACCGTTGTCCTCACCCTCGCCTCGGGTACTGGCTACACCATCGGCGCCGCCGCTGAGGCGATTGGCGTCATTAAAAATGACGATGCCCCACCGGTCATCACGGAGATCACAGTGGTGGGCACCCAGCTGCAGCTTCAGTTTTCGAAGCCAATTGTCACCACAGGCCTGACGGCCAGCCGTTTCTCGGCCACCGTGGCAGGCGTGGCCCGAACGATCACCGCCTGGGCCCCCGTGAGCGGGGATCCGACCCGCCTCAACCTCACCCTCTCCGGCACCGCCCCCACCAGCTCCCAATCGGTCACTTTGCTCTACACCGACCCAGCGGGTGATGACACCACAGGCGTGGTGCAGGACACGGGCGGCAACGACATGGCCACGATCCCCTCACCCGGGCGCAACGCGGAAACCTTCTCCAGCGCCGTCAACGTGACCACCCTGGCCAGCGGCTACTCCAACATTCTGCTCACGGGCAATGCCATCACCGGCACCGCCAACGCGGGCAACAACCGCATCCGCGTCAACCAGACCTCCGTCGTCGCCAATGTGTTGACTGGCGCGGAGGGTGTGGATGACATGGATGCAGGCAATGGCGGTGACATCTACCTGATCAGCAGCGGCGCCCATCACAGTGCCGCCGAAGTCAGGGACACCGGCACGGGAGTGAAGGATGTCGACGAGCTTCGCTTCACCTCCACCACGGCGGGGGACACCCTCACGGTGTTCTCTGGAGACACTGGTTTGGAGAGAATCGTCATCGGTACCGGAACCACCGCCACGGCCGTCACCACCGCCACCACGGCGTTGAACATCAACGCCTCCGCCGCCCCCAACGGCCTCATCCTTCAGGGCAATAACGGACCCAACAAACTCATCGGCTCCGTTTTCAGCGACACCATCACCGGCGGAGACGGCATCGACCCCATGGATGGCGGCAATGGTTCCGATCTCTATCTCATCACCAGCAGCCTCCAGCACACCGCCGCTGAAATCGCCGACACAGGAACCACGGGAACCGACGAACTCCGCTTCGCCTCCACAACCGCCAACCAAACTCTCACCATCTTCTCGGGTGACACCGGGCTGGAGACCATCACCATCGGCACCGGCACCGGCACCGCCCCGGGGATCACCGGCACCACGGTCCTGAGCGTGAACGCCGCCGCCGCTCCCAATGGCCTCAGCATCAGCGGCAACAACGGCAACAACATCCTCACCGGCACCTCTTTTGCCGATCTGCTGAGCGGCAACGCCGGCAACGACAACCTCGCCGGCAACGCCGGCAATGACACCCTGAGGGGCGGCCTTGGCAACGACACCCTCAGCGGCGGCGCGGGTAGCGACAACTTCCGTTTTGATAGCCCCCTCAGCGCCTCCACCAACGTGGACCGCATCACCGACTTCACCACGACCAACGACTTGATTGAGTTGGAAAATGACGTGTTCACCGCCCTCTCCCCTGGCCTTCTGCCAGCCTCCGCCTTCCTGATCGGCGTCGCCGCCACCAACACCTCTCACCGCATTTTGTACAACTCCACCACTGGCAATCTCCTCTATGATCCGGATGGCAGCAACGCGACCGCTCCGACCCTCTTTGCCACCCTCAGCACCGGCCTGCCGCTGACGGCCTCCCATTTCCTGGTGTCCTGAGCCCCGACGTGTGACCAAAGCGCCGAGGGGACGATCCCCTCGGCTGGCCAGTTTTCTCCTCAGCGGAAGAACAGCAACTCCCCGTAGGTGGGCAGAGGCCAGAGGTCGTCGTCGACAATGATCTCCAAGCCATCCACCGCCTCGCGGAGTTGCCCAAGGAGAGGCATCAGGCAGTCCGCGCAATGGCGCATGTGCCCATGGGCATCATGGGGAGCCTGCCCCAGGGCGTCCTCCAGGGCGGAGCACTGGTGAATGAGTCGCAGGTTGAGGCCCGCGACCCGGCTGATCAGCCCGCGGTCAGTTGGCAGCCCGAGCGCCTCTTGCTCGCGAATCGAGCGAGCCTGTCGCTCCAAACTCTCCGCCACCGCCGGGAGGATCTGGGTGCGGGCAAGGCGCAGCGCCAGACGCGCCTCCACCTCGATGGCGAGGATGTACTGCTCGGCATACACCTCAAAGCGGCTTTCCAGCTCCAAGGGGGTGAGCACCCCTTGCCGCTCAAACAGGTCGCGAATCTCCGGACGCTCCAGCACCGGGAGGGCGTCGGCACTGGTGCGCAGGTTTTCCAGGCCCCGCTCCTCAACGGCGATGCGGTGCCACTCGGAGGAATAGCCGTCTCCGCCAAAGACCACCGCTCCATGGTCATCCATCGTGCGCTTGAGCACCGCGAAGGCCGCCTCCTCCAGGGGAGAGCCGGATTTCAACTGATCTTCGAGCTGATCAGCGATCCACTGCAGGGAATCCGCCAAGATGGTGTTCAGCACCACCAGCGGCCCCGCCACCGATTGGCCGGAGCCCACCGCGCGGAACTCGAAGCGGTTGCCGGTGAACGCGAAGGGGGAGGTGCGATTGCGATCTCCCGGATCCCGGTTGAGTTCCGGCAGGGTGTCCACCCCCAACGACATCAGGGCGGCCTGGGCCGAGCCCTCCAACCGACCACTCTTGATCTGGTTGAACACATCCTCCAATTGGCTGCCCAGGTAGACCGAAATGATCGCTGGGGGTGCCTCATTGGCTCCCAGGCGATGGTCGTTGCTGGCGGTGGCGATGGCGGCGCGCATCAAGGGGCCAAACCGATGCACGCCACGGATCACAGCCGCGCAAAAGAGCAAAAATTGGAGGTTGGCATGGGGCGTTTTGCCGGGATCGAGCAGGTTGCCCTGGGTGGCGTTGCCGATGGACCAGTTGACATGCTTACCACTGCCATTCACCCCGGCGAAGGGCTTCTCGTGCAGGAGGCAGGTGAGACCATGCTTTTTGGCCGTGCTCTTGAGCACCGTCATCAGCAACTGTTGGTGATCGGTGGCCACATTGGCCGCCTCAAAGTAGGGAGCAATCTCAAACTGTCCCGGAGCCACCTCGTTGTGGCGGGTTTTGGCGGGGATGCCGAGGCGGTACAGCTGCAGTTCCACATCCTGCATGAACACCTGGATCCGGTCGGGGATGGCGCCGAAGTAGTGATCGTCAAACTGTTGGCCCTTGGCGGGTGGCGCGCCAAACAGGGTGCGGCCAGCAAGCTGCAGATCGGGCCGCAGGGCGGCGAAGCCGGAATCGATCAGGAAATACTCCTGCTCTGCGCCGCAGCTGGAATTCACAGGAGCGATCTCCGTCTCCCCAAGCAGCCGCAACAGCCGTTGGGCCTGGGCATTCATCGCCCCATTGGAGCGCAGCAGCGGCGTTTTCTTGTCGAGCGCCTCCCCGGTCCAACTGACAAACACCGTGGGGATGCAGAGGGTGACGCCATTGGCGGTGCGCATCAGCCAGGCCGGACTGGTAACATCCCAAGCCGTGTATCCCCGCGCCTCGAAGGTGGTGCGCAGGCCCCCGTTGGGGAAGGATGAACCGTCAGGTTCACCCTGCACCAGCAACTTTCCGGAGAATTCAGCGATGGCCTTGCCGTCTGATTGGGGAGAGATGAAGCCGTCGTGCTTCTCGGCGGTGAGGTTGGTGAGCGGGTAGAAGACGTGGGCGTAGTAGAGGGCCCCGCGGGCGGTGGCCCAGTCCTTCATGGCCTGGGCCACCGTGTCGGCCACACTCAGATCCAACTTTCCGCCCTGGCGCATCGAGCGCTGGATCGACTTGAACACATCCTTGGGAAGGGCCGACTTCATCGTGTCCAGCCCGAAGACATCACTGGCCCAAATCTTTTCGAGAGGCTCGGCTGGGTCCACAGGCACAGGCGGCCGCTCAAGGACGGCCTGCATGGCCTGGAGACGGGCTGGGGAAGGCATGGGGGAGCACCCTGACTGGCTCCAGCCAAGAGAGTCGACCGCCCCGCCCGATGCCGTTGTTGCTACACAACATCCAGTCTCCAGGGCCAAGGCCTCCCATCGACGCGCCAAGGAATGACGTTCGCGTGCCCAGCTGGGGGGCGTCTCAGCCGCCGCGTTGGGCGATCACGGCTTGATCGATCCGCTTCCCGTTCTTGTCCCAAGCCCAGAGCTTCAGCTCCCTGGGGCCCGCCTCGATCTCAGCAAAGCTGAAGACGCTGGCGGCCTTGGCACTGGTGGGGCTGGCCACCACCGGTCGCAGGCTGGCACCACCCCCACCCACCACCAGGTAGGTGATGCCATCGATGGGTTTGCTGCGCTCGTAATGGTGTTCGTGCCCATTGATGTAAAGCCGCACGCCATGCCGCCGCATCAATCCCGTGAGCTTGGCCCCCAACTGGGGATCATTGCCGTAGAAGCCAGAGGAATAGATGGGATGGTGGCCCACCACCACCTTCCAAGGAGCGCGGCTGCGCGCCAGCACCGTGCGCAGCCAGCTGATCTGCCGTTGCCAATCGGCATTGACATTGGTGTCCAGCATGAAAAATTCCACCGGCCCCCGCCTGAGGCTGTAGTAGCGCCCCTTCATGCCAAAAGGGGGGTAACTCACCTGGGGGGTGCCGTTGGCCGTGCGGATGTCGTGGTTTCCCAACACCGCGTGGAAGGGCACCTTGGCCCGCAGCAACCCCGCGTAGGGCTCCTGGAACGTCGTCTCCACCATGGCCAGATTGCCCGAGGGGTAGATGTTGTCCCCTCCCAGCACCACCAGATCCACCGGCCGGCGCTGATGGACCGCCGCCATCTGTTGGCCCACGGCCCGTTGGTTGGCGTCGCCACTGCCGGTGTCAGCCACCGCCAGAAACCGCAGGGTGTCCTTCGATTCCGGCGCGGGCTGGATCTGGCCAAGGCTTGGTGCCAAGGTGAGGCCACCGGCCCCCAAAAGGGCGGGGAGGAGACGCAGAAGAGCCCGACGACGCACGACTGGAATCAGAAGGCCCCACCAGCCTGCCCGACCACGGGCGAGGCCGGGGACTCCTCAGGTCCAGGGTGGGCGGGCCGCTCCTCCAGCACAGTGATCACCTCCAGCGCCTGAAGCTGATGGGCTCCAAAGGTGCGGAGAAAGGGCACATCGCCCGCGTCGCGGCCCCGGGCGATGAGCACCCTCCCGCAACGGGGAAAATTATGGCGGGCATCAAAGACATACCAGCGATCGCCGAGAAAGGCCTCAAACCAGGCGGAAAAATCCACCGGCGCCTCGCCCACGGGAATCCCGGTGTAACCCAGATACCCCGTGCAGTAGCGGGCCGGGATGTTGAGGCAGCGGCACAGGGTGATCGCCAGATGGGCAAAATCGCGACACACCCCCGCCCCATCGCGAAGGGTGTCACTGGCGGTTTTCTCCGCGCGCACCGCCCCATAGTCAAAGCGGATGCGCTGATGCACCCAGTCGCAAATGGCCTGCACCAGTGCCCAGCCCTGGACATGGGTGGAGCCGAAGGTGTCCCAGGCCAAGCTCATCAATGGGGCGGTGTCGCAGTAAGTGCTCGCGTTGAGATGGCGGTAGGTGTCGATCGGCAGGTGCTCCACCGGGCAGGGGGGGGCGGTGGGCACCACCAGATCCACGCTGTCGGGGCGGGCAAGGGTGGTGGTGAAGCGAAAGCGGGTCAGACCCGCGGGAGCCAGCCAGCGACTCCAGCGGTTGCCGCCGCTATCCGTGAGCACCTCAAAGCCGCGGTCCGGGGTGAGGTGCACCACTTCCGGACCCAGGAGATCTTCCAAGAGGGTGGGGTGGGGATGCACCAACGTGAGCACAGGGGTGGCTGATTCGCAAAACAGCTCGAGCTGACAGCCGATGTTCAGGTGCACGGAGGAGAGCTTGAGCGGCAACACCAGCATCCTGCCTGGAGGGATCGGGGCTTGCCGCGCCTTGGCCGTCTCTGCCAGGATGTGCGGATAATCGTTAAAGGGAGCCGAGCAAATGAATCAGTTCGTTCAGGACGATTGAGAGAAAAAGAAAACTCGCCAATGAATGCAACAATACGATTCGCCGCACCTTGCTGTCTTCCAAATTAGTGTCACTCATGGCGTAGGTCAGGCCAACGGCATAGGAGACATAGAGGAAATCGCTGAAGACAGGTTCATCTGACCCAGCGAAAATGAATCCTTGGGGATCGCCTCCTCTGGCGGCTGGCTGGGAGTTTAAGTCGTAGTAAAGCTTGGCGTAGAGCATCGCGAAACTGTTATGCAGTTGCAACCAAACACCGAACAGACAAGCGAAATACATCAGTGCCCGCAACGCGAAGGGCAACAGAGTGGCTTGCCGCTTTAAATCGTTCACGAAAAACCTGAGCAACGCAATGCTGGCAAAGGTGAAGAGCACCGAAACCTTCACCAACCATGCCCGTTTGAAAAGCCCGCCGCCAAACAGCAGCCGAGTGTCGCTGCGGAGAGCGGACCGATTCGCTTCATCGACGCAAGCAAAGAGGTTGCTGGAGGCCCGGCGCCTGGAGATGGAGTCCTTGGCGGCCAGCGTTGGATGTCTCCATGACAACGGCTCGCCACCTTGGCCGACCCTCGGCAGGCCCAGACCTCGAGTGTCCGCCACTTTTCACGGATTCATTTTGCTCGCGACGGTCTCGCCGCCGTACTTAACGCCCCCAAGCCCAGCCCATGGAGACCCATGTCAAGAGTCGCGTGGACGGACCCAGGAGCCTCAACGCCGACCGAGCAAATCCTCCCAGGTGGGTTCCGAGGAGGAGCAGTAGGGCACGCTGGGAGCTTCGGAGGGACGGGGTTGGGGAACGCACGCGGCGGTCGGGGTCTGGCGGCTCAGATGCCGCGGTGAGAAGGCACGTCGATTCATGGTGGGCGGTGAACAACAAAAATATGGTTTTTTCCATCGCTCTCTGCGCGGAGAGCGACCCGGATCAGTCCATAAGCTGAATCTTACTCCCACTCTGACCGTCCCTGGGCCACCCCTGACCGGCCGGCCCAATCGATTCAGGGGTGGGGGCTTTCCGCCAGAAGCTCCTGGCGAGCGGCCTCCAGCTCCTGAGACGCGTCCGTGCTCAGGGTGGGGTAGCGCAGATCCAGGGACAGCAGGGTGTCAATGAGGGCGGCGGCCACCACCAGGCGGGTGAACCATTTGTGGTCGGCCGGCACGACGTACCAGGGGGCTTCCTCCGTGGCCGTGTGCTGAATCATGTCCTCATAGGCCTCCATGTAGGCGTCCCAATGGGCCCGCTCGCGCACGTCAGCGGCAGAGAACTTCCAGTTTTTCTCCGGCGCGTCCAACCGCTTGAGGAAGCGCTTTTTCTGTTCCTGCCTGGAGAGATGCAGATACACCTTGCGCACGACGATGCCGTTGCGGCCCAGGTAGGCCTCGAACTGGCGAATGTCGCGAAAGCGTTCCTTCCAGATCTGGGGATCCACCAACTTGGGAGGCAGCTTTTGGCGGGCGAGCAACTCGGGATGCACCCGCACCACCAGCGTTTCCTCGTAATAGCTGCGGTTGAAGATGCCGATGCGGCCCCGTTCCGGCAGGTGCCGTTGACAGCGCCAGAGGAAGTCGTGATCGAGATCCTCGGCGCTGGGGGTCTTAAAGGAGGTGACCTGGCAACCCTGGGGGTTCACGCCGCTCATCACATGCTTGATGGTGCTGTCTTTGCCAGCGGCATCCATGGCCTGGAACAACAACAACACTCCCCAGTGGTCCTGGGCGTAGAGCATGTCTTGCAGCTCGGAGAGGAGCTCCACCCCTTCCTTGAGAATGGCTTCAGCGGCCTGTTTGTCGCTGGGATCGAGATCGAGGGTGCTGGCGGGATCCACATCCCTCAACCGAAAGCCCCCTCCCTCGCCAACACGGAACGGCTGGCAAAAGCCACGTGCCCGATCAATGATCTCAGATTTCCGCATGGTCGAACGCTGGGATCGCTGAGGCGCTTGGGGTCAAGCCAAACCTATCCCAGGCCGGGCGGGCTCTTCGCTCCCCTTGAAACAGCGCGAATGGGATGATGAAGGCTCCTAGGCCCCCATCTCATCGCCTTTTCCCCGCTGGATGATCCGCCTCCCGTGAACAACAGCACCCAGGCCAACGCGCGCCGCCGCCCACTCCATCGGGCCATGGCCCAGTTGCTGGTGGGCACGCTGCTGGTTCCGAACCTGGTGGCTTGCCAACGCAAGCCCGCCGAACCCTCGGCCGTGGTGGCCCCCCGGCAGGTGTCGGCCCTGGGGCGGGTGGAACCGGAAACCAAGATTCGCCGTGTCTCCGTCTCCGGCTCCGTGAGCGGCGATCGCATTGAGAAGTTGCTGGTGCAGGAGGACGATGAGGTGAAGGAGGGTCAGCCCCTGGCGATCCTCAACAGCTACGGCACGCTCAAGGCGGCCCTGGATGAGGCCACGGAGCTGGTGGCGGTCAACCGAAGTAAACTGGCTCAAGTACAGGCTGGTGCCAAACAGGGGGAGATCCGGGCCCAGGAGTACCAGGTGCAAAGCCTGGAGCGCCAACTCGCGGCGGAGAAGCTCACCCTGGATCAGGCGGTGTCCTCGGCCCGCTCGAAAGCGCGGGAAGCCAAGCTGGAAAGCTTGCGCTTTGACAAGCTGTTCGCCGCCGGAGGGATCTCCGAACTGGAGCGTGACCGCTACCGCACCCGTGCCGACACCACCCAGGCGGAGCTGGCCAAGGCCATCGAGGATCGGGCCGGCACCGAGGCCCGCCTGCGGGCCGACATCGAGGGGGCCAAACAGACCCTGGAGAAGATCAAGGAGGTGCGTCCGGAAGATGTGGTGACGGCCCGCAACGAGCTGCGCAAGGCGGAGGCCGCCCGGGAACGGGCCAAGCAGGAATTCGCGTACGCCACCGTGCGGGCCCCTCAGGCTGGCCGCATCCTCAAGATCTTTGCCTGGCCTGGCAACAAGGTGGGGGATGACGGGCTGCTGGAAATGGCGGACACCAGCAACATGATCGTGACGGCGGAGGTGTACCAATCCGATATGGGCAAACTGAAGATTGGCCAAGGCGCCACCATCACCGCCGACGGGTTCCAAGGCAGTGCCCGGGCCACGCTCTACAAGGTGCTGCCCCAGGTGCAAAAGCAGAGCACCTTCGCCGGCACGCCAGGGGAAAACATGGACCAGCGGGTGTATGAGGTGAAGCTGCGGCTCCAACCCAGCGCCAAGGAGCTCCAGCGGCTGCGCTATGCCTCCAATCTGCAGGTGAACGTTGTGTTTGACGCGGCGCCGCCAGCTGGGACCCCATGATCAAGGCCCTGCGCAAGGCGCTCAAGCGCACTCCCTTGGCCTGGCTGCAGGTCAGCCACAACCCGGTGAAATTAGCTATCGGCCTGGCGGGGGTGAGCTTCTCCAACCTGCTGATGTTTTTCCAGCTGGGATTGCTCGACAGCATCTACAACAGCCAGCGCAAGCCGATTGAACGCCTGCGGGCCGATCTGGTGATGGTGAGCGCGGGCTATAGCAACATGGGCTCGCTGCAGGTGTTTGAGCGCAGCCGGCTGTATCAGGCCCTGGGTGTGACGGGGGTGGACGGGGTGTCGCCCCTGCACATCTCGAGGGCCACCTGGATCACGCCAGAAACCCGCAAGTCGTTTGACATCTACGTGTATGGCGTGAATCTCAGCCGGCCCTCCCTGGCGTTTCCCGAGCTGGAGGCGAATGTGTCCAGGCTGCAGCCCCTGCGCAATGCTCTGTTTGATCGCACCTCCAAAAAGCAGTATGGGCCGGTTGCCGAGGAGCTGAAGCGCGGCGGGCTGATGACCGTGGAGGTGAACAAAAAACAACTGCGCATCATCGATACCTTTTCCCTGGGCTCCACCTTTGCCGCCGATGCCAACATGATCGTGGGCGAGAACACGTTTTTCTTCCTCTTCCCGGAAAAGAATCCTCGCCAAATCGAGTTGGGCTTGATCCAGCTGAAACCGGGGTCCGATCCTTTGGCCGTTCGGGAGGCCCTGCAGCCCTTGATGAGCAAAGACGTGAAAGTGCTCACCCGCAAGGAACTGGCGGATCTGGAGCTCAACTACTGGAAGCGCAATTCCTCCGTTGGCTTCATCTTCTCGTTGGGCGTGCTGGTGGGTTTTGTGGTGGGCAGCATCATCGTGTATCAGATTCTGTTCGGCGATGTGATGAATTCCCTGCCCCAATACGCCACCCTCAAGGCGATGGGCTACACCGATCGCTACGTGATCTCCGTGGTGATCCAGCAGAGCGCGATCCTGGCGTTTGTGGGGTTCATCCCCGGGGTGATCACCTCGATGGGGCTTTATTGGCTGCTGGCCACGGTCACCAAGCTCTCAGTGTTCATGACCACCACCCGGGCTCTGCAGGTGTTGTTGCTCACCTTCGTGATGTGCGTTGGCTCAGGCGCCCTGGCCACCCGCAAGCTGGTGCAACTCGATCCAGCGGATGTGTTCTGAGGCGAGAGCGATGACGTTTCCCGTGGCACCCGATCCCTTGACACCCGATTCCTTGGTCCCAGAAGGCCTCGTCGCCGCCCCGGCTCCCGCCCCAACCGGTACCGCGGAGGCTGCCAGCCGCGAGCGGGAGCCCGTGATCTCCCTCAAACATGTGAACCACTGGTTTAGCAGCGGTGAGGAGCGCAAGCATGCCCTGAAGGACATCACGCTGGACATCTACCCCGGAGAGATCGTGATCTGCACCGGGCCCTCCGGCTCCGGCAAAACGACATTGCTCACCATGCTGGGGGGATTGCGCTCCTGCATGGATGGCAGCCTTCGCATCCTCGGCGAGGAGCTCCATGGGGCGAGTAAGGAGCAGCTGGCCAAGCTGCGACTGAATGTGGGCTTCATCTTCCAGGCCCACAACCTGATGATGTTTCTCACCGCCCGCCGCAATGTGCGCCTGTCGCTGGAGTTGCATGACGCCTTCCTGGAGCGGGATCTCGACCAGCTGGCGGCCGAGATGCTGGAAAAGCTGGGGATGGGAGATCGGCTGGATTACTACCCCGCCAATCTCTCGGGGGGCCAGCGACAGCGCGTGGCCATCGCTCGCGCCCTGGCCAGCCGGCCCCGCATCCTGCTCGGCGATGAACCCACCGCCGCCCTCGACAAGGAATCGGGCCGCACGGTGGTGAACCTGATGAAGCAGCTGGCCACGGAAGAGCAAACCACCATCATCATGGTGACGCACGACAACAAGATTCTGGATGTGGCTGATCGGATCATCATTGTCGATGATGGCGCCCTGGCCAGCAAGGAGCAGGAAGAAGCCTTTGTGGCG
>JBKCPG010000073.1:0-3268 GCA_046309395.1 Cyanobacteriota bacterium | reverse complement strand
CAGGGACAGGCCAAGACCTGCCGGCCCCGATAAGCTCCAGTGATGGAGCGCCAGAGGCATGCCCCGCGTCCAGCTCTTCCTCTCCACCGTCAGCGCTGAATTCCTCAGCTACCGGGAGCGCTTGCGCCATCTGCTCACCCGGCCGGATGTGGAAGTGAAGGTGCAGGAAGACTTCATTGTGACGGGCGATGAAACTCTGGAGATGCTGGATCGCTACATCCAGGGCTGTGATGGCGTGATCCACCTGGTGGGCGATATGACCGGCGCCATGGCCAAGCCGCAATCGGTGGAGGCGATCGCCAAGCGCTATCCCGAGTTGGCCAGCCGCTTTCCACTGGGGGAGTTTCTGCAGCCCGAGGGACCATCCCTGAGCTACACGCAGTGGGAGGCCTGGCTGGCGCTGCACCACGGCAAGCCCCTGTTCATCGCCACCCCGGAGGCAGGGGCTCCACGGGATGTGCGGCACGTGCGGGAGGCTGGCCAACAAGATCTCCAACGGGCCCACCTGAGTCGTTTGCGCGGCGTGGAACGGTATCCAGGCGCGGTGTTTAAAGGGCAGGAGCACCTGGCGGTTGAGGTGCTCCGCTCGTTTGTGCTGGATCTGTTGAAAAAGGCGGGGGTGAGCCCCAATCTCTACGCTCCCCACAACCTCCCAGATCGCACCACCAGCCCCGACCGTTTCGTGGGCCGGGCCAAAGAACTCAAGGCCCTGGCAGAGCTCCTGGCCCCCGAGGGCAGCCGGGTCTACCTCACCGGCATGGGCGGTGTGGGCAAAAGCGAGCTGGCCCTCCAACACGCTTACAACGCCCTGGAGCACTACAGCGGCGGCATCGTGCGCCTCGATGCCCGCCAGGGCTTGGTGGCGATGGCTTCCCAAGTGGTGAGCTTCGTGAGGGGCACGTTTCCGGCGGTGAACCTGCCAGAGGACCAGAGCAAGAGCCCCATCGAGCTGCTCGCCTTGTGTTGGAGCCAGTGGCCAGCGGGTGCCACTCCCCCGGAGCCGGTGCTCCTGATCCTGGATGACCAGCGGGGCGACGCGGAGGGCTACGCCGCTGAGCGGCAGTTGTTGGCGGGCTTGCCGCCGCGCTTCCGGCGACTGCTCACCCAGCGGGAGCCCGCCCCCACCAGCGCCAAGGCGATCGATCTGCCCCTGCTCCGGCGGGAGGCCTCCTTGGAGCTGTTAGCCCTTCAGGCGGGCGAGGGCGGCCCCGAGCGGCTGAAAGCGGAATCTCAGCCGGCCGATGGCCTCTGCGCGGAGGTGGGCGATCTACCCCTGGCCCTTGTGCTCCTCGGCGCACGGCTGGCGGAGCGGCCTGATCTGCGCCTGGGCCAGCTTTTGGTGGAGTTGCGAGCCAAGGGAGCGGAAGCCAAGGCGCTGCAACAGGCCCATCCGGAGCTGGGCGCCCAGCGGGGGGTGGTGGAGGCATTGCTGATCAGTTGGGAGCCCCTCTCAGCGGCGGCCAAGAGCCTGGGGGTGTTGCTGGGTGTGATGGCGCCGGCGGTGATTCCCTGGGAGCTGGTGGAGGCCTGCCGTTTGCCGGAGCAGGAGGTGGAAGAGGGCAGCGCCTTTGGGGAGCCACAGAGCGAGCTGTGGCGGGCGCAACTGTTGGAGCGCCTGGGGGAGGGGAGGTATCGGCTTCATCCACTGGTGCGGCAGTTCATTCGGCTGCAGAGCAGGGAGCTGGAGGAGGTGGTGGGACGCTGGCGGCGGCAACTGGCGGCGGTGGTGGCTGAGATTTGCAGTGAGCGGATTCCGCAGACGCTCACTCTGGCGCAGGTGGAGGCTTTGGAGCCTGTGTTGCCCCACATCCGCCAGGTGGCGGAGCACTGCGCCGGGGAGCTGAGCGCGGAGGATTTGATCGGTCCTTTCACGGGTCTGGCTCGGGTGGCGGAGCATCAAGCCCTCTTTGCGGAGGCCCTGCGGTGGTATGAGCAGGGCCTGACGGAATGCGAACAGCGGCTGGGGCCAGAGCATCCGGGCACCGCCTCTGCCCTCATCAACCTGGCGGCTCTGCTGCAGGTCACCAACCGCATGGCGGAGGCGGAGCCGCTGATGCGCCGTGCCCTGGCGATCGATGAGGCCTGCTGCGGCAACGACCATCCCAAAATGGCCATTGATCTCAACAACCTGGCGCATCTGCTGCAGGCCACCAACCGCCTGTCGGAGGCGGAGCCGCTGATGGCGCGCGTGGTGGAGATCTTTGAGATCAGCTATGGCAAGGATCATCCCAAAGTGGCCACCGCCCTCAACAACCTGGCGCAGCTGCTGCAGGCCACCAACCGCCTGCCAGAGGCGGAGCCGCTGATGCGGCGTGCGCTGGCGATCGATGAGGCCAGCTACGGTGACGACCATCCCAATGTGGCCATCCGTCTCAACAACCTGGCGCAGCTGCTGCAGGCCACCAACCGCCTGGAGGAGGCGGAGCCGCTGATGCGCCGTGCCGTGGCGATCGATGAGGCCAGCTTCGGCAACGACCATCCCGATGTGGCCATTGATCTCAACAACCTGGCGCAGCTGCTGCAGGTCACCAACCGCCTGTCGGAAGCGGAGCCGCTGATGCGCCGTGCGCTGGCGATCGATGAGGCCAGCTACGGCAACGACCATCCCAACGTGGCCAGGGATCTAAACAACCTGGCGGGGCTGCTGAAGGCCACCAACCGCCTGGCGGAGGCGGAGCCGCTGATGCACCGTGTCCTGGCGATCGGTGAGGCCAGCTACGGCAAGGATCATCCCAATGTGGCCACCGCCCTCAACAACCTGGCGGGGCTGCTGCAGGTCACCAACCGTCTGTCGGAGGCGGAGCCGCTGATGCGCCGTGCGCTGGCGATCGATGAGGTCAGCTACGGCACCAACCATCCTGATGTGGCCATTGATCTCAACAACCTGGCGCAGCTGCTGCAGGTCACCAACCGCCTGTCGGAGGCGGAGCCGCTGATGCGGCGTGCGCTGGCGATCGATGAGGCCAGCTACGGCAACGACCATCCCAGAGTGGCCAGGGATCTAAACAACCTGGCGGGGCTGCTGAAGTCCACCAACCGCCTGTCGGAGGCGGAGCCGCTGATGCGCCGTGCCGTGGCGATCGATGAGGCCAGCTACGGCAACGACCATCCCATGGTTGCCATTCATCTCAACAACCTTGCGCAGCTGCTGCAGGCCACCAACCGCCTGTCGGAGGCGGAGCCGCTGATGAGGCAAATGGTGGAGATCTTTATAGCTTTTCAGAAACAGGGATTTCAGCACCCCAACTTTGAAGCTGGTCTCCACAAC
>JBKCPG010000072.1:0-3060 GCA_046309395.1 Cyanobacteriota bacterium | reverse complement strand
ACTTGGGTTGGGGCGGCAGCCAACTGTTCTGTCTCAGTGGGCTGTTCAGAGATCAGGGGGTGTGAGGCCACACCGGGTTGAGTGGGGACCGATGAACCCAGACCTTACGCCTTCATTCATAGCCACTCCAATTCCAGAATGGTCCATCAAAGCCGGGCACGACTTGTGATCTAGCACCTCGATCTCAGCCGGACCATGTCGGTTGGTCACAAAGAACGGAATCCGCTCCGCTGCACTTAGCAGCGGCTGGCCCGCTACCGCTCAGGTGGTTCAGCCTCCGTGGCGGATCGTCGCAGATTGAGGCGCACCCAGCGGCGGACGCTTGACCCGCAGCAACGCCTGTCATCACCAGCCCGCAAGGAGGCAACGGTGCGAACAGATCATCACTGTGGCGGGTCTGGTGTATGGCATTGTTCTGCGGACAGTCATTTATCGACGCTGGAAGGGTCTACCGAGCTATCCAGCAGAAGTCGGATAATGCGGCGTGCGAGCGGTTCCTTAATTTCACGATGCCTGGGCACAGGCTGCGAGACACCTGTAGCTGGATTGCGATACCAATCATGTTTACCTCCGTGACGGACCAGAACGCATCCTCCCTGTTCGATCAATCTGATCAGATCGGCCCGCTTCATGGCATGACTAATTTACCAACCTTGCGAGCTCCCGCGATCTGCCCACCTGAGAGGTCAAGGTAGAGATCTTTCAGATGCTCAACTAAATCAGCCAGAGTGTCGCCTTGTGTCCAGTAGTCAGGAAATTCTTCAAGGTAGCCAAGCCAGGATCCATCATCCTGCCAATGAACATACTTGATTGTTTGCATTGAATCTACCTCTGATTGCTTTTGCAGTGGTGCACACCTTGCATTCTACTCAAACCGCTCATGCTCTGGCCAGACTCATGCAACAAGAACCGCAACGCCTCTGTACCGCAGAACGCTCCAGATCAGAGGCGGGTGGGGGCTCGACGGATCACCGCACTCTCTTGCTCCTGCATTCTGTATCTGATTGTTCTGCGTGTCACTTTCGTTAGGGCAATTAAGCAGTTAAAAACCCATAAACTCGACAGAGTGATTTAATGTCTTAATCCTATCTTGATGAAACTCGAGATTTTTTTTAATAGACTTGACACCTTCCTGGAGTTTTCTATCTACAGATTCAATAGTCCCACAATACACTGCAATCTCGGTATAACTAAAAAACTGTTCATGAGTAAAGCCATCAAAGCAAGCTCTCCATTTATTCTTTTTTGAGGCTGTTGTCCGAAATAGCAATGCGAATATCAATTCAGTTATTTCATTTAACCGATAAAAATGAAAGGCCTCCTTGCTGTCAACTCGATAACTTATACTCCTTCCACCTTCCTCAGTTCCAATAAGTTGAACAACCCCTATCTTGTCCGTGATAAGCTCCCTAATACGATCCGCTGACGCTATGAAATCTAATGATTCAAGATAGGTTAATGTGTTGAGGATTGCAGGAATAAAAAAGTATTTACTAGACCTATATTCATCAATCTGCTGCAAGAACCTCAGAACTTGATCCCATTTCTGTCTCTTCGCTTCATCAAGTACTAGCTCGTAAAACTTAATTGCCACGTTTTCTGGCCGCGACGATATATACTTTGCGGCATAGTATTCCTGAATGCTCTGGTGCAAGAACTCAACTTGACCACCCTCTTCCTGAAGTAAGCACGTTATCTTCATGATGTCGTCCAAGAAGCAACCCTCGTCAGCCTGTAAGTCAAGTGACTTCATTGCTTCCGATGCAATAACTAAGGCATTTGAACGGCTAACCGGGGATACGAACTGGGCCTTTATTTTAAAGCAATATGCCTCGAACCCTTGCTGCATTGCACGATCATTTAGTTTTGTCTTTCTCTTCCGTTCATACCCTGGCTTAGCCCGATCATGCCGAACAAGCAGAATCTGGAATAACTCATCATAAAACTCAGAAAAGTCGGATGGAATCTTTTGATTTGCTCTATAGATAATAGTCAGAAGAGTTGCCAGTAGTGGCGTGTTTACCAATCCCTTTATCCGAGAGGTAGGGCTGGTTAGGGCATGATAGATGCGAGATACAAGTATAGTGTCATTCCCGAGCACTTTGTTGAAGAATCCCCAGTAATCATCTTCACCCAAGGGAGCAATTTGTTTCACCGTAAATGATGGTGATGTCTCTATTCCAGAGCCTGGCCTAGAGCTAACAATAATCTTTGCGTTTGGGAATCTTTGCGCCAATTGTTCAATACGTTGGATCAACTCTGGAATTAGGGCGACATCGACCTCATCAAAGCCATCTAAAAGTAAGGATACTTTTCCTTCTTTGGCAAATAAGCCGAAGACCTGCGGATGCAGCTCTGTGCCCATCAACTCATTAAACCTAGTATGTATATACTCTTCTAATCCATTAGGCGATGTGTGCCGAAGCTCCACAAATAATGGTACGCGTTTGCCACTGCGCATCTCTTTCCCATGTAAGTATCTAAGCAAAATCGACTTGCCTTGTCCAACAATGCCTTGCAATACAATCGCATTTCCTTCTATATCATCTATAGCATCTATCACAGCCGCCTTTCTAGGGGAGACTTTGATCTTTGCTGGATAATAAAATGAGTTTATTGCAATTGGTCGATCGTTGTTCCAGATTGTTTTAACTTTCTGGGTCAGATTTAGTTTGCCGTAGAGAATCTTTAAGTTGTTTTCAGCTCGAAGATAAGCCAGCTTATCCTGGCAATCTTTTTCGTAGAGCTTGATTATATATTCAATAGGCTGAGAAAGAAGCTTCAGCGCTTTTGAGATATCAGGCATAATGGGAAATCAAAGCAGCGGATTACTTCTGATAATGATTATATACAGAAGACCTCCCCTGGGGTCATGGTCTGCAGAACGCTGAATGGGCGGGTCCGATATCCGCTCCGCGTTGGGTGTCGTTGTCGTCCTAAGCGGCCGATGGGAAGCCGGTAACTTGCTCCAAAGGGCATGCGGCGCATTAGGTCTGAGGGATTGGATGGTGACTTGGTCGGGATTTTATACGGACCCGGTATCACCGGCGGCTCTTTTCC
>JBKCPG010000071.1:0-7080 GCA_046309395.1 Cyanobacteriota bacterium | reverse complement strand
GCCCCGCCCCGGGAGCCCGCGGAACCAGGGGTCCCTGAGGCCCCATCCGCCTCGTCTCCTCCCGCCGGGCCCTCCTCTCCTTCCCCTGAGCCCGCCGGCACACCGACCCCCGCCACGCCAGCCGTGCCACCCGCCGCGCCGGCCGCCCCATCCACACCGTCCCAGCCGCCAGAACCCTGAGGCGGCCGACTCCCTCCGTTCCCTGACGCGAACCCCCATGAGGTCTCAGAACCATCCCGTCATCGGGCCTGTCTGGCTTGAGGGCCTGTCTTGGCTGTTGCTGGTCGCCAGCTGTGGGTTTGTGTTGTTCTCCCTCTTGGTGTATGGGCTGGGGGGACCGGTGTCTGAGTTGGGATTCATTCATCCCATGCGCATGAAGCCGCCCTTCGCTGATTTGCGCTATTTGATCGCCAATTCTGAATGTGGCGTCAATCTGGATGCCTATTACAAAGGTTTGGTGGTCGGCTGTGATCCATCGGGCAGAACCTACCGATTTGACTACCCGCCGATGTCGATCTGGCTGGGGAGACTGTTGCGGGTGCGCGGCGCTCAAACCCCGTGGATCGCGATCACGACAGCCCTGGCGTTGGTGGCCTCCACCATCGGTCTGACGCGGGATCGTTTGGTTCCCCCGTGGACTTGGCGCCTTCTGGCCTCCGCCCTGTTGATGTCTTTTCCTCTCCTGCAGGCCCTGGAGCGGGGAAATCTCGACGTCATGCTCTTTTTGCTGGTGCTGCTGCTGGCGTTCCTCCTGTCGAGACTGCGGACGACAGCCCTGGCCGCGTTGCCGGCCAACCTGCTGGCCTCTCTGCTGACCTTCCTTTCCGTCTCGTTAAAGATTTACCCTCTTTTTGGCATCGCCGGCCTGGTGGCCTATCGCGACAGGGATCGGCAGGCCGCCAGCAAGACGCGGTGGCAGGCGCCGGCAACAAAAGCCATGGTGCTGGCCGCGGCTGTCGCCGGTATTTTCCCCTTGCTTTCCTATTTGCAAAGCGTTGGCAATCTCATCAAAGAAGGAGGTGTGGGGAGTCACGGTCTGCTTGCCTTCGGCTACATGAATATTCCCCTGGTGAACGCCTATGGCATCGACACCGCCCGCCTGCTGATTCGTCTGTTGTTTGTCACCAAGGCGGCGGCCCTCCTGATTGGTTTCGTGATGGCCTACAAGGTGGATTTGTCTTGTTTGCGTGGTGGCTTTGATTCCTTGGCCAGGCGCTTATCTGGCTTTCATGGCATGGCGATGATGATGGGCGCCTCCACCTGGATGGGATGCTATCTCTTCACCATCAACTACGACTACCGCTTTCTCTATCTCACCCCCTTTCTCGCCTACCTGTCGGCCCTCGCCTCCTCCGACCAGCGCACCCCGCTTCAGCGAGCATGGCCCCGTGGCTTGATCCTGATGAGTTTGTTCGTCTTTCTCTATCCCTGGCTGCAATTTGGCTACACGGCTTGGGGAATGAAAGCGGTCAAGATGTTGGAGCCGCTCACTGAATTCGTCTTCATCCCCTTGATCGCTGGTTCGCTGTTCTATTTTCTATTCACCAACACCTGGCTTGCGCCCCGTCCTAAACCACTCTTGATCAAGGGTTGATCGTCACCACGCCATCAGAAGCGGGCGATGGCCGCCCGAGTTTCCTTGGCTTCCTGCCGGCGCTTTTCCTCCTGGCGCTTGTCATGCAGCTTGCGTCCCCGCCCCAGCCCCAGCGTCACCTTGATCCAGGAGCCCTTCAGGTGGAAATTCAAGGGAATCAGGGTGAGGCCTTTTTGTTCGAGGGAAACGCGGAGTTTCTCGATCTCCCGGCGATGGGCCAGCAGCCGACGCACCCGCAGGGGCTCATGGTTGAAAAAGCGGCCGGCATGGCTGTGGGGTGAGATGTGCACGTTGTGCAGTTGAAGCTCTCCATTGCGGATCAAGCAGAACCCATCCCGCAAGTTGCTGTGTCCGGACCGCACCGACTTCACCTCCGTGCCGAGAAGTTCGATTCCCGTTTCCAGGGTTTCGAGAATCTCGTATTGGTGGCGGGCAAAGCGATTGTCGGCCAGGAGCCGCTGGGCGGGGTCTCCCTTGGCTGTTCCCTGCCTCCTGCCGGGCCCCTTGGCCATCCCGCCTCCATGGATGAATGGACGTTAGGTGAGCGGAGCCGACCCCAGCGCCGCCGGAAGCTCGCCCTGGCGGGGTCCGGTACCCTCCCCCCATGGCGATCGTTTCCTCCCAAGCCAGCCCCGCGCCCGGCAACCGCCGCCCCCGGGTGCCTGGCCCCCAACCACGCCTGGTGGACCCCGCGGAGCGGCTCGACGATTCCGCCCCCGAAGGCGAAAGCCAGCGTCGGGAGGATGGCCTGCGTCCCCGTCGCCTGGCCGACTACATCGGTCAAGAGGAACTCAAGCAGGTGTTGGCGATCGCCGTCGCCGCCACCCGCGGCCGCGGGGAGGCCCTGGATCATGTCCTCTTGCACGGACCTCCCGGTCTGGGCAAAACCACCATGGCCCTGGTGTTGGCCGAGGAACTCGGCGTGCGCTGCCGCATCACCAGCGCACCGGCCCTGGAGCGCCCCCGCGACATCGTTGGCCTGCTGGTGAACCTTCAGCCGAACGATCTGCTGTTTATTGATGAGATTCACCGCCTCAATCGGGTGGCTGAGGAGATCCTCTATCCCGCCATGGAGGATTTTCGGCTCGATCTCACCGTGGGCAAGGGCACCACCGCGCGCACCCGCGGCGTGCCCCTTTCTCCCTTCACCCTCGTCGGCGCCACCACCCGGGCCGGGGCCCTGAGCTCCCCCCTGCGGGATCGCTTCGGGCTGATTCAACGGCTGGAGTTTTACGGGCTGGAGGATTTGCGGGCCATCGTGGAGCGGGCGGCTCGGCTCCTGGGGATGGAGTTGGAGGTGGCGGGGGCTCGGGAGGTGGCCAGGCGTTGTCGGGGCACACCGCGCATCGCCAATCGCTTGCTCCGCCGCGTGCGTGACTACGCCACCGTGCGGGGGGTAGGGCGGATCGGCGAGGAGGTGGTGGCGACGGCCCTGGAGCTGCACCGGGTGGATGCCCAGGGCCTGGACGCCAGCGACAGGCAGCTTCTGCGCCAACTCCTCAACAGCCACGGCGGTGGACCGGCTGGACTCGATACCCTGGCGGCGGGCCTTGGCGAAGACCCCACCACCCTGGAGACCGTCGTGGAGCCGTTTTTGCTGCAGTTGGGCTTTTTTCGCCGCACCCCCCGGGGGCGGGGGATCACCGACGCGGGGCGGGCCTACCTGGATGGTTTGGGGGGCGTCCCATGACCGTTGTGCGGGCCCTGCGGATGGCCTTGGTGCTGGCTCTGGCCCTTTGGCAGTGCCTGGCCCCTTCCGCGGCGATGGCGGCGGGTCGGGATCCCCAGCTGGCGGAGCGGGCCCAGCGATTTGAACGGGCCCTGTCCGCCAGTCGGGAGGGCCGCCTGGACGAGGCCCTTGGCCTTTGGTCGTCGGTGTTGGAGGCCACCCCCAACGACGCGGCCGCTTGGAGCAACCGCGGCAATGTGCGCCTGATGATGGGGGATCCAGAGGGAGCCATCGCGGATCAAAACCGGGCGATGGAGATTGATCCTGGCGAGCTGGATCCCCATCTCAATCGCGGCACCGCGGAGGAGGCTTTGGGGCTCTGGCGGGAGGCGGAGAAGGATTATCAATGGATCCTGGCCCGCGATCCGGGGGAATCAGCCGCCCTCTACAACCTGGGCAATGTGCGGGGCTCCCTCGGAGATTGGGAGGACGCCCGCGCCTGTTTCAACGCCGCCGCCGAGGCCCGTCCCGGGATGGCCATGGCCCGCTCCAGCGCGGCCTTGGCCGCGTTCCAGCAGGGCGACATCGCCGCCGCTGAGCACGACCTGCGCCAGCTCATCCGCCGTTACCCCCTCTTCGCCGATGCCCGAGCGGCCCTGACGGCCGTGCTCTGGCGGCGGGGCGCCCGGGGAGAGGCGGAAAGCCACTGGGCCGCGGCCTCCGGTTTGGATCCCCGCTATCGCCAGGAACAATGGCTGTCGCGGATACGGCGTTGGCCGCCCAAGGCCGTGCAAGCTTTGGAGGAGTTTCTTTCCCTGGCCGCCTGATGCGAAGCGCCGGATCGTCGAGGCTCGCCTCCTCCACCCCCGGGTCTCCGGGAGATTCCCTCGACTGGTTTGGCGTTGGTCTGGAAGCCGACCTGCGGGAGGCCCTCCCCGAGCTCGTGCGGCTGCGGCGCCACATCCATCGCCATCCTGAACTCAGCGGCCACGAGCAACAGACGGCCGCCCTTGTGGCCGGTGAACTCCGCCGTTGGGGCTGGGACGTGCGGGAAGGGGTGGGACGCACGGGGATCACCGCCGAATTGGGTCCGGTTGACGCGCCCCTGGTGGCCCTGCGCACCGACATGGACGCCCTGCCCATCGAGGAGCGCACGTCCCTTCCCTACGCCTCCATCCACCAGGGCCTGATGCATGCCTGCGGCCATGACATCCACACCACCGTGGGCCTCGGGGTGGCCCACCTGTTGGGCCGCCGGGCGGAGTTGTTGCGCTGCCGGGTGCGCTTGCTCTTCCAGCCCGCGGAGGAAACGGCCCAGGGCGCGCGGTGGATGCGGGAGGCCGGGGCGATGGAGGGGGTGCGGGCCCTCTTCGGAGTGCATGTGTTCCCGAGCCTGCCGGTGGGCACCATCGGCGTGCGCAGTGGCAGTCTCACCGCCGCCGCTGGGGAACTGGAGATCGAGGTGTTGGGCGAGAGTGGCCATGGCGCCAGGCCCCACCAGAGCACGGATGCCATCTGGATCGCCGCCCGGGTGGTGAGCGGCCTGCAGGAGGCGATCAGCCGCCGCCTGGATCCCCTGCATCCGGTGGTGGTGAGCTTTGGCCGGATCGAGGGTGGCAAGGCCTTCAATGTGATCGCCGACCACGTGAGGTTGCTGGGCACGGTGCGCTGCCTGGATCCGCTGGTGCACGACCGGCTCCCGGGCTGGATCGAGGACACCGTGCATGCCCTCTGCCGAGGCCACGGTGGCGAGGCCCGCGTGCACTACCGCCGCATTTCTCCCCCGGTGCACAACGAGGCGACGCTCACCGAGTTGGTGGCCGATGCCGGGGAGGATCTCCTCGGCCGCCACCACGTGCTCTGGCTCGACCAACCCTCCCTTGGGGCGGAGGATTTCGCGGAGTTGCTGGAGAGCGCCCCGGGCACCATGTTTCGTCTCGGCGTCGCCGGCCCCGAAGGTTGCACCCCGCTGCACAGCAACACCTTTGCCCCCGATGAGGGGTGCCTTCCGGTGGGGGTGAAGGTGCTCACCCTCAGCCTGTTGCGTTGGGGGGAGCGTTACCGATGACCAGGCCCACCTCCACCCAAAACGCCGCCGATCTGCTGGCCCTGTCCTCCCCCCTGCTGATCCTGTTGGCCCTGGCCTCCATGGCCTACAGGAGTCCCGCCGCCCGCCCGCAAGCGCTCCCGGCCCTGCTGATCGGCTGTGGATTGCTGGTGTTCAGCTGGGTCCGCCGCCGCCGCCGCCGCACGATGGTGGTGCGCGAGCTGCGTCAGCCAGGTTCGGGCAAGCCCTAGGGGTCGAGCCCGCCCCCACAAGGGAAGTCGAGAGGGGAGATCAGGAGGGTCCATCTAGACTCGTGGATCTCCACGCTCGTGCCCCGTTGCCGCCCGACCCTGATTCCATTCGGCGGGCGATCGCCTCAGCCGATCCCGCCCAGGCCATGCCAGCCCTGGTGAGCCTGCGGGAGTGCGGCGTTGAGGAGGCCACTCCATTGTTGCTGCTGGGTCTGGAGCAGGCGCCCTTTGTGATCCGCTCCATGAGCTGCGCCGGTTTGGGGATCAAGCGCAGCCCGGAGGGGCGCCAGGCCCTGGAGCGGGTCTTGCGAGAAGACGGCGACGCGAATGTGCGGGCGGAGGCGGCCAACGCCCTGGCCAGCTATGGCGTGGAGCAGGCTTGGCCGTTGCTGAGTCAGGTGTTCGCGGCGGATACCCAGTGGCTCGTGCGTTGCAGCATCCTCGCGGCGCTCGCGGAGCAGCCGGAGATGAGTCCCGCCCGCTTGCTGGAGCTGGCCCGCCTGGCCTTGGAGGATCCCGATGGCACGGTGCGGGTGGGCGGCGCGGAACTGCTCGGACGCATTCTCCATGAGGCCACCGACCCCCACGACCAGATCACCCTGGAGGCGCGAGAGGCCATGGCGGGCCTCCAGAGGGACGCGGATCATCGGGTGGTGGCGGTGGCTTTGAACGGCCTGCCGGGACTGGCCCGGGACTGAACCCGCCAGGAGCCCATTCAGGTGCGTCCTGGTGCCCATGGGCGGGAGGCGCTTTCCTTGCTCACGGTGGATTGCCGGTGGAATCGATTCAATCAGGCCCCTGATTCGCGCTGGTTGATTAGATGCGGACCGAGGGCGATCCGTTGGCGAAAAGCTGCTTCTCTTGATCCGCATCGAACGTGCCTTTGTTTGTACTATTTTAGACGATTGGTTTTTAGTCGCAACGTCAATGCTTTGACTGCTGACGCTGGCTTTCGTCAGCGCTGCTTACAACAAGGCGGAAAACTTGGAAGATCCGCACCGTCGCTGTCGTGCGGCTCAGGCTCCATTGCGTCGAGAATTCGCGGACCGGCTGGATCTCTGGTTCCGGCTTGCTGTGGCTGACAATGGCTGCAAGATGGCCCTCTTTTCGTGCTGGAGAGATTGAGTCGCCAGGATGTTGACGTGGCTGCCTTGGCCAACCAGACACATGATGGAGCTGAGTCTTCAATCCGTACCGTCACTGGGAATCCTTGGCGTCGCGTTCTTTCGCGATGTCTTGGATCGCGTCTCGTTGACGTTGGTCACCTCCTAGATGCCTGTTCTTGTCGGCCTTTGGGGAGTCGTTATGCTTGCGCCCATCCCAAGGGAAGCTCAATCGAAAAGGGATCCCCCTCCTTAGAATTTAGAAAGGATAAACTCTGAGTCGGGAGACTCTAGTGCGAAAGAATCATCATCAAACGCTAGAGATTCACCACTGAAGCCCCATCGTGCCCATGAAAAACGGATTCCATTGGTCCGCGCGGAATGCCAATCTTCAGCGCGATCGCCAATATAGAGGC
>JBKCPG010000070.1:0-2590 GCA_046309395.1 Cyanobacteriota bacterium | reverse complement strand
GGTTGACTCCAACCACCTCTTCCAGAATGGCCGAGGGTCACACGTTGGTCGGTATAGGCCGTGGCGAGGAGGCCGACATGCTGCCCTTCCTCGCGGCTGAGCCCTCCAAACAGCTCACCCACAACCTTCAGCGTGGTGCTTTGGTCGGTGAGACCACCAAACAAGCGCAAGGCCATGCCACGAATCGCCGCCCGAAACATGGTGGGTCGAAACTCCTCATGGCCATCGAGAAGCTTGGCGGCCGGACCCTGCCCTTCCAGGCCGCACTGAAAAATCACATCGCCACGAAGGCGTCCGCTGCTGCCGTAGCCCACACAGGTGCGACCGCCAATCCCGGATCGCAAGGCAAGCTTCATTGTCGCGATGATGTCATCCCACTCCGACTGACTGAGTTTGGGATCTGTGGAACTGAGCCCGATCAGCAACTTGGGCTGATAAAGGCTCACCACGCCAAAGGCGGAATGGCGTTCGCGTCCATTGTCAAACCCCACCTGCCAGTTCTGTTGCGGATGGGCGACATCGAGAAGGTGTTTTGTCCAGCTGGCATCGAGGGGCCAAGCGCCATGGAAGCGCAGGATGCCGGGTCGAAGATCTCCGGAAGAGCTGCCGCACCATTCCAGGAGGCGATCGGGGGGGCAGGCGCGGCGGAACAACCCCTTGAGGCTGCTGCCAGGAAGCAGCGGCCAGCCACCTGCGCCAATCACCGGGCGGATGATGCCCTCATCGACGCCGCTGTTGCTGATCAGCCGCCAATCAATCTGAGCTTCGACGATTTTCAGCTGTGGTTGGGAGGCCTTGCCGGAGAAGGGTGACGTCTGATCCACGCGCTCCACCCACTGATCAATCCAGCGCTGAATGTCTGGGCGCCAGTCTGGCGGGGCATCTTTGGGTTCCTTGATGTATTGGCGTTGGCAACGACCTGGAGTTTGTGCGCGGAATTGCATCGGCACGCGCTTGCTCACATCTGGTTTGTCATTCTTCAGAACTCCTGATCCGTCTAGGGAATCGAGCAGAGGCGAAGGTGGCTGGGCTGTGATGGCAGGAGCCGGGACTGTTGGCGTCGCTGGTGGTTTTGGTTGCGGCGGATCCTGAGGGCCATTCGGCCGTTGAGGCGTTGTCTTGGCCTGTGTCGATCCTGCCGAAACGGTTGGTGTTGTTGATGGGGCACTGGCCTTCTTCGCTGTTCGCGATGGCCCCTTGGGCTTGGACGGCCCGCCTGCTCCTCTGGATTTTTTACCTCGCGACATCAGTCGTCACCCCCTCGACCAGGCTTGAGACGTTGGGTCCACCAGACCACCGAATCGCAGAGAGCTGTCAACACGGCCAATGGCGCCAGTTGATCCTCTGGTTTGATGCGCCAGAGTTGCTCGGCCACCGCCTGAATGTCCACCTCGCTGTCCTCCTTGCTGAGCATTTGAGGAGGGAGGTCCACCCCGGCTTTGGCCATGAGTCCCACAAAGCCCGCCCAGACATCCGCGATGAACTTCGCCTTGCAGCGATCGTCTTCTGATGCTTCTTTTCCACCGAGGCGCAGGTGTTCGCCCCAGAAACGCTCCAAGCCATAGGCACAAGCGGCTCGCATCTTATAGGCCTGATTGAGGCTTGTTTTCTTGGGGTTTGGATCACGTTGGCGAGCCCTGAGAACAATTTCCTGAGCCAGATGATCGAGATCGTAGGCATGCCAAGCCATCACTTCACCTCCTGGTTGGTTGGATTGACAAGGGTGACCTCGCAGCGGCCAAAACCGACGCTTTCCAGACCACCGAAGTAGAGATCCCGTTTGGCATCTGTGTGAAATGGTGTCCAGTCCTTGGCCGCATCGGGCTTGAGAGCCAACGGGAAGATCAAAACACTTCCCTCAGGCAGCGCCTCCACGTTGAAGAAGGCGCCTTTGTCCACTTTCTTCATCCTGTCCTCCAACTTGACGCGGCTTTGGCGGTAGAGCGCCATGTCGTGGATCAGGCCAATGGCGGCATCCTCCACCACCACCAATCGATCCGATGGGATCTCGTTTTTCAACGCCGAGGGGATCCAGCGGTCCAAGCCCGGTACGGGCTTCACCTCCATGAAGCCCAGATTGAAGAACAGCGTGATCCCAGCTTCCCCAGCGCGTCCCTTCAGCCCCTGGCTGCAGGTGTCCGCTTTTGGAAGATCACTATCCCCCGCAAGGCCAGCAATCGCCGCGTAGCGCCGCAGCAAGCGCGGGCAGCTGACCCAAACCACCGGTTGGGCTGGACAGAAGACGGGCAACCAAACGAGAGAGGCATATTCAAACTTCACCCGAGCCTCGCTGATCTCCGTGCTACCAGCTTCACTGCCATACCAATGAATCGTCTCGCTCTGGTCACCCCCCTTCTCGTGATTCTCCTGCCGCATTTCCGCCCGAAATCGGCCGCGGATGGAGCTGCCGGGGATGATGCCGGTCTGGGTGAAGGGATCACGGAAGATGAGGTTGAGATTGCCTGCTTCCTCTCCGGCGGAGGCGCCCACATGCAAGGGGGCGAGGGTTCGGATCAGGCCGTAGCGGCGTTCGTACATCGGTGGAGGGGGGTGCGAGGAGCGGCTGGGAGCGGGGTGTTGAGTTGATCAA
>JBKCPG010000069.1:0-3750 GCA_046309395.1 Cyanobacteriota bacterium | reverse complement strand
CCGGAAGGGGCCTCAGCGCCACAGGCCGCAAGCTGCAAGCTGCAAGCTGCAAGGACCGCTAACTGCAAGGACCCCTAACTGCAAGGGCCTTCCGCCAAGCCATGCAGCCGATCGATCAGCAGATCCACGTCGGTGGGGGTTTCGCCGGACTCGCTGCCAGCACAGGTGGCCAACCGCTGCCGCACCTCACTGTTGAGCCGCTCGCCGTTGCGCAGCGCCAGCAAGGTGCTGGGGCTGGCGGTACGCCCCAAGGGCCCGCCCTCGGATTCCACCAGCGAGCGCAGCAAGGCCACTTCAGAGCGCAACTGCCGCACCTCCCGGGCCAGGCTCTGCACCTGGAGCTGCAGGTCCTGCAGGGGAGCTGGGACTGGAGGGTTGGCGTCGTTCAAGGCTGGGGGGTCCCGTCGATCTTTACAGTGGCTTCTGTCTAGGGCAAAGACTTCCCTGAATCCCCCGGGGAACCAGCGCCATGGGCCAGGAGAGGTGGCTGAGTGGTCGAAAGCGAACGACTCGAAATCGTTTGAAGGGAAACCTTCCGTGGGTTCGAATCCCACCCTCTCCGTTTTCCATCAACAATGTCACCGGTGCCGATTGGGTGATGCCGCAGCCCGGCACCTAGAACTCTGGCGTTCGGCATGGAACAGCAAGCCGCGGCAACCGATGGCCTCGCCGAGGCTGGCGACCCGGGTGGTCGCATCCGGCAGCAGGGCGGGCCAGCAGCGCTATGGGCTGGGGATAGGGACCGGCGCCACGGCGCAACTGCGCGGGCAGATCGGCGATCGCCCCGCTCGCCATGCACCAGGCTCAGCAAGCGACGACAGCTGTTTGATCCACCTCGTTACCACAATCACGCGGGTGCTTCCTGTCCCATGGGCCTGCTTGGCCACCTCCTCCAGCCAGCTGCTCTGCTCTTCTGATCGGCAATGGAGGCGTGCGAGCTGGTGACGGGCCGCCAACAGCTCTGGCGGTTGGTGGCGGCTCATGCCTCGGGCTGATCCGCCGCTTGGGTGGCAAAGGGCGAGGGCAGCTCCAGCAGCCGCAACAGGCCCTGGAGGCTGCGGACGGGGCGGCTGTTGATCCGCTCCCATTCCTGCTGGGCGCCATCATCGAGCACGAACTGCTCACGGTCGGCCAGCACCCGCTGGGCCGCCAGCCGCCCCTGAGAGAGCAGCAAGGAGCTGCGGTCGGTGCCGAGGGCTGCCGCGGCCCGATCCAGCAGATCGCGGTCGTCTTCTGTGGCCCGCAGCTCGATCCGACTGGTCTTGGCCTGCCGGTGGCCCTGCGGCGTGGTGCTGGTCAAGGCGACACCCACCCGGAAAGTACGGTCACTTTACGGCGCCCCATCAGAGAAGGGGACGCAGCCCCCCGGCCCTGGCCCTCAGGCCATCTGCAGCCTCAACGCACCCAGCGCCTCGCGCTCAGCCTCCAGCTGGCAGCGGTGCAGCAGCTCCTGCTGGGCCAGCAGCCGCTCATCGAGCTCATCGACTCGCTTGAGGCACTGCTGGATCGCCGGGATCACCTCCTCCTCTAGCAGGGTGATTTCCTCCTCGCCATAGGGCTGCTCGATCCAAGTGCGGCGCAGGGGCAGCCCTCGCCGCAGCTGCAGGATCCGCTCGATCGCCTTGAGGCTGGATTCGAGCAGCAGAAACGGATCCTCTTCTGGTTTGCAGAACGCACCTTCCGGTGCGATGGGCCGGCAGAACGGAGAAGCCGCAGCAGAAAGCATGGCCATGGACTCGGCGCCGAGAGCGGCGCAGCGACGGGACCGATCCCAGTGGGGGCCTGACGTCAGGAAGGCCCCAGACTGGAGAGGCCCGGAGCAAGCCCCACAGGTCTGGCCCCAGAGGGGCCAACCCCATAGGAGGCGGGGCGCGGAGGGGAGATCATCAGATCAGCGGCGAGAACCCCTCGGTTTCGTCTGGGCTTGCAGCGCTCCGGCGTGAATCGCATCTGCCGAAACGGCCCTGATCATTCTGAGATCGCTTGCGCCGCAGGCTTTGTGGTACAAGCAGCTCGTCTTCTCAGCTCGGTGAAGGGCGGTTGACAGCTTCCCCCTTCACCCTGCATGCTTCCACCGATAGAGTTCAAGCCCCTGTTGCAGCCATGAGCTGCATCACGCTTGAGCCATCCATTTTGGCCCAGGGAGCCATTGCCGCCCTCCCCCAACCCCAAACCGCCCAAGCCCTTCAGGCCTTATTCGGAACTCGTCAATCTCCTCAGCGCGAGAGGGATGGACGTCGGACCTGACCGGCAGCGAGCCGTTCGCAAGCTGTCGCAGATTGGCTATTACCGGCTGAGTGGCTTCTGGTACCCATGCCGCGAAATCGAGATCGATTCTCAAGGTGAAGTTGTTCTTGATGGCCAGACTGGTAAGCCCATGCGTCTTGATGCCTTCATGCCAGGCACAAGCCTGCAGGGGATTCTAGATATATATCTGTATGACAAGCGTTTGAGGCTCGCCGTCCTTGATGCCATCGAGAGGATTGAGGTTCACATCCGAACCGTAATCGCGCATGAGCTTGGTCGCCTCGACCCCGTCGCGCACACGAAGGCCAGCTTCATCAATCAGCGATTTCTGCAAGACTACCAGGACAGAAAGTCTCGCAAAACGCGTAATACCTGGAATGAGTGGCTCGAAGATCACGGGAAGCACCTCTCTCGCTGCTCTGAGGACTGCATCCTCTGGCACAAGCAGAACGACAAGACCATGCCGTTCTGGGTTGTGGTAGAGGCGTGGAGCTTTGGATTGGCTTCTCGGTATTACAGTCTGCTCAAACGGCGTCACCAGCTAGAAATCGCCAAACGCTTTGAGGTTGACAATCCAAAGGTTCTGGGCGACTGGCTGCGCGGCATCAGCGACTTTCGCAACCGCTGTGCGCATCATTCTCGTGTTTGGAATTACGCCAGCAAAAACCCACTACCAATGCTGAAGGGGAACGAGTTTATGGAGCACTGGATTGACGACGAGGCATCACTGCAGAGGCTTTATGGGGCATCGGTGGTGATCGCGAGGCTGATAAAAACAATAGGACCAAACTCAAAATGGTTCAAAGACTTTGGAGGCCTGATTGACCAGAAGCCAGAGCTTCCCGGATGCGACTTCACAGCGCTGGGCATCATGCAAGCCAACCGATTCCCGCACGAACTCTTTGGCCGTTAGGTCACAGCGCTGGGAGTCGGATTGCCACTGTTGATCCCGTTCAGGCGCCTCAATACCGCTCAAAGGCGTAGCTATCCATGGCGATCACGTTGTCGCTGATGCCGCGATGAATCACCTGGGCCCGGGCCGTGGGACCGGCCGCACCGAGGGCGGTGAACAGTGGCAGCAGGTGCTCGTCGCGGGGCTGGGCCTGGCGGGCGTCGGGGTGCTGCTGCCGGTAGTGCAGCAAGGCCTCCACCTGTCCACTGCTCAGCTGCTCGGCCACCCAGCCTGAGAAGCGCTGGGCATAGCGGGTGTCGAAGCCATCGCCGCGGCAGGCCTGTTGCCAGTCGCGCAGGTTGTGGGTGATGTTGCCGGAGGCCACGATCAGCCAGCCCTGCTCCACCAGCGGTGCCAGGGCCTGACCCACCTGGTAGGCATGCTCCGGCCCGTCGTGATGCTGGATCGAAAGGGGCACCACCGGCACCTCCGCCGCGGGAAACAGATAGCGCAAGGGCACCCAGGCCCCATGGTCCAGGCCTCGCTCGGCGCCGGGCTCCAGGGCAAACATCGGCGAGCCATGGGCCACGAACAACACCGAGGCAGAGGTG
>JBKCPG010000068.1:0-9258 GCA_046309395.1 Cyanobacteriota bacterium | reverse complement strand
CCTCCGCGCTCCGCCCCCCCAGCTCCAACGCCCCCACCCGTTGGGCGGCGGCCTCGGCGTCGTAGCAACGGTCGTAGTAATCGAGCATTTGGGCGCAAGCCGCTTCCTTGCGCCCCTGGCCAATCGCCTCCAGCGCCGCCGCCGTGCGTTGCGGCCCGAGTCGTTTGCGGATCCGCTCCGTGGCCTCCGCGATGGCGGCCGGATCCTGCTGGCCGTAGATCTCCACCAAGTGGCGCAACCGTTCCCCCATCGGTCGCCGCACCTCCAGCAGGGGAGCGGCCTTCATCTGTCGCCAGAGGCCGGCGGGGATCCGGCAGCGGCCCACCTGGGCGCTCTCCGCCTCCAGCCAGATCTCCCCGGCCTGGCCCAGCTCCATCAGGACGCTGGCCAGGCGATTTTCAAACTGCTCGCCACTTGGCTGCGCCGGTAGCCCCAACCCGCCGAAGCTGCTGCCCCGGTGGTGGGCCAGCCCCTCCAGATCCACCACCGCCACCCCCTTGGCTCGCAGGGCCAGCAGCAGGGCTGTTTTGCCCGTTCCAGTCCGACCGCCCAGGAGCCGCAGGGGCCAAGGTCGCTCCATCAGCGCCAGCACCCATCGCCGGTAGGCCTTGTAGCCCCCCTCCAGCACCACCACGGGAAGATCCAGGGTGGTGGCCAGCTGGGCCACACTGGCCGATCGCATCCCGCCCCGCCAGCAGTGCAGCCGCAACGGCGCCTCTGGCCGTCGGGAATGGGCGGCGATGAGGCCCTCCGCCAAGCTCTCGATCCGAGAGCCCACCAGCGCCAGACCCCGGAGCACCGCCAGCCGTCGGCCCGCCTGGCGATAGAGCGTGCCAATCTCCGCCCGTTCTTCATCATTAAACAGGGGCAGGTTCTCCGCCCCCGGAATGTGTCCTTGCCCGTATTCCGCGGGAGAGCGCACATCCAGCAGGGCCCCCGGAGACGCGAGGAACGGGTCGCTGGCTTGCGAATGCGCCATGTCGCGGCCCATCAACGAACAGACCTTACCGACAAGGGCTGACGCTGGCGCCCCACTTCTCTTGTTCACCTTTCGCCTCTCGCCCCTTGCCTCTCGCCCCTTCGCCGGCCCGTTCGGTACCCTCCAGAGGTCGCGTGGATCGATGGTCCACGTGCCGCCGTTTCGCCGCCGGAGGTGTGTTCATGCAACGCAGAACCCTTGTTCGCCTCGCCGGGCTGGCCGCCCTTTCTTTTTTTCCGCTGACCCTCCTCTCCCGGGTGGCCCCGCTCCCCGGTGCCCTCGCCGCCCCAGCCAAAGCACCCGCGCCGGTGCTCCGGCTGAGCGCCATTCCCGACCAAAACCCCGAGAAACTCAACCGGCTCTATCCCCTGGTGGCCAAGGTCCTCGCCAAGCGGTTGGGGGTGGAGGTGCGCTATGTACCGATGGTGGATTACGCCGCCGCCGTCAGCGCCTTTCGAACCGGCGACCTGGATGTGGTGTGGTTTGGCGGTCTGACGGGGGTGCAGGCTCGGCTGCGGAAGCCAGGCGCCAAGGTGCTGGCCCAGCGCGACATCGACGCGTCGTTTCACAGCGTGTTCATCGCCAATCCGAGCAGTGGCCTCACACCCTTCGTCCCGCAAAAAGGCTTGACCGCCCTCAAAGGCAAGCGCTTCACCTTCGGCTCGGAAAACTCCACCTCGGGCCGCCTGATGCCCCAGTGGTTCCTCGCCCAGGCGGGTGTCAAGCCCATCGACTTCGCCGGCGGCGCCCCGGGCTTCAGCGGCAGCCATGACGCCACGATCGCCCTGGTCCAGAGCGGCGCCTACCAGGCGGGGGTGGTGAACGAGCAGGTGTGGCGCTCCAGCCTTCGCTCCGGCAAGGTCAACCGCGACAAGGTGTTCGTCCTTTGGAAAACCCCCGGCTACCCGGATTACCACTGGCTGGCCCAACCCGACCTCGACCGCCGCTTTGGCCCGGGGTTCACCGATCGGTTGCGTCAGGCCATCCTGGGCTGGCGTCAGAACGATCCCGACCAGAAAACCGTTTTGGCCCTTTTTGGAGCCCAGCAATTCACCGAGGCCCGCCCCCTCGACTACCAGCGCATTGAACAGGTGGGACGCCAGGTGGGCCTGATCCGCTGAGTTCCTGCCATGGAGCCCCTTTTGGCCTTGGAACACGTCTCCGTCGCTGGCCACGGCGCCCCCCGGCTCCAGGACGTGAGTGTGCGGATCTGGCCGGGGGAACGGGTGGCCCTGCTCGGCCCCAGCGGGGCGGGCAAGAGCACCCTGCTGAGCCTGGCGAACGGATCCCTCACCCCCGACGAGGGACGGGTGCGGTGGAACGGTGAGGCCCCCGCCCGCGCCCGCCGCCCCCGTCGCCGGCAGCAGTCCCGGATCGGCACCCTCTGGCAAGACCTTCGCCTGATCGAGGAGCTCAGTGTCCAGCAAAACCTCAACACCGCCCGGCTGGCCCACTGGACGCTCTTCCAGGCCTGGCTCAATTTGCTGGTCCCGCTGGACACCCAAGCCAACAGCGAGGCGCTGGCTCGCGTGGATTTGGAGCCCCAACTGTTGGGGCGTCCCGTGGCCTCCCTCTCGGGGGGGCAGCGCCAGCGGGTGGCGATCGCCCGGCTGCTGCGCCAGGACGCCCAGCTTTGGCTTCTCGATGAACCCCTGGCGAGCCTCGATCCCCGCCGAGCCGGACAGGTGTTGGCCATGCTGCTTGGCCTCGGCGGGGCGCCCCGCGCCCTGTTGCTCAGTCTTCACCGTCCTGATCTGTTGGAGGGCTTTGATCGGGTGATCGGCCTGCGCCATGGCGGCCTCGCCTTCGATCTCCCCACCGCGACCCTTGGGGAGAGTCACCTGAGGGAGCTCTACGCCGGAGCGGAAGCCTTCGATGCCTGAGCCGCCCCGGATGCGCCCGGATCCCCACCGTCTGGCCCCCCCCCTGCTCCTCCTGGCGCCCTCCCTGGTGCTCCTGCCGGTGCTGGCCCTTTTGCCGAGCCACGCCCACGGCGGCGGCCTTGAGCTGATCGGCCGATTTTTTCTGGCGGCTCTCCGGCCTTCCTTCCATGCCGAGGTCTGGCGCTCGGCCTTGACGGGCCTGGGCACCACGGCGGGCATGGCCCTGCTCGGCTGGCTCGCCAGTGTGCTGGTGGGGGTGGTGTTGGGTTTAGCCAGTTCCCGCACCCTTTGGCAGGTGGCCAGCGGCCAGCTCTGGCCCGCCCAAGTCTTCCGCCGATCGCTGGCCGTGCCCCGCGCCATCCATGAGCTCCTTTGGGGTTTGCTCCTGCTTCAGGTGCTGGGCCTGCGGCCGGTGGTGGCCGTGGTGGCGATCGCGATTCCCTACAGCGCCCTGGTGGCCCGGGTGGTGGCGGATCTCCTCGACGCGCTGGACACCTCCAGGCTCGAGGCCTTGCGCCGCGCCGGGGCCTCCGCGCCCGCGGCCCTGCTCACCGCCCTGGGCCCGCCCCTGTTGCCGGGGTTGCTGAGCTATGGGGGCTACCGCTTGGAATGCGCCCTGCGCGGCGCCACCCTGTTGGGGGTCTTTGGCCTGGGTGGCTTGGGCACCGACCTGCGGCTCACCCTGCAATCGCTGGAGTTCCGTGAGCTCTGGAGCGGCCTTTGGCTGTTGTTTGCCGCCATGCTCCTTCTGGAGGGGGCTCTGGCGAGCCTGCGCCGCCGTTGGCTGGCGCCGCGGCGTTTGGGCTTGCTCCAGGGTCCCTCCTCCCCCCAACGGCCCCTGGCGGCGGGGGGGAGGGAATTGGCCCTGCTGCTGCTCCTGGCGCTTCCCTTGGGCTGGGTTGTGGCGAGAGCGCTGGGGGTGCGTCTGGCCGATCTCACCCTCTTCCACACCCTGCCATCCCTCGGGGTCGCGGATTGGGGGCGGGTGTGGGCCATGCCCTGGCTGTCGTTGGTGGGTCAGACCCTGGGGCTCACTCTCCTCGCTTCGGCCCTGGCGGTCGGCTTGGCGCCGCTCCTGTTGCTTCTGGTGGCCCCTTGGGGCTGGGCCAAGGGGGTGCTGCGTTTGGCTTGGGCCCTGGGACGGCTGTGGCCCCCGCCTCTCACGGCGCTGCTGCTGCTTTTTGTGTTGCGGCCGGGTGTGCTCACGGCGGCCTTGGCCTTGGGCTTCCACAACCTGGGAATTCTGGGTCGCCTCCTGCTGGAGAGCCTTGAGGACGCCCCCGCCGGACCCCAAGAGGCCCTGCTGGCGATGGGCAGTGGCTCCCGCCTGGCCCTGCTCTATGGCGCCTACAGCGCGGTCGCCCGCCCCTACCTGGCCTACGGTGCCTACCGGGCCGACGTGATGCTGCGGGAGACCGTGGTGGTGGGCCTGGTGGGGGCCACCGGATTGGGAAGTCAGCTGTTGGAGAGTCTGAGTGCCTTCGCCTGGGACCAACTTCTCGCCTTGGTGGCGGTGTATTGCGCCCTCACCCTGCTCGGTGAGGATCTCACCGATCGCGCGCGACGCCAGCTGCTGGGCTCGGGGTTGGCTCGCACTTAGTCGACGTCAAACCCCCTCTCGCGGCTGACCACCCTGTCGAAAGCAAACTCCCTCTCAAAGGCCAGCTCTCCGCGGCCATCCTCCTCCAAGGACTGTCCAGCGAGAAACGCACAGCCCAGATCCAAAGGCGAAGTCAGATTCCACAGGCGCATTCAGTCCCAAGGGAATCCTCAGATCCTTTCTGAAGCCTTAACCCGCTGTCCGATTAAAGGGCAGACAATCCATGCATGACGCCAGCTCGACCGTGACCCTCCTGGCCGATCTGCGGCGTCTCCGCCACGACTTGGCGGCGATCGAGCGGCGTGAGCGCCACACCCTCGCCTCCATTTCCCCCGCCTACAGCCTCAGCGCCCGCAACCTGCTGCACGTCATCGCCTTCCACGCCGCCAACCATCCAGGCCTGGCCACCGCCCTGAGGGAACGGGGCCTTTCCTCACTCGAAGACTGCGATGCCCATCTGGCCGCCTCTCTGGCCGCCGTGATCCGGGTGGTGGAGCGACTGGAGGGGGAGGCCACCAGCTCCGATCTCGAGCCCCAAGGCCCAAGCCATCATCAGAGCCTCGAGCTCCAAACAGCCCACAGCCAGGCGCTTTTCGGGCCCTCGGCCCAGCTGGGAACCCGGGTGATCATGGTCACCCTGCCCAGCGAGGCCGCCGACCACCCCACCCTGGTGGCCGAGCTGGTGGAGGCGGGAATGGGCCTGGCGCGCATCAACTGCGCCCATGACGGGCCCGCGATCTGGCAACGCGTCATCGAGAAGGTGAGGCGGGCCAACGCCGCCAGCGGCCGCTCCTGCCGGGTGGCCATGGATTTGGCGGGGCCGAAGTTGCGCACCGGCCCCCTACCGCCCGCCAACGGGGTGGTGGATGGCCGGCCCCGCCGGGATCGCTACGGGCGCCTGCTCGCCCCGGCCCGGCTTCTCGCCGTGCCCGTGTCGATGGAATCCACCGCGTTCGCCCAGGAAACCGTGCTGCCCATCCTGGATGAGGGGTGGACAGGACTGGAGCCCGGCCAGCGCTTGCGGGGGCGCGACGGCTCGGGCCGTTGGCGGGAACTACGGGTGATGGAGGTGGGCGCGACGGGGCTGCGCCTGAGCTCCCACCAACGCTGCCGTTTCACCAGTGGCCTCCGTTTTGCGCAAGAAGGTGGGGAGGGCTATCTGGTGGTGGCTCCACTTCCCCCTCTCCCGGCGGAGCGAGTGGTGCGAGTGGGGGATCGCCTGCGCCTGACGGCAGCCGTCAGCGCCGACCTCGATGCCATTTCCTGCTCCTGTCCCGAGGTGTTTCCCTTCCTGCGGGTGGGGGAGCCGGTGGTGTTTGACGAGGGGCGTATCCGCGCTGTCGTCGAGGCGGTGGGTGATGAGGAGGTGGCCCTGAGGATCACGGAGGCCCGGCCCCAGGGGGCGCGGCTCCGTTCCGATAAGGGCATCAACTTGCCCAACAGCACCTTGGTGATGCCCTCGCTCACGGCCAAGGATGTGCGGGATCTGGAGTTCGCGGCGGCCCACGCCGACATCTTGAACTACTCCTTTGTCCACAGCACAGCCGATATCGAAGCGCTCCATGACCAGCTGGCTCGCCAGGGCCGCGAGCGGATCGGCCTGGTGTTGAAGATTGAAACCCGCCGAGCCTTTCTCAACCTTCCCCGTTTGCTGCTCGCCGCCATGGGCCAGGACGCGCCCTTGGGGGTGATGATTGCTCGCGGCGATCTCGCCATCGAATGCGGCTGGGAGGCCTTGGCGGAGATTCAAGAGGAGATTCTTCGCCTCTGTGCCGCCGCCCATGTGCCTTGCATCTGGGCCACCCAGGTGCTCGATTCCATGGTGCGCCATGGCACCCCCACTCGGGCGGAGATCACCGACGCGGCCATGGGGGCGCGGGCGGAGGCTCTCATGCTCAACAAGGGTCCCAATCTCACCGCCACGGTGCACATCCTTCACACCATCGCGCACCGCGTGGAAGCCCACCTGCCGGACCATCGACGTCATCGGGATCAATGGTTGAGTTGCTCTTCCTTTTCCAACCCGTCCAGCCAGTGAGGTTCGGGGCGTCTTTTCCGCCTCCAGGGAGTCGCTTCGCCTCCAGGGTGCCGCTCCGCTTCAAAGGGAAGCAGGGGGCCAAAAAGACGCCAGGATCAGCCCCTCAGAGGACGCCGCAATCGCTGATCACAACGGCGCTCGATGGGCGCCCACTTTCACTGCCGCGGCTCTCCATGGCGCGCAACACGTCCTCGCCTTCCGTCAGAGCCCCGAACACCACATGTTTGCCATCCAGCCAGGGAGTGAGGGCGGTGGTGATGAAAAATTGCGAGCCATTGGTGTTCGGTCCAGCGTTGGCCATGCTCAACAGTCCAGGTTTGTCGTGCTTGAGGATGAAATTCTCATCCGCGAACTTCATGCCGTAGATCGATTCCCCCCCGGTGCCATTGCCGGCGGTGAAATCTCCTCCCTGGCACATGAACTTGGGAATGATGCGATGAAAGGCGGAACCCTTGTAGGTGAGGGGCTTGCCGCTTTTCCCCATTCCCATTTCTCCGGTGCAGAGGGCCCGGAAGTTTTCGGCCGTCTTTGGCACCGTATCGGCAAACAATTCGAAACAGAGCCGACCAGCAGGTTCTCCGCCGATGCTGATGTCAAAAAACACGCGGGGATTGCTGGTGGTCATGGCCGAGAGCGCTCGCAATCCCCGATCATCGCGCACCGCACCCCCGGCCTTTCACCGCCACCCCGCGGGCGCCCTCAATCCCCCACCACGTCCGCGTGCAACACATCCATCACCGAAAGCACCGTCTCGGTGTCCGTCGCGCTCAGTTCGAGGGTGATGGCTAAGTTATCCAAAATGTTTCGCTCATCCGCCTGGAGCGGGCCGTCCGAGCGCATGATCTCGGCCGCCACGGCATAGGCGGTGGCCCGCTGGCGAGGGTTGAGCGCCTCGGCGGCCTCCACCATCAGATGCTGGGCCCCTTTCTGGCGCATCTCCCGCAGCAGGTGGTCCATCAGCTTCACCATGCCCGCGTCCCCGTAGTCGCAAAAGGGATGGCGGTAGTCCAAGGAGTGACGCAGGGCCCGGGATCCGGCCATGCTCAGCACCCCATCCCAGGAGACGGCGGCCAGGGCAATGGCCGCGAAGGCGGTAGGCGCGTCGATGGCTTGGCTCCCTTGGCGGATGGGTTCAATCATGGTGGTCATGGGGTCACCACAGGCTTGGCTTCAGTCAAGCAATCGCGTCGGGCGTGGGTGGGGTGGTAGCCAAACCAACAAAGTTGGAAGGTTGAGTACTCCTGCTCATCGGCCCCCTTGGTCTCCAAGGGCTGGTCCGTCTCACCGCGGCTGGAAGTGAGCGCAGCGGGCGCAGGGACCTTCCGGGAGAACGGCACAGCGCAGCAGGGGACTGCGGGCGTTGAAGTGACAGGAGGGATCGCCAATCACCCATTGCCCCTTCCACCATTGGGCATCCTCGGGCTGGGCCTGTGGCTTCACCTCCAAGGCGATGGAACTGAGCTCGTAGCGGCCATGCCGGAGTCTGTAGCGATGCCGACGTTGCAACACCAGAAAAGGCCGGGATTCCCAAGTCATCCAGAGCCCGGGCTGGGGGATGGCCTGGCTCTCCCCCAGATCCAAGCGGGCAAGCAAGCGGTTCGAGCCGCTGAGGCGAAGTTCCACTTGCATCGGGGGATCTCCAGGGACGCTGGCTTCAGGAATGAGATTCGGCCTCGGGGGCCGCCTCCCGCCGGGTGGAGAACCCCCAGATCAGTAAACTCGCCACAGAGGCCAGGAGAACCCACTCCGGCGGAGACAACTGGGGCACCAACAGCCTGATCAGCAGCCGGACTCCCACCAATCCCACCGCGACGTAACCGGCGGTTTCCAGTTTCGGAAACACCTCAAGCCAGCGGGTGAAAAGTCCAGCGGTCAGCCGCAGCGACACCACGCCAATCACCCCGCCGACCATGACGATGAGCAGGCGATCGGTGACCGCCACCGCCGCCGCGACGCTGTCGAGGGAAAAGGCCAGATCGGTGAGCGCCAGGGTGAGCACCACCTGGCGCATCGTTTGACCTGTCGGCTGCCCCTCCTCTCCACGCCCATCCCCTTCCGGTGGCTGGGCCCCCCCCGGCTCCAGCGAGACGGCCTCGGAGTCGGTGGAGGGGAGGGCCGTGGCGATCAGTTGTTTGCCACTCAGCCAAAGGAGATAGACCGAGGCCCCGAGCTGGAGCGGCCAGAAATTCAGCACCCAGCGGGCTCCCGCAATCAACAAGAGCCGCAAGATCAAGGCCAGCAACAGGCCAAAGTTCAAGGCTTGTTGTTGTTTCTCTTGGTTGTGCAGTCGTCGAGAAATCGCCGCCAAAGCGATGGCGTTGTCGGCCGAGAGAATGGTCTCCAGGGCAACCAGCAAAGGCAAGAGCAGCAAAAACTCATGCCATTGATCCGCTCCGGTGAGCAGGGGGGTTAAGGACGGAACGGTTTCCGCTTCCATGGCTGGGGTGGCCTCACAATCGGGCGGAGTCGGGCTGAGCGATCGCTCGCCGATGGAGCGGACCGCGACCATCCTAGAAAAGCGACACCCCTGCCCAGGCCCCTGAACGATGGACTTCCGGGTTCGCCTCGTGCACGCGGAGGGCCAAGCGCGGGTGGTGCTGGCCCAGGCCTTTGAGGGGGAGCGCCTCCTGGGTTCCGCCCTTGGGGAGGCCTCCAGTGCCGAGGAGGCGGAAGACCGGGCGATCCAGCGGCTCCGCCAGCGTCTCCGAGTCGCCCCATCGCCCGCGCTCCCCTCGACGCCCCGTGTCCAACCCTCACC
>JBKCPG010000067.1:0-55402 GCA_046309395.1 Cyanobacteriota bacterium | reverse complement strand
GGAAATCCGCGCGGCTGAGGATCCGGAGTTCGAAACCTTCTACACCAAAAACATCCTTCTCAATGAGGGGTTGCGGGCCTGGATGGCTCCCGCTGACCAACCTCACGAAAAATTCGTCTTCCCTGAAGAGGTTCTGCCACGTGGAAACGCCCTTTAATTCCGGTCTTGTCTCCGTCGGAGGTAAAGACATCGACTCCACCGGGTATGCCTGGTGGGCTGGAAATGCACGCCTGATTAATTTGTCAGGAAGACTTCTTGGAGCACATGTTGCTCACGCCGGGCTGATGGTTTTCTGGGCCGGTGCAATGATGTTGTTTGAGGTGAGTCATTTCACCTTTGACAAGCCAATGTATGAACAGGGGTTGATTCTTTTCCCCCATGTTGCCACCCTTGGTTATGGGGTGGGTCCTGGTGGAGAAGTGACAGATCTCTATCCTTTTTTTGTCGTCGGTGTTCTCCACCTGATCAGTTCCGCTGTCTTGGGATTAGGAGGTTTGTATCACGCTCTCAGGGGCCCTGAAATTCTCGAAAACTATTCAGCATTTTTCTCCCAGGATTGGAGAGACAAGAATCAAATGACAAATATCATTGGGTATCATTTAATTTTGCTTGGTGTTGGTGCTCTATTACTTGTCTTCAAAGCAATGTTTTTTGGCGGTGTATATGACACTTGGGCACCAGGTGGGGGAGATGTAAGATTAATCACCAATCCGACGTTGAGCCCAGCAGTCATTTTTGGTTACTTAGTACGTGCACCGTTTGGAGGTGAAGGTTGGATCATAGGTGTTAATTCCATGGAAGACATCATTGGTGGTCATATTTGGATTGGATTAATTTGCATCTTTGGTGGAATTTGGCACGTAATCACGAAGCCATTTGGCTGGGTGCGACGAGCCTTTATATGGAATGGAGAAGCATATCTTAGCTATAGTTTAGGGGCTTTAAGCCTTATGAGCTTTATTGCTTCATCCTACATTTGGTTTAACAATACTGCCTATCCTTCAGAATTTTACGGTCCAACTAATGCTGAAGCTTCTCAAGCTCAGAGTTTCACTTTTCTCGTAAGGGATCAACGTCTTGGAGCAAATATAGGCTCCGCCATGGGCCCCACAGGTCTGGGCAAATATTTGATGAGATCACCCACTGGTGAAATTATCTTTGGAGGTGAAACGATGAGATTTTGGGATTTTAGGGGTCCTTGGCTAGAGCCCCTGAGAGGTCCCAATGGCTTAAGTCTTGATAAGCTGCAGAATGATATTCAACCCTGGCAAGTCCGTCGAGCAGCTGAGTACATGACTCATGCTCCAAATGCCTCAATCAATTCCGTCGGTGGAATTATCACAGAACCCAATTCTGTGAATTACGTGAATATCCGCCAGTGGCTTGCTGCAACACAATTTGTGCTTGCTTTCTTCTTTCTAGTAGGTCATCTCTGGCACGCTGGCCGAGCAAGAGCTGCTGCCGCAGGTTTTGAAAAAGGAATTGATCGACAAGCAGAGCCAACTTTGGCAATGCCTGACCTCGATTAATTTTCATTGAGTCAATTCCCGAACTCAAACTTAATCCCTTGTCTGGCAGCAGACAAGGGATTTTTCTCGAACAATGTTTAAGGAGTTTACTTTGATTGACAGCGCAATGCGTCAAGCTTTTGATCGGGGATCTCGGTCGGTCATGAGTCTTCCGTTCAAAAAAGAGTTTTACAAAGAAATTGAAGGCAAATCAATAAGCAGCGAAGAACTTGTCAAGAGAAACGACTGGGAGAGGTTTGTATTTGCACCCTTTGGGATCAACAGAGCTGAGGAACATTTTGAATGGATGATAAAGCTTGGCATCCTCAGAAGAGAGGTTGATGGGCAGGGGTTAACGAATCGGGTTAAGTTAACCCCACTAGGAAAAAAAATTGTTGATCAATGGAATGGTGAGATTCCGAGAGCTGGAATACGTGAGCGAATAATAGAGAATTTCCGTAGACATAAGCCTCGGATTTAAACCCCTGAAAAGAAACAAGATTTGATATATCGCAGCTTTGATGCTAAACGACTCTTGAATCTACCAAAGAAAGGAGCAACATAGGTAGACCAGAGAAAAACGATATGCTGAGAGAAGAGTAGACATCGAGAAACTAGAATTTGTTTTCTAATAGATTTGCGATTGAGAACTAGGTTGAGATTAAGGTCTTTTGCGAGGAGCTCTGTTTTTTTTAGCCAAAAAGCAGATGCGGCATGGGAGAGGGCAGATCGATCAATAGGAAGATGTGACCTTAGGCTAATAGTTAAGAAATCAGCCACTTCAATCACACCAGGGCAATCAAAACAATTCGTTCCAGGCTCAGAGATGACAGGGCAACCGTGAAGTGGAGCTTGCCACATTCGACCTGAGAGAGAGGAACCACGTTGATAGGGATACATAAGGCCAAAACACAGAGGAGAGCGTGACAGTATTGAATTCGCCATGAGATAACTAACGGGAGTTGCCTTGATGTTTCGGCGATCCCATTTTCCCCCGTAGACGGTGACGATCCTATTCTTGATTAGGGATATCAGCTGTTCTTGGAAGCTATCATTAACGATGGGCTTGTAGTTACCAATATGAACGGGAGTATGTGAATTAGCACATGGCAAAGCGTTGGCTAACCATAACTGCGGAAGTACAGGCAAGTAACCATATAGAAACTGATCAGATATCGAAAGTGTATCAGTAGGATGAATAGATACATAAATAATAGAAGAAGCATTAGGGAAGAAAGTACGGTAGTCTATCGAAAACTCACGAACATAATCGTAAACGTGTAGAATTCCATGGTAATCCGGGAAAAGATGGGGAGGACTCCCACGCAATACGACAACTAGTGAAGAATCGGAAGAATAAGATCTCCTAATCTTAGCATAACCACAGAGACTGTAGAAAGCGCGGACATTAAGATAGACGTCGAAGTCAGAATAATCAAAAGAAAGAATATTACAGACAGACTGCTGACGCATCGAAGAGATGAAGCCGGATATTCAGGTATTGTAGTTGTTGATAAGACGTAACAGAGGTTCAGACGACAGGGGTTTGTCATCAGCCACTAACAATAGAATCTAAAGATAATATGGAGTGAAACGAGAGAATAAGCTGTGGGAAGGATAATAAATTAAGCATTTGCCCGACTATGCCTTCATCCCAGACCTCAGTAAAAAGAGCTAGCAATAGGGTGTCTACAGACTCTGTGACCTGGTTCTTAAGATCCATAGGGAAAGAACCCCTTCTTACGGCATCTGAAGAAATAGAACTAGGGAATCATATACAGCGTATGATGCGGATCTTGGATAAAGATGAACAGATGTTCACCTCCGAGGAAATAAGAGCATTGCGTCTAGGAAGAAAGTCGAAGGTGAGAATGATGAAGGCAAATCTCCGATTAGTCGTCAGTATTGCAAAGAAATATCAAGGAAAGGGACTCGAACTCCAAGACCTAATTCAAGAAGGAGCCTTGGGCCTAGAAAGGGCTGTTGAAAAGTTTGATCCTACGAGAGGTTATAAATTCTCAACATATGCATTTTGGTGGATTCGCCAAAGCATGACTCGGGCCATTGCAACGCAAGCTCGACCTATCCGCTTGCCAGTACACCTAAGTGAAAGATTGGCATTGATCAAGAGAGTTACACATGAACTTTCTCATGAAATAGGTGGAATACCATCACGGAAAGAAATTGCTCAAATGATGGGTATTTCAATCGATGAACTAGATGGAATACTACGACAATCAGTCACAACCTCAAGTCTCGACGAGCCCGTGCAGGCTAGCGATGGCAAGAGCTACTTAGGTGATTTTATTGCCGATACAAAAACAAGCGAGCCCTTGGAAGAAATAGAAATGGGAATGTATAGGGAGAATCTAGATAAATGGCTAGAACATCTCAACGAACAAGAGAGGTGTGTAATCTCGCTTAGATTTGGACTAAGCGATAAAGATAAACATACCTTAACTGAAATAGGAAAGATGATGTCAATTTCCAGAGAAAGAGTAAGGCAGATCGAACTAAAAGCGATAAGAAAGCTCCGATGCTTGACGAAGAAGCTTCAAATCGCTAGATACATTTGAAGAGAGATATTACGCCCATATAAAGTCTGTTAATTCTGATCCATCAGGTTCTGGTGCGGCAAGTGCAAAATCGACAGCGTCATCAATGATGGACTGAACTTCATGCTCAATCTGTGAAAGATCTTGTTCTGAAACGTAGTTTTGGGAGATAATCTGCCTTTTTAAATTCTGAATAGGATCACGCACAGCCCAGAATTCCTTTTCTGACTGTGAACGTAACTCATCAGGATCAGCGAGTGAATGGCCACGAAAACGGTAAGTTAAACATTCAATAAGTGTGGGGCCTTCGCCAAGGCGAGCACGTTCAACAGCACGTTGAGAAGCCGCATACACAGCTGTGACATCCATCCCATCCACCTCCTCCCCATGCATTCCAAAAGCAAGTGCTTTGCGCCAAATCTCGGGATGACTCGTAGCACGATTATGGTCCATTCCGATTGCCCATTTATTGTTTTCAACAACAAAGATAATGGGAAGTTTCCATAATTGAGCCATGTTAAGACATTCATAGAATTGTCCAATATTGCATGTCCCGTCACCAAAGAAAGCCGCTGTGACCGCAGTTGAATTAGCAGCAAAAACTTCTCGATTATACCGACTGCTGAAGGCTGAGCCTAAGGCAACGGGAATACCTTCCCCGATGAAGGCGTAACCTCCTAAAAGGTGATGTTCACGAGAAAAAAGGTGCATGGAACCGCCTCTACCCTTACTACATCCAGTTGATTTACCAAACAATTCACTCATTACTTCCCGAGCTGGTACGCCGCAACTCAAAGCATGCACGTGATCTCTATAGGTGCTGCAAAACCAATCAAAACCAAGTTGCATGGATTTGATTACACCAGTTGAAATAGCCTCCTGCCCATTGTATAGGTGTACAAAACCGAACATTTTCCCACGATAATACATCTCTGCACATTTATCCTCAAATTTTCGGCCCAACACCATATCTCGGTAAAGCGTGAGCGCTAAGTCGCGATCAAGGGAAAAAGTCTGTGGAGGATAAGCGTTGTCTGCAGATGGGTCCAGTAGGTGAGGCAGTTGTTCTGTAGCTGGTGAAGAGGAATGTGGGGGAACTGACATTTGGGCTGTGAATGGGTCTGACCACTTTAGGGCGTAGCCGTCAATAGGGTGACTGGTGTAAAGTCAAAAGTGTTCGCTTGTGCAGACCGCAGAAAAGTGGATGGTCCATACATGAAGCTACCTCTTGACAATTTTCAGATCCTTGGTGTATCTCCCCGATCTGATAGAAATATGGTTCTAACAGTTCTTCAAAAGAAATTAGAAAACTGCGACTTTGCAGGATTCAGTAAAGAAACGATGGATATGAGAGCTAAATTACTGAGAGATATAGGTGAAGTTCTTAGTCAAGAAGAAAAAAGGAGACAATATGAACGAAACTATGTCCAACAATCAAATGAGGATTCGAGACTTGTAGCAATTGAGCAGGACAGCGAAGTAGCTGGACTACTTTTAATGCTTGAGGCTGGGCAATACCAGGATATTTTGACTTACTCACAGAAAGTTGCTTTGTCACATAAGAATAAACAAGTAAATAAGCCGCATGATGATTGGGTTCTGCTACAGCTTTATACCATATTGTGCTATTCAAAAGAGCTCTTTTCTAAGCGTTTTTATGAAAGTAGCTCTGAGTTGGTTGAAAGGGGCTTGGCTTATTCTTCAACAACGTCTACCGGGCAGCAAATACAGACTGAGTTGAAAATGCTATCAGCCAATATGACACCGTATAAAATATTGGATCTAGTGAGTAGGAATTCAACCGACACACAGCATAAAGAAGGACTAAGACTTCTAGAATGTATGGTAGAGGATAGGGGTGGTCTAGACATACCAAGTGATAAGTGCATGAAGAATCTAGAATTTCAAGCCTTTTTTAGACAGATACGAGAATACTTAACGCTTCAAGAACAAATAGAAATGTTTAGACGATGGGGCTTAGAAGGATCACGAGTAGCTTTATTTTTAGCATCAATAGCACTAGTTGCCTTAGGCTACTCACAAAGAAAACCCGATAAGATCCTAGAGGCTCTAACGTTCATTGAAAGTATTAGGGAAGAAGGATTAGAGCCTATAATTGCTAATATGCATTTACTACTTGGGAACATTGATGAATCAGAGCGGTTATTTTATCAATGGGCTGAGAATGATTTAAAAGGATGGTGTGAATACGAATCTGATACTGTTCTAGGACAATTGTGTGCATGGTGTCAGGAGTGGCTATCGAGAGACGTTCTGATTGGCTATAGAGATTTAGAAGCCTCTGCAAATCTTGATGAGTACTATAGTGATAAGGATGTGACCACTTTTATCGAGGAGCACGATGGAAGAATGATATTAGAAAATAAACCTAATAGGCCAGAAAAAAAAGGTTTTCAGATTTTACAGAAGAAATCAGATACCTATCTTCAGAAAACACTGATTAGAGACAATCTTGAAGAAGCATCCCATCTTAAACCAGACAAGAAGCTAGATTCATTGAAGAATAAATCAAAGGTCACAGATTTAGATAGATTTACACATTCAAAGACTGATTTCGAAAAGCTAGTTATAAGGCTGCTCGTAATAAGCATGCTTGGCTCACTTGCAGTGTTTTCATTGACAATGAGAAGCAATGTTCCAACGATGCTGAGTGTGCATGAGAAGAATGTGAGAGATGGAGAAAAAGATAAAAGGTATCCATCGCAAAATATAAAAGGAGAATTTGCGCTCAAAGAGAATAATGATAATGGATCCTATAAGGTCTTGTCAGAATGGCTAGATATAAAAAGCGAAAGCCTGAAACGCGGATCAATCCCTAACCATATCTCGAGAGTCGCGTCCCCAGAGCTTATCCAAGCTCTTAGAAAAGAAATAAACGAACATCAATACTTGGGTCATAAACTACTGATGAAACCGAAAATCATAAGAGTAAATTTGATTAAGAGTGATACAAATAAAAAGATTATGGAGGCAACGTTAGAATACAGTGATGTCACAATAGATAAGAAAGGCAGAGAAATAAGTAGAACGAGTTCACATGTATTCAAAAGGAATTATACATTAATTAATCAAGGTGGGAAGTGGCTTGTGCTACAATGAAAAAAATTAGGATTTAAGATGTTTGAAGAACTATCAAGCAAGTTTGAGGCCGCACTAAGAACATTTAAAGGTCATAATAAAATAAGTGATGAGAACATTGTGCCTGCCTTAAATGAGGTCAAGCGAGCATTAGTTGAAGCTGACGTCAATTTAAATGTTGTCAATGAATTCTTGCGTGAGTTAAAAGACAAAGCAATTGGTATTGAGGTTGTTAAGGGTATAACTCCAGAGCAAAAGTTTATTGAGGTTGTTCACAATAAGCTCGTGGAAATAATGGGAGAAGGAATTGAAGATCTATCATTAAGTAATAAATCCTCGACTATACTTCTTGTCGGCTTACAAGGTGCAGGTAAAACAACGGCAGCAGCAAAACTCGCACTCTATCTAAAACAAAAAAAGAATAGGGTGATGTTGGTGGCTGCAGATACCTTTCGACCAGCCGCAAAAGAACAACTAAAAACACTAGGTCAACAAATTGGTGTAGATGTATTCACTGGCTTAGAAGATCAAACAAGTATTGAAATTGCAAGGGCGGGTGTTGAGATTGGTACTCAATCAGGCTTTGATGTGATTATAATTGATACGGCAGGTAGGCTCTATGTTGATGATAAACTAATGAATGAAATTGTACTTATAAAGAATGAACTAGCGCCAAACGAGGTGTTACTAGTGGTTGATGCAATGATAGGTCAAGAAGCTGCTAGTTTAGCAAGAGTATTTAATGAGAAAATAGGAATAACTGGTAGTATTCTCACAAAAATGGATGGAGACTCACGAGGCGGTGCGGCACTTTCGATAAAGAAAGTAAGCGGAAAATCAGTCAAGTTTGTTGGAACGGGGGAAAAAGTTGAAGCACTAGAACCATTCTACCCAAAAAGGATTGCAGGTCGGATTTTGGGAATGGGTGATGTTTTAACTTTAGTTGATAAAGCTCAAAAAGAAATAGAGATTGAAGATGTACTTAGTATGCAGAAGAAGTTTGAAGAAGCATCATTTGATTTTACAGATTTCCTAAAACAAATGAGGATGATTAAACGAATGGGATCAATAAGTGGGATCATGAAATTAATCCCCGGAATGGGTAAAATTGATGATTCTGCTCTAAAGGCAGGAGAAGAACAACTTAAAATAATACAGAGTATGATTGATTCAATGACAAAAGAAGAACGAACTAATCCCCAACTTCTACTAAAGAGCCAACAAAGGAGAAAAAGGGTAGCCCTAGGTTCAGGTCACAATCAAGGACAAGTTGATAAGGTTGTTCAGGATTTTGAAAAAATGAGGGCAATGATGCAGAATCTAGTAAAGGGTGATTTTTCAGGTATTCAGTCGAAATTAAGAATTAATAATTTAAAATCTGAAAATACCAGTTTAAAGAAAGAATCTCCAAATCAAAATTTTCTGAAGAAAAAGGAATCCAAGAAAAGAAAAGGGTTTTTTGAGCTTTAAGTTGATAAATGAATGGCAATTTGAGAAAGTTCTCATAAAATAGTTTTAAAACAATAACGTTGAACTTAATCTTATTTTTATGTATTTCTCTGCAGGATATTTTTCTAAATTCATCAAAGCAAGGTACCTAAAACGCGATGGACATACTCTCATACTATTTTTTTCTTGCTCCTGTTGATAAAGAATCACAATTCCTTAGTTTATCCCAGAAAGTCATTATAGTCTGTAACAACCAAAGATTAGTAAAGATCAATAGGTGAATACCTTTGATGCCTATCTAGTTGATTCCTCTATAGTAAAGAATGTAAAACCAAACTGTCATTCGACGATCTGGAAAGGATGCACTACTGTGGAAGTTAGGTGGCCTAACTTCGTCTTCAGCGGATCAATATTCCTGCCATCAGCAGTCTTAACAAGCGGTCTACACTGGCTTGGTTTCTTGGGGCTGCTGAACTTAGCGCCACACTCATGAAACTCTTGCCTCTCAATGTTAGGATAGTAAAAAGCTACATTGATCAAAGGCTTCTCTCGATAGAGTCTTTGAGAAACGATGTTCAAGTCATGAATCTGGCCCACTGTTCACATACAGTGAACCAAGCCATCGAGAATGTCAACACCGGTGTTGTATCCGCATCCAAAAGAATCATTGGTCAAGCTAGGCAGCCAACTGCATTGGTGGATGCCACTCCTTGGGCTTGTTCTTGGTAAAACAGGAGCCACAATGATCGTTGCGTAAAAGACTGTAAGATATCTCAGCATCACCCCTTATCGGTCGGCATCTAATTCGTGCGCTCCAGAATTTGCTCGAGAACATGGTGCTCTTCGAGCAAGTGTTAAAAGTTAAGCATCGTTGTTTCAAGCGAAATTCTGTCTTCAACGAAGTAGGTACTAGCAGAACGGCGAAAGCAGGGCGTATCAATGTTCATGTCCACCATCTAGGGAACCCAATGGGTGAATCACTTCAGAAGCAGTTAAATCAACAGAATCAGATATAACGGGAAAAAAGGAGGATACTCCTTTGAGTCTGGATAGTGATGGAAGCTGGACCAGCTAGAGAAACGCATCAAAGGGAAACATTTCCTACATTTCCTTACGAAATCGTTGACAGCTTGTTCGCAACATGACGTAGGGAGACTCAGGGTCAGGAAAGTAAAAGTCCATCCGACGAGGGTTATGGGCTTCAAAAAGTTATTCGCGAATTCCCAGAGATTAGCAGATCAAAACCGAGACAAGTCTTGTATTAGCTCGGCCTATGGGTTGGCGTGTAGTAGAATAATTCTTTCCTGGGATCTGAAATGATCAAGTTGCGTCTGAAGCGATTTGGCAAGAAAAATGAGACAAGTTTCAGATTAGTAGCAGTGAACAGCACTAGTAGAAGGGATGGCAAGCCCCTCGATGAACTTGGATTTTACAATCCAAGGACAAAAGAAAGTCGGATTGACGCAGAAGCCGTAAAAGATAGGATCAACAAAGGAGCTCAACCAACGCAAACAGTCAAATCATTGCTCCAGAAATGCGGCATCAGTTAGTATAATTTAGGATAATCGCTGAATTGCTGGGTCAGCTTATCTAATTCCTTTGAACTGGAAGACATCAAAGGCTAAACTGTACAACTCTATGTGAGACAATTAAATGTCTAAAGTTGCCCTAATTACTGGAATAACAGGTCAGGACGGATCGTACTTGGCCGAACTTCTTATAGAAAAAGGATACATAGTTCACGGAATCAAAAGAAGAGCAAGTAGTTTTAACACTGATAGAATTGATCACCTTTATCAAGATCCACACAGTACAGATCAAAACTTCATTTTACATTATGGAGACTTAACAGACTCAACCAACATTATTCGTATTGTTCAACAGGTACAACCTGATGAAATTTACAACTTGGCTGCACAAAGTCATGTTGCAGTAAGTTTCGAATGTCCTGAGTACACTGCCAATTGTGACGCACTAGGAACTCTAAGAATTTTAGAAGCTATTCGCATTCTTGGATTAAAGAGTAAAACCAGAATGTATCAAGCATCAACGTCAGAACTTTACGGTTTGGTACAAGAAACACCTCAAAGAGAAACAACTCCATTTTATCCCAGAAGTCCGTATGGGGTTGCAAAGCTCTACGGTTACTGGATAGTAGTTAATTACAGAGAGAGTTACAATATGTTTGCCTGTAATGGTATACTATTCAATCACGAGAGCCCTAGACGTGGTGAAACTTTTGTAACTAGAAAAATTACGCGTGGCCTGGCCAGGATCGATGCAGGATTAGAAACCTGTCTTTATATGGGTAATTTGGATTCATTAAGAGATTGGGGCCACGCAAAAGATTACGTGGAGATGCAATGGTTGATGCTCCAACAAGAGAAGCCAGAAGACTTTGTCATCGCTACAGGGATACAGGCATCTGTACGCAAGTTTATTGAGATTACAGCAGATAAACTAGGATGGGGACAAATAGTCTGGAAAGGCTCTGATATAAATGAAGTAGGATTGCGAGCTGATACTGGAGACATTGTAGTTAGAATTGATCCAAGATATTTTCGTCCTGCGGAAGTAGATACTCTTCTAGGAGATCCCAGAAAAGCTCAGGAGAAATTAGGTTGGCAACCAAAAATCACCCTGGAAGAAATGATTCGTGAAATGGTATTATCAGACAGAGAAAATGCTAATAAAGAATCTGTGCTCATGAGAGAAGGTTTTAAAGTGGTAAGTTCCATGGAAACCCCACCAATGAATAGATTGACGCAATGATATGACTTCTTGTTGCAAGAACAACTAGTTATTGTTGTCAAGCTATGAATAAACTAGTTCTAGTACAAAACTCAGGTCTTGTACAATTCTAGATACCATGATAGAATTCATGTGTTTTAAAAAACTTGTTCTTGGCAGATCACACAATGTCAACTTATGATTTAAGAATATTAGGGTATTGTGAGTTAAACGAAGATGAGATTATCAAAACGATTCGTGAGGGAAGAGTGAATACTTTACCCCGAATGCGTGGTGAATTTACATTGGTATACCAATACATAGATCAAATCATTATTGTTACTTCAATGATAGGCGCGATGCATTATTTTTATTATCACGATGGAACATGCTTTGCTCATAGTGAGCACATTATAGATATTATTCGAAGGCTTGATTTAACATGGGTTTGGGATTGGACTTCACTGGGGGATCTATGTGAACAAGAAAATCTGACAGAGAATAGAACTCTACATAGAATGATAAAGAGGGTTCCACCAGGTTCTGTCTTAGAATATCAAGAAACAGTCTCAATTAAAACTACTAATTACCTCGATTCATTAAAAGTTAGTCATTCTGAACCAATAGACGCTATCAAGATACTTAACAACGAAACTTTGAAGTGGGTAACTGCAAATCCTTACCTCTCGTTGTCAGGCGGATTTGATTCACGGGTCATTCTAAGTTCCATGCTATGTCAGGATATTTATCCTACAGTGGTTACAGTTGGTAGTTCGGAATCGTCAGATGTGAGAGTTGCAAGTAGAATTGCCAATACATATGGATTAAAACATATCATAGTGACACTAAGCCTCGAAGATATGTTAGCCAATGCTGAACACATCGCAAAGATAACAAATGGTTCGAAACCTGCATGTCATTGGCATACTTTTTTATATCCCAAAAAAGCTAAAGTTCCGAAAGATGAAAGTTTCTTTGTTGGAACACTTGGTGAATTTGCGAGAAGCTATTACTTCGATAAAGGTATTTTAGCTTTGCTTGCAGATGCCTCTCCTAAGTATTTGCAACGTCAATTTTGGCAAGCAAAATTAACACGTCACAGGACTTTTAAGAGTGAAGAAGCCGGCGGGCTATGTTTTGAATTGAGAAATCAAATAAGCGTAGAAGGAATCAAGAAGAGGGCAATACGCAATGCTAATCAATCACACGGTGAGTTCTTAGCAGGTGGGACTCGATATTATTTAGAACAGAGGGTACCTAATTTTTATGCCAACGGAATCAGAATGTACAATGATACCAGTCTCTGGCGTTCACCTTTTCACAATCTAAATTGGTTAAGTCTAATATGGAATTTGTCGGATAACTGGAAACTAGGGTCGAATTGGCACAGATTAGCCATTGAACGAAACTATGCATCATTGCTGAATTTTCCAGAGGAGAAAGGACTAAGCCACTCAAGAATGCTTAAAAGGGCTCCATTATTCTACTGGAATTCTAAGATGCAGCGTATGAAATATAAAACATATGATTTAAGTCAGAGTTGGTATTCAAGTGATCAGGTACGTTCGGTAATCCTTGATTGTCATGATTTGATTTCTGATGTAATTGACAAGAGACTTTGTGAAGAAATAATAGACGAGCATAGGTCCAGACAGGCGAGAACGAGAGCAATTTCATTCATATTGACAATCCTTTATTTTAAGAAAGCTTTATCGAGGGTTGATACATGAGACACTCTTTATATGGATGGAATCGTAAACTCCACAGACCTGCTGCAAGTACTACAGATATTCAAAACGTTAATAGATCGAAAATTTCAATAGTTATACCTACCTTAAATCAGGGAGAGACGATCGAAGATACGTTGTTGTCGATCATTAATCAGGATTATAGTAACTATGAGATAATTGTCATGGATGGAGGAAGTCAAGATAAAACTATGGAAATTATTTCCAGGTATTCTACATGGATAAAACATAGCATCTCCCAAAAAGACAAGGGGCAGTCAAATGCAATCAACAATGGCTTTAAACTTGCAAGTGGCTCTTTATTCACATGGATAAACTCTGATGACTATTATCTTCCTGGAGCTTTTACTAGAGTGGTTCAAGCCTTCGAAGAAAATCTAGATTGTGATATAATAGTTGGAGACGGCTGCATTGTGACAATAGGTTCAGAGTGGTTAAAAGACATTAAAGCAATGCAGATGACTAAGACTAATCTACTAGGTTGGAAAGATGATAGATGGGTCATGCAGCAATCGTGTTTTTGGAAAGCAAAAATCTGGAATGACTCGGGCGGAGTTGACGAGTCATTACAGTTACTCATGGACTTTGATTTATGGCTGAGATTTTCTGAGAAAGGCAAAAGTTTCACAATAAATGAAAAACTTGCAGCAATGCGCTACTATCCCGAAGCAAAGAGTGTCAGCTTAAAAAGAAAGGTAAATGAAGAACTCGCTTATGTTTACGCAAAGAATAATGCCTTTGAACATTTACGAGAGTTAGTAAGAGATATGGTAGCTAGGAACGAAGATCTTTCTGCTATTATTAATGCCTATAATAATAGGATTACGACTCGTTTACTAAAACGTTTACGCATCAGGATTTAGATATGAAAACCAGAAAAAGAGCTGCGCATTTCCTGCTCATTCCTGAATTACTATATTCACCTCCGAATACAGCAATTATCAACGCATATTTGGAAAATAACTATGAAGTTGATATATTTGCACCTGGATTACCCAACGAAAAAACAGATTATGGTAATTTCGTCACTATGTATCAGATAGATTATTCGTGGCTATGGATCTGTAGGAATCTATTTAATATTAAATGGTTTTATTATAGTTGTTACTCTGGAACAAGTGAAGACCCCCTAGCAATTGTTGGAATTATAAGTATGCTATATAGAAAAAAAAGTTTTGTGCTGGTTGACGAGATTAAATCTGATACTTACAGAGGTGATAGATCTGACAAATGGAAAAGTTTATGTATTTGGGGCATAAGACAATCGAACTTTCAGATTGTGAATGATAACCATAGAATTGCTTTGCTCAGAAGTTATGCAAAGTTGGGGAATGAAAGTCAAGTTATTGTTTATCCTGGTTCCTTTTATGAGTTACCAGAAAAGAATCAAATAATTAGAGATAGAATCCGTAGGCAATGGGGATTTATAAAAGGTGAGTTTGTAATTGGGGCATCTGGTGGATTTAATATGACATCTGGTGCAGATTGGCTGCTTAAGACAATGAAGAACACACAAGACTTGTTTGCCGTTATTCAGCCATTAGGTGTTTCGCAGCTAGCATTGTATTTACTTGGTGAGCTAGAATTCATAGATAGAATGTTTATACAGAACGAGCGATTAAGTTGGAAAGACGCGTGGTTGACTGCCCAGGGATTTGATCTTGGATTATGTATTTATTCTAATCCTGCATCACAATTCCAAAAAATGGGTATCAGCTCTAATCGTTTATGTATGTTTCTAGCGATGGGAGTACCTGTTATCGCCTCAAGGCAAGAAAGCTTTAATTTCCTCGAAGATTATGAATGTGGGATCATGGTCTCTTCATATGATGAGTTCAGAATTGCTGTTGATACTATCAGATCAAATCATCAAAAGATGAAAGATAATTGTGAAAAGTGCTTTAGAGACTATATTCAACCAAACAACTACTTTCAGAGATTAAAGAGTTTTATCCACACTCTTGGAAGACAATGAGTAACATGTTTAAAGCTAATCTGAATTTTCAGATTTATCAAACTTATTATAGAGTCAAGTCTGAGTTGCAAAAGAAAGTGCCTATGCGGTATGTAGGGCACAAACAGAATTTGAGTCGTAAACTCCAGATAGGAATAACCACATATATCGATAGATATGATGAGTTTTTCAAACAACTATATGGGGATGTGAGAAGTTTATTTCCAGAAGTAGATTTGCGAATTGCAGTCAATGGTTTTTTTGATGAGGAAGAACAAAAAGGCTATTTACGTCGGGTGGAAGGTGAACTTTGTTCTAAGTCAAGCAATAATGTTACATTTATATTACATGACCATCCAGTTGGATTAACAAAGTTATGGAATGAGATTTTATTTCAGTCAGATCACGAACATACCTTAATACTGAATGACGATCTTCATATTTTTCCTTGGTTTCGAAAATGGTTAGAGAGAAATGAATGGGATTCTGAATATGTAACATTAATTGAAGGAACATGGTCAAACTTTTTTATCTCTAAGAAAGCTATTAGAAAAGTAGGTTGGTTCGATGAAGGTTATCAAGGAATTGGTTTTGAAGATATGGATTATACTGCTAGAAGTAAGATGATGGGTGCAACAATAACAAACATAAGATGTCCTTTTCTTATGCATCGTGATCATAAACCAACACGCACATCTTTTGATAATAATACTAGTACAGTATGGGGACCCAAGTATTCATCAATAAACCAACAATATTTTTACTCTAAGTGGAAAAAGACTAGCGTTAATTCAGGTATATATATTAAGCAAATAGATTCATGTGTTGAATGGACGGGAAAGAAAGAGAAACCAACTAATCCTCGTGATTTTAGTTTTATAAATGGTTGTTTCTATCCAGATCGGCAATAGATTTAAATGAAATTGCTATTTATTGCACCATCTGCATACTTATTAGGAGGTGTGCAAGACTGGCTATATATGACAGTAACAGGTCTTCGATTGCGGGGACATAAAGTCATGGTCGGGATGCCCGATAATCACTTTCACAATATTAAGAGATACAATTCTTACTACGACGAAATCCATGGAATTCCATTCAGAAACCTTTCAGGAACTTCGGAGGGCCGCATACGAGCGTTGTCTAAGTTCATCCAGCTTAATAAAGCTGATGTTATCGTAGGAGTTAATATTGGAGATTTGTATGAAGCTTTTAAACGTGTTGCCCACAAGTTGTCGAACACAAAACTTGTCCTTACGCTTCATGCCATAGAAGCAAATTATTTTTTAGATCTAAAGGAGTACTTAACCGAGATTGATGCTGTTATAACAACCAATAGACTAACAGAAAGACTGGTGCAGAATATGATACCTGAGTATATCGGGAGGATTTTCTATGCACCTTACGGTATAATTTGTCCGAACACAAACCTACCCGATAGAAATATTCAGAATAGTTCTTTACGTATAGCCTGGGTCGGTAGGGTTGAGAATAGTCAAAAGAGAGTTTGTGATCTGCCAGATATTCTGATAGAATTAGATAGACTGAATATTGATTATAAATTGTCCATAGCAGGAGATGGGCCTTGTCTAACACGCCTAAAGGAAACACTTGGGGGATGGGAAAAACAGGGTAAGGTAGTATTCTGGGGATTTATTAAGAGGGAAAGTATGCAAGTATTTTATAGACATAATGATATCTTGCTAATTACATCAGAATGGGAAACAGGTCCGATAGTTGCTTGGGAAGCGATGGAAGCAGGACTTGCTGTGGTTAGTTCAAAATATACAGGTTATTTGTCAGAACAGTCTCTGATTAATAATAAGACAGCTCTTTTGTTTGAAATTGGAAATTACTTAGAAGCCGCGATGCAGATTGCTAGACTTAGTGATCGGTTTCTACATGAAGAGATCGCCGTACAAGGAAGGATGATGGTCTTATCAAAGTATTCGGAATCTCGATCCGTGATAGCATGGGAAGAAGCATTTGAAAAAACAATGAAACTTGAGACAAAAACACGAATTCCACCTCAAGTTAAGTCTCCAAGAAAGCCAGCTGGGAAATTAGAAAAAGTTTTTGGAGTTAGCTTAAGTGAAAGACTGAGACATCTTTCTCCCTTCAGGAGATATGTATTAGATGCTGGAGGCGAATGGCCTCATTCCAAACAAGGTCAAACGAACCAAACTTTTTTACTAACATATGCTAACCAACTGGAAAATTCTCAAATCTAGTATAGGAGTTTTTCTTTATGACTATCTTATTTATCAAAGCTATTTCTTTGGCCATTCAAATTACCTCAAAATAAGGAATCGAAATGAACGATTGGCTACAGGACCAAAAGGGATAGGATATGTGTGTCTATGGCCGTACACATCAAAGTTACATGCACCCCTGATATGGCCATGGCTAGGTAAGAAGTTATTAAATATTTGTATGACGAAAGAAAGATTTATATCAAGCGAAACCAACAAAGAATACAAACATGTGGACATATCTGTACTTATAGGCCATAGGGGGCTGGAACGATTACCACATTTATTAACTACTATTAGCTACATAGCAGGTCAATTTGATGTTTCTTTGGAATGTATTGTTATAGAGCAAGATAGTGAGATAAGAATCAAAGATAGATTGCCAGCCTGGATAAGATACTTGCATCAGAAAAGCGATGGGAATTACAATACATACAACCGGTCTGCAGCCTTTAATTATGGAGCATGTAACGCGCGTGGAAGAATTCTTATTCTACACGACAATGACATGATTATCCCTTGTAGTTATTGTCGTGATATTGTAGAGATAGTAGACAGTGGTTATGATGCCGTTAACATAAAGCGTTTCGTATTCTATTTAAATCAGGAAGATACAATGAAGGCACTAAAGAGTTCAAGCTTACGCGAAAGATATTGTCCAGAATATATTGTCCAGAATCTAGAAGCAGGGGGTAGTATGGGTATAACTAGACGTGCATACTTTGAATTGGGTGGTATGGATGAGAGATTTGTTGGATGGGGCGGTGAGGATAATGAATTCTGGGACAGATGTAAAAAGTTACGGCGATGGATATGGGGTTTTGCATCTATTATACATTTATGGCATAGGAGTCAACCGCTTAAAGAAATTAACGATAATACTAATATAAAGGTTGCACAGAGTTTAATTATTACCGATCTCGATGAGAGAATAAAAACATTACAACAGATAAATAAATTTGATAATGACTGTAACTGAACATGAAATTAAAAGAGCAGAGGGGAAGGGTTTCTATAATTATCCCTGTATACAACCGGTCAAGACAACTCAAAGAAGCTGTCATGACTGTTTTGCTACAAACATACACTAACATAGAAATAGTTATTGTGGATGATGGTTCAAGCGATGATACAATAATTATAACTGAAGCCATCTCAAAAAAATGGGGACGAACTATAACTTTATTAAGACAAGAAAATTCAGGGCCCGGACCTGCGAGGCAATTAGGAACTGAAAATTCTTGTGGAGAGTTTATTCAATACTTAGATAGCGACGATTTGATGATACCCAATAAGGTCTGCTCACAAGTTCTTGCATTTAGAAAGGATTTTCTGGCTGGTATATGTTATGGAATGAGCTATCAGAAAGACTATTCGTATGATCCGCCTTTAGAGTTTGGGCCGATACGAAGCACTGGGAACAAAGTTTTGCTATTGTTTCCTAAGTTATTAAATGAGAGGTGGTGGACAACAAGTAGTCCGATTTATAGACGTAGTTTGGTGGAACAAATTGGACCTTGGATGAATTTAATCAATGAAGAGGATTGGGAATTTGATTCGCGAGCTGGTGCAACTCAGACTCATCTAACGTGGGTGTCGCTAAATGTATCGATCAGACGAATAAATCTTAGTAAAGATCACCTCAGCAGTGGTGGCTCTACAAATCCCAAGAAGTTAAGAGATAGAATCATTTCAAAACATCGTCTATATAGATGTGCATTAGCAACTGGAATCAAAAATAATTCTCCTGAAATGAAAAAGTTCGCTAGAGAATGTTTTCTCCTTGCTCGTCAATGTGCAATTGCAGGGCTAGCAAAAGAGTCAGAATCAATATTCAGTCTTGCCAAACAATGTACTGGTTTTCTTAGAAGACTTGGCCCGGACTATTTAATCTATCAAATTCTAGGAAGCATCCTCGGGTGGAATCAAACGGGAAAACTTTCAACTAGGTTACGAGACATGGTAAAATTAAGGTGAGTATTTTTTCAGGATGAGTTCACCTCTAGTATCAGTTGTGATGAGTGTTAAAAATGGAGGGGAATCACTTAGAAGAACCATAGAATCTATACTTCAACAAGATGAAGTAGATTTAGAGTTTATTATTATAGATGATGGCTCTACGGATATAACCCCTCAAATACTTGAAGAGGCTCGATGTGAAGATGAACGAATAACAGTATTAAAACGTTCTGGACGAGGTTTAACGATATCACTGATAGAAGGTTGTGACCTGGCGAAAGGAGAATTCATTGCACGGCAAGATGCAAATGATTATTCCCTACCGGGAAGATTGTCTGCACAGGCCAATCAATTAATAAAGAATAGTTCTGCAAGTATTTGTTCTACTCGAGTCAGATTTATTACAAAGGAGGGGATTAGTGTATTTACATCTACTGGCGATGAAAATGATCAGGATGGACTCTCGGGAATAATTCACGGCTCAGTCATGATGAGGAGGAGTATGTATCTAAAGTCAGGAGGATATAGACAGCAATTTTACTTTGCACAAGACGTAGATCTATGGAGTAGGTTATTTGAGTATGGATCACATGTAAGACTGCCACAGATTTATTATGAAGGCCTTCTTTTCCCTGACTCCATTAGTGGAAGTCGCAAATTAGAGCAAGCAATACTTTTTAATCTTATAAAAAAGGCCAGTAAAGCAAGAAAGAAAGGAGAACAAGAAGATGTTTTTCTCGAAAAAGCCGCTAAGTATTCAAGGAAATATAGATTTGATAAAGGTAGTCTACGAAGGCGTGCAGATGGAGCTTATTTTATTGGTTCATGTTTAATTCAATCTCATCCCGAACTTGCTAAAGAATACTTGCAAATAGCTATCAGTTCTGATCCTACACATCTACGCGCAAGGTTGAGACTTGCTAAACTAAAATGAGTTTATCAGTAGTAATACCAACATACGGAAGAGATGAAGTGCTTATTAACACTATAGAAGCACTACTAAATCTCGACTTCAAAGCAGATGAGATTCTCATTATAGATCAAACTGAAAATCACAGTTTAAGAACAGAGGATGTACTCGAAAGATTAAATAAAGAAAAAGAGATTTTGTGGATAAGAATTCAATTTCCTTCTATTACACGTGCAATGAATATAGGATTACGCAAAGCCAATGGAGAGCGAGTCTTATTTTTAGACGATGATATCGTGCCAGATCCTGAGCTTATACGCTGTCACCGATATTATGGCAATATTTATCCTTCTTCAATCATCGCAGGAAGAGTCTTGCAACCTTGGCATAAAGGAAAGGCTGACAGTCCAAATTCAAGATTCTTGTTTAATTCGCAAGTTCCAATAGAAGTTGATAGTTTTATGGGAGGCAACTTTTCGATACCTAGAGATACTGCAATGGGTGTCGGAGGATTTGACACTAATTTCGTAAAGGTCGCATATCATTTTGAAGCTGAGTTCTCCTACAGATGGAGAGCAAATGGAGGAAAGATTCGTTACGAGCCAAAAGCACTAATACACCACCTAAAGGCTGAACGAGGAGGAACAAGAAGCTACGGAGATCATTTAACAACGTTAAAACCTGATCATGCTGTGGGCAGATATTATTATAATCTATGTACGAACTCTCTAAAGAGAGCGATCATAAAGAGCATAAAAGATTTAGGTAAGAGTGTCATCACTAAGCACCACTTGAGAAATCCAATGTGGATAATCTTCACTCTTATTGCTGAGATTAAAGGTTTCATATGGTCAGTTTTGTTATACAGGTCTGGCAGGGGATTGATTCATAGTTGTCAACCAAATCTTTTGGTAATTGCAAGTCATCCCATACAATACAATACACCTATCTTCAAGGCGTTAGGGGAATCGGTGAAGTTTAATTCTCACGTTTTATATTTAACAATTCCTGATAAGAAATCACAGTCATTAGGATTTAAGAAAGAATTTCTTTGGGATATTCCCTTACTCGAGGGATATGAGTTTATTAAAGCCAAAAGTGGTTATGGCAAGGGACTTACAAATGGTTTTATGGGCGTATGTGTACGTAAGCCTAGAAATGAGATACAGCGTGCATTTAATAACACAAAACCCGATGTAGCCTTACTAACGGGATGGCATTTTTATGGTATGGTGCAAATTTTTTTCTCACTTGTAACTGGCAATATTCCAGTTATCCTGAGAATGGATTCAAATGGTATAAAGAGTAGATCAGTATTGAATCGTTGGATATATGATAGAATGCTTTCATTGGTTCGGATTGTCTTAATTGTTGGCACTGAAAATAGAATGTTTTGTAGTTCTAGGGGAGTTAAAGATAAACAAATGCTTCTTTGCCCACACATCATTGATAATCAGTTTTTTTTAGAGCGATCATCACGTGCAAGACTAGAAAGATTAGATATTTGTAGTGAATGGAATATTCCTTGTCATTCCTTTATTTTTCTCTTTGCTGGAAAACTACAACAGAAGAAAAGGCCCTTAGATTTGCTAAATGCATTTAAACAACTTATACAGGAGGGGCTAAGTAATGTACACCTTCTAGTAATAGGCACAGGAGAACTTGAAAAAGAATGTATAAAGTATGCAAAGGAATATATGTTGCCAGTTACATTTAGAGGATTTTTAAATCAGACAGAAATACCAAAAGCCTATGGGATCTCAAATTGTATTGTGCTTCCTTCCGGTGACGATGAGACATGGGGACTTGTCATTAATGAAGCGATGATTTCTGGCTTACCAGCAATTGTTTCGAACAAAGTAGGTTGTGGCAAAGACTTAGTAAAGAACGATTTGACGGGTTTTACTTTTGAATGTGGTGATATAGAGAGTTTAAAGCATCTTTTAGCATACATGGTTACTAATCCAGCAAAAGCTAAAGCGATGGGCGAAAATGCCAGAAGATTAATTCAGGACAAGTACAGCATAGAACAAGTAACTACTAGTATAGAAGAAGCAGTGACTAGGATTCACGGATAAGGAGAGACCATATATGAGAGTACTTCATATTATCCCATCAATATGTCGTAAAAGAGGCGGTCCAAGCAAGGCTGTAATTGAAATGGTAAAGGCATTAAGAATGAAAAGTATTGATGCTTCAATAGTAACTACAACTGACAATGCACCTTACAGGGAAAGTGGATTACCAATTAATGAGTGGTTTTTTTACCAAGACGTTCCTGTACTGATGTTTCCATGTATTCAATGGAAAAATAAGACATTAGATGAGTTCCTGATATGCCCTCGCATGACAAAATGGTTGTTCGATAATGCCGAGAAATATGATATTCTGCATATTCATGCGATTTTCTCCTACCCTTCAACAATGGCTATGGTGGTGGCAAGAATAAAAAGAGTTCCTTACATTGTTAGGACAATAGGTCAACTAGACAGATGGAGTTTAGAACAAGGTTTTATAAAGAAGAGGCTAATGTTACTTCTTGTTGAGAAGTCAAATCTGAGAAGTGCGGTTTTTATTCATGTGACTAGTCAACAAGAAGCCGATCAAGTATTTAACGTAGTCAATCAAAGCAGGTCTATCTTGAATCTCGCATTAGGCGTCGAGTTTCCGACAAGGACTTCAAATAGATTATCATCGTTTAGTGCTATAACCACAAATAGTATAAGATTTATTTTTCTGTCTAGGTTACACCCAAAGAAGCAACTTGATATCCTTCTAAAAGCTTTTTATCATCTTGTTCATAAATATGGAATTAATAATTGGATTTTATATATTGCCGGTGATGGCAGTACTGAATATGTTGAGAAGATGAAACAAATGTCGAAAGAACTATGCTTAGATCAAAACTTAAGATGGTTAGGCCACCTATCAGGGAACAGAAAAGATGAAATTCTTGAATCTATGGATTGGTTTGTACTTCCCTCTGCTTCAGAGAACTTTGGTATCGCCGCAGTGGAATCACTGGCCCTCGGAATACCTGTTATTATTACGCCTGCTGTCGGTATTGCAGATGCAGTTAAAGAACATGGGGCTGGTCTTGTTTGTGAAGCTGAAGCTGATAAGCTTGCTTCAGTTCTGAAAAAAGCAATGCTCGGCTCACCACATTCCATGCGGTTAGCAGCAAAAAAACTCGCGCTTGAAAAGTATTCTTGGGACAATATCTCAGCTGAGTTAATTAGATATTATTCACTTGTTCCAAGTATCTTTAAGCAAAAATGATTCTTTACTTAAGCGTATTATTTTTGTTGTTTTTTATTGTTTCCTCTGAGTACAAGTGGAAAGGTGCCCTTCTCTTTACACTTGTTATTGGTTTTCTCCAGGATCCAATTCGAAAACTTTCTGGGGTCGATTCTTCTTATTTTGGTGCTTTAGCACTCATCTTTTTTCTTCTAACATTCATTTCTCTAAAGAGTAGTTCCAGAGTTTGGCATTTGAATATAATTTGTTGGAATAATCCACAATTGCTTTCTCTTCTATCCGTCTTTTTCTATCTATTAGGTATGCAGACTCTAAACTCCTTTGTTAGGTTTAATGATATCATATTATCTGTTGTTGGAGTTCTTTTTTACATTGTTCCTCTTCTCTCGATATGGGTAGGATTTCATATTGGTTGCGATCATAACCTATTGCGAACTCTCATGAGATCATACGTTATTATATGTACCATATTTGCATCTTCAATGTTACTAAGTCTGGCAGGCTTTGAAAATAGTTTACTAAAAGAAGTTGGTGAAGGTATTGAGATCACAGGAATTGGTTATGGACAATCTGGATTTTGGAGAACCAGTGAAATTGCCGGATGGCATTTAGCAGCTGGTGCTTGTTTTTCCTTTATTCTTGGTATTTCAGAGCCCAAAGGTCTACAACAATTACTCTATTTCTTTCTAAGTTGTGGATTTAGTTTTTTATCTATCACTACTGGAAGGAGAAAAGCATTGGGTCTTATAATAGTTTTTGTTAGCTTGTTTCTTCTCTATTACATTTACACCAGCAAAGGATCAAGGTTAACACGAATTATTGGTAGCATAGTGATGGTGATAACACTGTTATTTAGTTCTTATGGACTTATATTTAGTCCTGAGATGCAATCTAACATTGATCCATATTTTGATAGATCGTCCACACTAACTTTTGATGAGTCTAAAGGGCGATTACAGCAGCAAGGTTTCGGCGCTCTACTTCGAGGTATTGAAATCGCAGGACCTTTTGGTTACGGAGTTGGTGCCGGATCTAATGCTGGGTCAACTGGTATTGGTGCATCCAGAAGAGGGATCATCAGCCTTGCGTATGTATCCGAAGGAGGAGGAGGTCGTCTTGTTGTCGAATTGGGAGTAGTAGGACTAGCCCTACTAATTTATATGGTTTTCCATATATTTATTTTATATCTACGCAATTTCAAATATGCTCAACATAATATGGCAAGCAATGAGTTGTTAATACTATCTGGACTTTTGATTTTTTCAATTGTTAATATTGTTTCTTTCTTCTCAGCCTCTCAATTGTACAGTGATCCTTTTGTTCTTATCCTTATTGGTTTAAGCACTGGTACTTTTTTAGCAGTTCCAATTCTTTGCAGCAAGCAAAAAACTCTTATTAATTAAAATTTAATTTATTACGCTGTTTCCACTTCTATGGCGTCCCCTCTCTCGGCACTAATTATAACTTTTAACGAAGAAGAAAACATTTATAGAATACTTAAGTCCATTGAGTGGATTGAGAGAGTATTGGTAGTTGATAGTGGCAGCACTGATGATACAGTTAAAATAATAAAGTCATTTAGAAATGCAACTGTGATCTTTAGAAAGTTTGATACGTTTGCTAAACAATGTAACTTTGGACTTGATTGTCTAGATAGCGATTGGGTTTTAAGTCTCGACTCTGACTACGTAGTTACGAAAAGTCTTGCTCAGGAGATACAAAGTGTCATTCTTAAATATGCTGCTAATCCAGATAGTGGTGCCTCAGGGTATAGCATAAGTTTCAAGTACTGCGTGAATGGTAAACCATTAAGATCTGGACTTTTGCCTCCGAGGATCTGCTTATACAAACGCATTCTTTCATCTTATATTGACGAAGGTCATGGTCACAGAATTATTGTCAACGGATCCATCTGTGCATTGTATAATAAAATGCTTCATGATGACCGAAAGCCAATCTCTGTATGGTTAGACAATCAGAAACGCTATCAAGCAATAGAAGCCAGAATGCTTAAAGAATCAAGTTCCACCAAGTTACCAGTACAGGATCTTATACGTAAACATACATTCTTGGCTCCATTTGCTTCGTTTTTTATATCTTTAATAATTAAAGGTGGTATATTAGATGGGAAAGAGGGGATTTTATATGCTTTTCAAAGATTGGTAGCGGAGAGTATCCTTTACTTGAATATGCATGTGAAGAATCCTCACAGAAGCAAGGATGGTCAGTAATCTATTCATCACTTACTTGGTTTCCCAGGCCTCAGACTGTCGTAAAATAAACCATTCAGTTTGAACACTAACAGGGATCAATGGCAAAAATTCTGATCTCAGGAGGGGCCGGTTTCATCGGTGTAAACAGTGCGGTACATTTTGCTAAAAGAGGATGGGAAATCCATGTACTAGATAATCTGTCTCGAAAAGGGACAAAAGAAAATTTAGAGTGGTTACAAGAGAATTTCCCAGATGTAAACGCATACATAACTGACATAAGAGATTTTGATCATGTCAATAATTATATAAAAGATCTAAAACCAGATATGATCTTACACTTAGCAGCTCAAGTAGCTGTGACAACATCATATTTTAATCCAAGGGAAGATTTTGAAATTAATGCTTTAGGTACCTTTAATCTTCTAGAAGCTGTGCGTCTTAGTTCACCTCACTCATTCTTTCTATATGCTTCGACAAACAAAGTGTATGGTAGCATGGAAGATATTCCTGTGATTCTTACAGATAGGGGCTATAACTTTGCAAGTCTAGAATTTGGAGTGAATGAACATCAAGCACTAGATTTTCACTCACCTTATGGTTGCTCCAAAGGAGTTGCCGATCAATACACTCTGGATTACGCGCGAATCTATGATTTAAACACATGCAGTTTTAGGCAATCCTGTATATACGGTGAAAGACAATTTGGCATAGAAGATCAAGGTTGGGTTGCTTGGTTTACAATTGCGGCAACATTAGGAAAACACATTACGCTATACGGTGATGGTTGGCAAACACGTGATGTACTTAATGTTAGTGATTTAGCAAAGGCTTACGAAGCAGCTTGGTTACATAGAGATCGTATAAATGGACAAGCATTTAATATTGGCGGAGGGATGACTAATACGCTCTGTCTTAAGAGGCTACTTGATTTGCTGGAAGAAGAATTGAAAATAGAAATCACACCTAGTTATTCAAGTTCACGCCCTGGAGATCAACCTGTATTCGTATGTGACATAAGGAAAGCTGAACGTCTTTTAGAATGGCATCCTTCAATTAACGTCGCTTCTGGTGTTAAGGAACTAATTAACTGGGTGCATACTAGTAAACACCTTTTTGTATATTAGTTTTTATTGGTCACATTTCAATGAAAAATCCGATCAAAGCGCTCATCACAACGATTGAGCCAATAGATGGTGGTGTACCTACAATGACAAAATGGATGTGTCAGGTGTTATCAGAAAATAATATAATGCCTATCTTGGCGTGGTATGCACCTTGGAGAAATAATCCTGAGCTTTCAGTACCTTGTTACAAGATAGTTGATAGAGTGCCGGGTTTTGTCAGCAAAAAGGTATTTGGTCTATATGAAGGAATTGGAATTGGTTGTTGGTTACCCGAACTTGAGTTTACTCACTATCTATTTAACACCAAATGGAAGCAATTAATTCAGAGTTGTCAACTACATATATGTATATCTGGAAATCCATTGTCAGCTTCTCCATACCTTGTTCATCAGATTCCGTTTCTCGCTTGGATTGCAACGCCCTGGGGTGCTGACAGAATAAATCGATTAAGAGAATTTAGCTTCACAAGACAAACTTTTGATTCCATTGCAAATAAACCTTTTATAAGTAAACTTGAGAAACATATTTTACGTTCATCTCTAGGAAACATTATTGCTCTGAGTAAATATACTGCAAAAGAGTTTGAGGAACTTTCTGGTAGACCTGTAAGTGATGTAATGTTAATGCCAGTCAATACTGATATATTTCATCCAGACGATAAGATGACGGTCAAAAAAAGAATTGGATTTTCTGGTCGTTTTTGTGATCCACGAAAAAACATTCAATTACTACTTGAGGCCGTTAGAATCCTGAACCAGATGGATGCTGGTTTTGAATTGGTACTTGTGGGGGAAAAGGATTTCAAAACTCTCTTTCCCCGAATTAAAGAGCTTGGCATCGATCATTGTGTCATTTGTAATGGTCATCTGAATACAAAGGAATTGGCTCAATTAATTCAGACATTTGATGTTTTTGTGATCCCGTCCCATCAGGAAGGACTTTGCATAGCAGCTTTAGAGGCTATGGCTTGTGGAGTCCCAGTCATTAGTACCAGATGTGGAGGACCGGAAGATTTTGTGATACCAGGGGAGACGGGTGAACTTGTTGAGCAAGAACAACATCATCTTGCGAGAACTATACTTCAGATAACAAGTGATAGAGAAAGACGAGAGAAACTATCAAGAGGGGGGTATAAGTGGATACGAGATAATGCTTCTCCAGAGATTTCAAGACAAATCATTAAACGAAATCTATTGAATCTGGCCTTAAAGAATCCATCACTTTTTGAGCTTCAGAAGCTGATTAGATAAAATCTATTCACCGTTGGTTATTTTATTGACTTACACTTTGGTTCGCTATTTCTCACTAAGCCATGACTCTTATTCTCGGTATTAATGCTTTTCATGCTGACGCCGCTGCTGCACTTGTTAAGGACGGTCAAATACTTAGCGCCGTAGAAGAGGAGAGATTTCTACGATTAAAGCATTGGGCTGGATTCCCATCAGTATCTATACAATGGTGCCTTAAGGATGCAGGAGTTAAGATTGAGGATATTAATCATATCTCAATTAACACCAAGCCAAATTCTCATCGATTAAGAAGGGCAATTTATTCACTATCATCCATGCCCGATCCTGGCTTCTTAATAAAGAGATGGAAAAACAAAAGAGAGAGGAGCAACTTGCGAACAAATCTTGAAAACGCTTTTCCAAATAGCAGGATAAATGCGAATTTACATTTTATTGAACATCACCAGGCACACCTGGCCTCAGCTTTCTATCCTTCTCCATTCCCAGAGGCATCCGTAGTTTCAGTTGATGGTTTTGGTGATTTTGCTAGTAGTGCCTGGGGTTTTGGAAGTCAAAATAGTATAAGGATTGACGGACATATTTATTTCCCTCATTCATTAGGAGCTTTTTATACTGCGATCACACAATTCCTAGGATTTCCAAACTATGGAGATGAATATAAAGTCATGGGTCTTGCTCCATATGGAGAAGATAATTATGCTGATGCCATGCGCAGAATTGTCACATTGCATAGTAATGGTACTTACGAATTAAATCTAAAATATTTTCAACATACTGGCAAAAAAGATCTTGAACATCAGTGGAGTCATGGAAGCCCTGTAGTTGGCCAGCACTGGAGTCAAGAACTCATAGAGCTGCTTGGACCTCCAAGGATGTCCAATAGTCCCATGGAGCAGAAACACATGGATATCGCGAGATCTGCTCAAGTCATGTATGAAGAAGCATTATTTAACTTGTTAAACGTTATCTATGAAAGAGATAATTGTTCAAGGCTTTGTATCGCTGGTGGCTGTGGAGCAAACTCTGTGGCGAATGGAAAGATTTCAAAGCGGACAAGATTTACCAGCGTTTATGTTCAAGCGGCATCAGGGGATGCGGGAGGAGCACTTGGAGCTGCTTTAGATGTATGGCATCAGATCAGCAACAATCGCTGTAGGCCGATGAGTAATGCTTATCTTGGTTGTCACTCATCTAATTTGGAAATCACTGATCTAATTAATAGTCAGTCGATTCAGGCAAAGTTACAGGCGTCAAACTGTACAGTTAGAGTTTTAGATAACTCAAGCATATGTGATGAAGTATCAGATGCACTCATTCAGGGTCTAGTTATTGGTTGGTTTGAAGGAAGGATGGAATGGGGACCAAGAGCTCTTGGCCATAGATCAATATTAGGAGATCCTCGCAGATCAGACATGAAAGATATACTTAATCTAAAGATTAAACGAAGAGAATCATTTCGGCCTTTTGCTCCATCAGTTCTTCGAGAAGCAGTCTTTGATTGGTTTGAAACAGATGGTGATGTCCCATTTATGATGCAAGTTTATAGTATTCGTGAGAACAAGCGTAAACTTATTCCAGCGGTTACCCATGTCGATGGTTCAGGTCGCCTGCAAACTGTCACTGAATCAGATAACCAAAGATATTATCAACTGATTAATACTTTTTATAAGAAGACTGGGGTGCCGATGATCTTAAATACATCTTTCAATGAAAACGAGCCAATTGTTAGTTCCCCCAAAGAAGCTCTAGATTGCTTCTTAAGGACACAAATGGATATTCTTGTTATGGAAAATACAATAATTAGCCGAGGTTAATGACTTCCATATTAATTGTTATACCTACATTGAATTCCTATCAGATCTTGCCTTCTTTAGTTCAGTCGTTGAGAGACCAAAGCCATAAAGAATGGAGAGTTCTATTTGTTGATGGGGCAAGTAATTCAGCCCATCGTGCGTGGCTTGAGAGGATTTGTGCTCAAGACATGCGATTTAGATGGGTTAAACAAATTGAACCTAATTCTGGAATCTTTGGGGCGATGAACCAAGGTTTTTCATTTGCACATCCTAGTCGGGATTGGTTATTATTTTGGGGGAGTGATGATCGAGCCGCATCACCAAACGTACTAGAAAGAGCATCAGTTCGTCTCCAGCAATTAGCACATACTGATTCGACACCAGATCTATATATTTGTCAAGGGCAATACTATTCCTTGATACCATCTTCTGAGCAATTGTCTTCTATTAGATTAAAGAGATTTAGCCGTTTTATTTGGTTTCAATCCTTCAGAAGATCGCTCTTCTGTGGTTCTTCTCCACCTCACCAGGCGACTTTTTTCGGTCCTGGCGCCCGTCGTCTTGTTCATCAATACGCTGCAGATCTTAGAATTGCTGCAGACTTGGATTATTTTCTTCGTCTCTCGAATACTGCAAATATCAAAGTTGTTTTGGACGACTTTAACTTAGTCTTAATGGGTGATTCAGGTATTAGTGCACAAAAGAATAAACAGAGATTAAGGGAGGTTATCTATTCATATCAAAGAGCTTTTGGGAAAAGATGGTGGGCTCCATTTATATTTAGGTATATACAAAGATTCTGCAGCATATTATTCTAAGTCATGTCCCTGACTCTATTTGGTTCTAATTGTCCGGCAGGGGCTTATTTTCTTAAACTGACAAAAGATTCGCCACCTGAAACTTGGGGAAGAACTGCACCTAATAACAATATAAACTCTCATATATATTGTAATCTTGCTGATAAATACACCGAAGATTTAAACCCAATAAATGGTATTCTCGTGAGTTTTGCGCCTATTTGGCTTCTTGTGCCATTTTTGACGTCTGCTGCAAAATATAAACCCCAAATACTTCGTAATTTAACAGGAGTCATTGCATGTTCTTCCTCTTCATTCATGACCAAACGTTTTGCCTACAACAATTATGACCGACAACTCTCCAAGCGTCTAATGGATTCACATGAAGTATTGGAAGCTATGTGCAAAAGACTAGATATTCCCTGTCAAGTACTAGCTCCTACCTTGATTTATGGAGCTATTGGCATCTATAAAGACAGAAATCTTACAAGGGTCCTTGATGTTATGCGTCATCTTCCTGTCATTTGCTTGCCAAAAAATACTGGCTTAAGACAGCCTATCCACGCAAGTCAACTTGCGATGATCGCAAAGCACCAAGCCGACAAAATGCTTGCAAACAAATGGGGAGCAAATGAACCCATAGTCCTAACCGTCGGAGGCGATGAGACTTTAGATTACAGGAGTATGCTTATAAGGATCAGAGATAGTCTCGGAACTGGCTATCCGGGGAAAAAATGTAAAATCATCACCATCTCAGAAAGAATCTATTTCATTTTAATTGCTTTTCTCTTACCCATTAATCCCAAACTATTTGAAGCTTTTTTGAGAATTCAGTGTGATCTTGCCGGATTCAGCAAAACATGTGATGTTGTTGGTGGACCCAGCAGATCTTTTCCGGTTGAGAATGCAGTGGAGGGATTTTCAAAATGTCGCCGATAGTTCAGTTTATTTTATCATTTTTCTTATCATGGCTTATGGTTTTGGGGCTTTTGCCCTCCCTTCAAAAAATTGCGATTGACACTCCGAATTCTAGAAGTTCACACTTCAAGCCAACCCCGAGAGGTGGCGGTATTGCTTTTGTCATTATTGGAAGCTTTCTATTCTTTCTTTCTTCAAATGGGGAGTCGAGATGGATTCCTATTATTTGTCTCCCGCTTGCAGTCACAGGCCTTCTCGATGATTTAAAGGGCTTACCTGCTAGCTGGAGATATGTTATACAGGTATTGACTGCGATAGCGATACTAGGTGTAGCTAAACTCGCGTTTTCACCCTGGAGTTTTATGGTTGCTCTAATCCTTATCCCGGCCATTATAAACTTCGTTAATTTTATGGATGGCCTCGATGGACTTGTTGCCGGTTGTAGTGTCCTACTGCTTGCCGGGACATCCTCTTGGACACTTTCGGGAGCAATACTTGGATTCCTAATCTGGAACTGGTCTCCAGCAAAAGTTTTTATGGGAGATGTAGGCAGTACATTCATTGGGGCTGTTTATGCCGCCATGATCTTTCAAGAATCATCTATCCAATCAGCTTTCAATATATTTTTACTGGGGTTCCCATTGTTTGCTGATGCCTTTACTTGCGTGGTTCGCCGATTCTTTATGGGTAAAAATATCTTCTCGGCTCACCGTATGCATTTATTTCAGAGACTTCACCAAGCTGGATGGCACCATTCTCGAGTCGCTTCACTCTATATATTGGCCACTGCACTTTTAACCTTATCCCATTTAGTAGGAGGAACACTTTTGCTGTTAATCGTTGCAGGCTTTGAATTTTTAGCAGGAATCTATCTCGATCTAAAAATCGCTGTTGAGATCGATGAGACGTAGTTATTTGTGCTAAAATGAATAGGATTAATTTTTGGCTCTTAAGAGTAAATCAAATGAGGAATTTATGTTAAAGATTTTAAGCAAAAATATTGTTTCTAACCGTCATCTTAGAAGGCTTCTCAGTATGCCAAGTGGCCAAATTATCGGGAGGAGATTAATTTTACTTCTCTTCGATGGCCTACTAATTGTGGCTGCTTTCTACGGTGCCATCGCTCTAAGACTCAATAATCCAGTTGACATCAAAATATTTTTGGTTAAACAGAAGGCTTTGCTCTTGCCTGCTGTCATCAGTGGCCTAGGAATCTTATGGTTATCCGGCTGGTATCGAGGTCTTACTCGTTACACGGGAAGTCATTCTCTTTACGGATTAATACCACGTAGTTTCTTAATGGTGGTCTTTTTATTTTTTATTAGTTATCGATTTTATCACATTGTTCCTCCTCGGTCATATTGGATTTTGTACTGGCTGCTGTTCACTGGGGGGGCAATAGCCATGAGAATAGTCATGCGTGATCTACTAATCCAGCAAATAGAGAGAAGAAACGCAAAAACCCTGCAGGGGAATTTTACAATTCTTAATCCTACACTTATTTACGGTGCAGGGTCTTCTGGGTTAACCCTTTTAGTGGCACTGCGTAATGATCCTCGTTTCAGAATTATTGGCTATCTAGATGATGATCCATGCCTTCATGGTCGGACTTTGCAAAATCAGGTGATCTACTCTCCTGATAGATTACCTTTCCTAATTAAGAAGTATTCTGTTGGACAGGTACTTTTAGCCATGCCATCAATTCCTCGTCATCGGAAACGTTATTTGGTGGACAACTTGACACATAATGGGGTAAGAGTTCTCTCAATTCCATCCCTTGGTCAGTTAGCTAGTGGGTCACGGACTGTTAGTGATTTAAAAGACGTCTCTATTGAGGATCTACTTGGAAGAGAGCCCTCTAATCCCATACCTCAACTCTTAAGTGTATCTGTTGAAAATAAAGCGGTCTTAGTGACAGGAGCTGGGGGCTCAATTGGAAGTGAACTTTGTAGACAAATAGCTTTTCTTGGGGCGAAGAAATTGATTATTCTTGAATTAAATGAATTCTCTCTTTATTCAATATGCAAGGAACTTGGGGATATCCTGCCGAAAGACAAGTATCTAGCCGTTCTTGGGAATACTATTGATGAAAGTCTCCTTTCAAGTCTTTGCACAACCCATCAAGTTAATACTATTTTTCATGCTGCAGCTTACAAGCATGTACCATTAGTTGAAGGTAATATTTGTGCAGGTGTTGCCAACAATGTTAAAGGCACTATGGCAGTCATCAATGCTGCGAAAAAGTCAAAAGTCGAAAAGGTTATGTTAATCTCTACCGATAAAGCTGTTAGGCCCACAAATATTATGGGGGCAAGTAAGCGAATTTGCGAATTATTGATCCAGTCAGCTGCTGACGAATCCTCCCCTAACCGTACGATCTTTTCAATGGTTCGTTTCGGCAATGTCTTAGGTTCATCAGGATCTGTCATCCCACTGTTTCACGAACAGATCGCAAAAGGAGGACCGGTTACTGTTACGCATCCTTCTGTGACAAGATATTTTATGACGATTTCAGAAGCTGTTCAGCTCGTACTCCAGTCGACTGGAATGGCACAGGGAGGTGATGTTTTTCTATTGGATATGGGTGAACCTGTTCGAATTGCTGATTTAGCTAGACAAATGATTGAGCTTTCGGGGTTGCGAGTTAGAGATCAAAATACTCCAGATGGTGATATTTCCATTGAGTTTACAGGATTGCGTCCAGGTGAAAAACTTTATGAAGAACTTCTAATTAGTGCCGATGATCAACCCACTGATCACCCACTTATCAGGCGAGCTCAGGAACCGAAGAGAGACAACGAAAATCTTTGGCTACTTGTGAAACAAATGATTATTTTGATGGATCAGTGGGACAGCTCAGGTACCTGTGATATAATTAAAAAGTTAGTACCAGAGTACAGTAGTTCTCTTGCGGCCAATGAGGCACTTCATAAAACTAGGTAAGTATATGCCGACAAGAGCACATTTGTCTGATTTCTTTTTTTCTATCAAAAATCAACTACCTCCTCCAACCCTTAAAAATCTATGGATATCTGTATGTGGATTGGTTGCATTGCAAAACTTGATTATATTTACCTCGACTCAGATTACGGGTAATGCAATCACAGCTCTAATTGTTTGGGGCGGAGCATTAATTTGTATGGAAGACCATCTTGAAACATTGAAACCTAAACCTTCATTTGCCGGTCTTCTCACTGGAACTTTAATCATTATTTTTGTTATTCTAAGGACAGCACGCATTAACGGCTCAGATTCGTTTTTATACCTCATGGTACCAGTTGCCGGATTCGGACTATTTTTAATTGCAAATCCCTTTAAAGACATCATCAATTATAGGGACTCTTTGCTTGTTCTCTGCCTCTTACCAAGCTTTCTTGTTTTACAGATACTAGTAGCCACTCATGTTTCTGATGATTTATCTTTGCTTACAGCGAAATTCGTACTTTTTTGGGTAGGCTTATTGGGAATTGCTCCGTCTACGTTAGTTGGGACTACTGTGTATGTACCTGGAGGTGCCGTTCAGGTCATGCATGAGTGTAATGGATTCGAGATGATTATGCAAATGTTTATTACCGCGTGCATATTTTTACTGGCATTCCCCTTACGTTCGCGCATAGGGAAGCCTTTGATTTTTTTATCAGCCCCACTGATAGGTTTTGTTGTCAACTCCTTAAGAATTGCTCTACTTGCTTTATTCACGTCTTTGAATAGTGGCTCTGGTAAAGCTTTATTCGACTTTTTTCATGAACAAGCCGGATCACTTATTTTTTCAGGAATTGCTGTTTTCCTATTGGGTTATCTTTATTTAGCTGTGCTTAACCGTGAACTACCTCCACTTGTAACAGAAGATTAGATCTATGAGATTTCATCGATTCAAAAATTTAAATAGCTTATACATTTTTTTGGGATTTTTGGCTCTTGCAGCATCTTCTTATGCAGCTTTTAAGCCAGGCATTTCGAAACCTTCTCTCCCATCAAATCACCTGAAAGTAGCTCTGAATTCGTTAAGCGAGGTTCCTCTTAGCATAGTGACGAACAAATCACTTAATATAAACTCTTCAGATCGTATGCTGTCAGATTTATATCGATTCAGATTCCGAGACGGTAGTGAAGTCAGTGCACTCATGGTGAGAGTAGCAAAACGTGATGAATTCAAAATTGAAACGTACGGTATCTTGACCAAGAATATTCCTGGTGTCTATATTAAGAATCCATCTTTTTTGGACAAGCAGCCTGTTTCGCTGCGTGGTCCAATAGACTCGAAGGATTCCTTGCAGACCTGTGTTATTCCCGGATCCTCTACCCTTTCTCAAGTTGATGTTCGCTTGTCTCCCCTAACAGCTACTGTGCATGAATTATCTCCACATAAGCGGACTTTCCTAACAAAGCTTTTGGGATCAGATAAGCCATATGACTACTCATGTTTAGTTCTCACATTTCAACCATCCGCCAATATGAGTACACAGCAGCGCTTAACCACATGGCCTAAGATTGTTAATGAAGTTCAGAATGCCCTACGGAAGTGAGATCATTATTTTTTTAAACAGATTGGTATTACCCTATCTTATTTCTTGAGATGCTTTTTAGTCTATTCTCAAATTCCAAAGACTCTCGACAATCAAAAGGTGGTCTTACAACATACCCAGCTTTACCATATAGTTGGATAAAGATAGGGAAACTCGCTATAGGTCCAATGCCACGATCTGAATTTCACTGGCAACAACTTGAATCAGACGGCTTCCTTTACCGATTCAGTTGTTGTTATCCTTACGAACACATCTACGCCCCTATCCCAGCAAATTGGAAAAGCAATGAAGTATCACTACCAGACCATCGATCTCAGGATTTACTTACCACTGAAAAACTAATCTTTGCTTTAAACGAAGCCATGGCTCTCGTCTCGAAAGCTGAGACTCCGGTTTATCTCCATTGTTTTGCTGGGCAAGAAAGATCTGTCCTCATCGCGGTTGGGATTACATGTATTCTGGAAAAGAAGGATTTATTTGACAGTTTAAATTACGTACGTGAATGCCATAAAATTGCAAAACCTTTATATCACCATTTAGATCTGTTAGAACAAGTTGTAAAGCATTACCGCACATAATTTAGGATATAAAAGTGAGAGTTAATTGTCTCCGTTCTTAGGATCTTTATCTACAATATCCTTATCATCTGTAGTAGCTACACTCTTTTGTGCGTTAGCAGTCTTATCCTTGTTTGCTAGCTCAACACCTTGCTGCACGTAGTTATTTGCAAACAGTGACTTTTTGGCTTGCGAGAAATAACTGTCTAGCCCTTTAGAACTGTAATAACTATCCTTTGCCCTTCTTCTATAGCTATCTGCGTATGAGTAACCATAGTGGTAGTAATAACCGTACTCGTAACCATAGTCGTTGAGATTAGTCGGGAACGACACCTGGTTGCAGATAATGCCTAGAACATCAACTCCCGTCGCTTTGATACGACGTGCAGCTTGCGGTGCTAGACGTCTTGAAACCTTGCCGAGTCCGACAAGAAAAAGAATTCCATCTAGTTTTTCACCTAAAAGAATTGGATCCGCAAGCATCAAACAAGGCGGTGTGTCAAAGAGTACAATATCGTAGTCTGTATGGGATCTGATTTTTTGTACGACCTCTTGACATCTCGAAGAGTTTAACAACTTTGCTGGATCTGGTGGTTTGGGACCTGATGGTAAAAAATCAAAGCTCTCTTGTAGGCGTATAAGCAATGAGTCAAGTTCAAGATTTGGGTCGGTGAGAAGTGATGAAAACCCGTCACCTCCAGAAGGAAGTCCCAAATATTTCGCTTGTGTTGGTAACCGCATATCAGCATCCACCACAAGAACTTTCAAGCCAAGGTCGGCGAGAGTGCTTGCAAAAATTGAAATCGCGGTTGATTTACCCTCACCTTGAGTTGACGATGTAATTGCAACCAACTTAATATCTCTGTCCGCACGAAGAAGACGAAAAGTTGTAAAGAGGCTTCGTAGTGATTCTTTGATTGCAAATCTTTCGCTTGCGCTCATATTTGACAAACTCTTTGCAATATTCAGACCTGGTTCAAGTGGCAAATAAGGAACAAGACCAAGGACAGGAAGTTGAAGTTCTTTCTCTGCTTCGGTGGGTGTATGGAAAACATTGTCAGTTCTTTCTCTTAATACTGAAGCGACAACTCCTCCAATAAGACCGAATAAAAGTGCTCTCAACAAATCGGAACGAATATCTGGAGATACAGGTGTTGTTTTAAATTGAGGTGGAGAGATTACCTGCCAGGGAGTTACAAAACGAGCTTTTTCAAGATTGAAATTATCAATGGCAGACAAGTATGATGCATAATTGCTTCTGGCGGTTTCCAGCTTTTGGGAAATTTCACCATACTCTTTAATTTTATCTGGACTATTTTTAAAATTCTGGTTGAGGAGGAGAATTTGGCGATTCAACTCGTCCTGTTGTTTTGCATTTTGAAAAAGCTGTGCCCTTAATGCATCAAGCTGTTGGGCTTTTGCGACAGGGGCCATAGAATTTCTCTTGGCGAGTATAGATTGAACAATGGGTGAATCGTCCTTGTAGATAGCTCTAGCTTTGGCCAACTCAAGCTCAAAATTTTGAAGTTCACTCGTTGGGTTAACAGTACCAATCGTTTGCTGTAAAACAGTCTGAGCGGAGTCTGCATTTGAGGGGACAATGACACCTTGCCTCCCAAATTGTTCAATTGGAGCTGGAGCGCCAGAAGGAGTATAAGTTAATTTTCCAGAAGATACGGTTTTCATTAAATTTTGCAACTGTATTTGTTCTAATTGGAGCTTGCCAACCTGATTAATTAATAGTGTTCTTTGTGACTCAATCGCAGTAGCATTGACTGCGGGATCAATCACTAAATTTTGCTCACGAAAAGCCTTAAGCTTGCCTTCGTACTTATTTACATTAGCAATGATCGATGGTGCTTGTGCTTGCAACCATTTCATGCCTGAATCAATGCTGGCTTGACGCTGCAGCAAGGAAAACCGGATAAAATCTTTTGAAAGATATTCCAAGATCAACCTACCCTGTTCTGGATTTTTCCACAACAAGGAGACTTTCATGACTGCAGTGGTATTATCACCTTGTTCAATGGACAGATTTTCTATAATTTGCGAAGCCTCTAACCCCATTCTTTCGGCAACTGGCGCAATCACTAGAGGACTGCGGAGGATTGCTTTTAATGCTGGTATATTATTTTGTATTTCTTGTCTAGTGGCCAAGGCAGCTATTTTGCCCTCACCGGAGATCTCATTTCGTTCTAGGGGAGATTCAATTTGTAAAATAAAGTTTCCCGAGAATACAGGATTAAATTTACGCTCTCTCAACGTATTGAGAGCCATGAGGCCGGATATAAGTGCTGCAGAAAAGAGAAAAATTCCCTGACGTCTTTTTATGGTTCTGATGATGCCCCCAAAACCGCCGCCTGATGAATCAGCACCAAGCGGCGAAGCACTTGCATCTGAAACAAGTCCCGCAAATGGGGAGGGGGGCAGACTTTGATTGGAGGCACCACCAGAAATAGGTTGATAGGGTGCGCCAGTGGTAGACACTTCTTTTCAGCTAGATGCGATACTCTACGACATCCAAGCTATTCGTCAAGCACCCATGAACAGTTGGGAATCCATCCCAGGCAACACAGATCTAGTGCTAATGGACGCTAAAGTATTTCAGCTTATATGCTCGAAATGAAGCAATTTCAAAATATTCCAGTCAGCAAGGCTCGCTTTATCACATTAAGCCTGATGACTGGATCTTTTTTTTGTATGCCTTTTGTTCACGCCTCGACTCAAGTAATTGCTTCACCAAGGGTAAGTGTAAAGCCATCAATCTTTCATGCTCAAGATCAACAATTTTTAGTGGCTGATTCCAGTCAGAGACTTTCGCCGGTCGGCCTCACGGAAACTTATACAGACTTATACACAATCGGCCCTGGAGATGGCTTGAATTTAGTATTTCTAGATCCAGAATTAAAGAGTTTGGCAGGATCTGTCTCGATTTTGCCTGATGGAACTGCCATATTGCCCTTGATTGGATCTGTTCAACTATCGGGATTAACAATTGGTCAAGCTACTCGGTGGCTAATTAGTTTGTACGAAAAGCAAGTTGTTCGCCCACAACTTCTCTTACAGCTGATCGCACCTCGACCTGTCAAAGTAACGATTATCGGCGAGGTGACAAAACCAGGGCTTTATCCGTTAGGAGGGATCAACAGATTGGCAAATGCACTGCAAACTGCAGGTGGTGTAACAGCCAATGCGGATATTCGCAAGATTCTTTTACGTCGAGTTGTTGGTCAGAATGGGGAACAGAAGCAGACATTTCTTGATATGTCACAATTATTTCTGATGGGAAACCAGTTTCAAAACCCTATTCTATTTGATGGGGATACGGTCATCGTTGGAAGAGCTGTAGAACCAATACCTGACGAGGTAGTTCGCATCGGACGCACCAATTTGGCACCCAGTTCAATTAATGTAACTTTGATAGGTGAGGTTAAATCTCCTGGTTCAATTACATTGCCAGCTAACACTCCTCTTATAGAGGCTATCTTTCGTGCTGGAGGATTGAATAAGTGGCGCGCCAACAAAAATCATATTGAACTAATTAGATTTAATGACAATGGAACCACCACTCGTCAGGTTTTTTCATACAAACAAGATCTCAATGTCTCCAATGGCTTCAACCCTCCTTTAAGAGATCGTGACACTGTCATTGTTAATCGTTCCTTCTACGGCGAAACCTTAGATGTCCTCAATGATATCGCGGTCCCAATTGGAATTATCAATAATTTGAGTCGCTTTGGCAATGGATTTGGATGGAATAATAATAACAATAACTAGCTCTCACAGGCTCCTACCAGTATCACTCCTACCCTTTTAGTCTTATGACAAACCTTCATCGTAAATGCTCAACTAAAAGCTCAGTAGCATGGGCCCTTTTGAGCCAAGCCATCTGGCTGCCAGTTTTTCTGATTGATACCCATGATAGATGGTTTTCATCTAGTAGGCCCTCTCAACAAAAATCCCTTGCTCAAGGTTCTGGAGACATCCGTGCCGCAAAGATCGGAGATGCTGTCCTTAACCGGATCCAAATTGAAAAGAGCGGTAACGGTCATGGGTTCAAACTAAACAATCAAGCGACAGGAATTCTTTTAAACGCTACAGGCTATCGGAATCGCTCCTTATCACCCCTATCCCCATCTCCTACATCCTCAGTTCAAGGACTTCCGCATCCCATAACCGCCTACGTCCTCCCTTCTTCTCCATCCCTACGTGGGCTATCGCCAAGATTTGAAGCACCTCCAGTAAGCAGTATCAAATCACTTCATGCTTCGCATGGATTGCATTCATCTCTTTTGCGCCTTGACCATTTCTACTCAAGCGCGGATTTGCTCGGCGGCTCAATCTCTCTACGAGATTTAAATGAGGTGGACATGCCTCCTGTGGCGAGAGCGGAAAGAGCTCAATGGTCACGCTCCAAAGATCCACTTGCGCCCATTCCCGCTGTTTGGAGAGAATCGATGAGGGTTGCTTTACAAGGACTTTCCGCACAAAGTTCCTCCCAAACCAGTATCAATAGCTTGAATCATCATCTCCTTTTGCGCCTAGACCAAGCGCGAGTTGTGCACGTCCCTTCCTCCAAAGTTCGTCACACTTCACAAGTTCCCTTAGCCATTCAATCCGATGGAACTGTGGATATTCTGAGCCATACTGATGACCCTGCAATTGTGGATGAAATCAAAAATTGGTCCTCCAAGCAAACACTCCCCTCGAATGGTCGGATGGTGCCTGCTGTTGTTCATCTCCATCCCCTACCCCCTTCGGACCAACCCAGAAAGCTAACAACATCCCCTTCTGATCCACAACATGCTCAAGGCCCCACACATCAGCCTTCTTTCACTTCCACAAGCCGTGTGTCTGAAGCCACCCGGGACCAAGTTTCCGCGCCCATTCCAGAATCCCCAGCCGCACCAGTGGCGTTAGCCGACTCTTCCCCACAAGCAAGTGTGGCACCCGACGACACGCCTACTACCGGTGAAAGCGCAAATTCAAGCGCAGCAGAATCCTTGACAAGCAGTGAGGTGAAACCATGACGTCGAGGAATGTCTCATCAAGAATGAGCCCCATTCTCGGAATGTATGCACTGTTCATCACAGAACTATTTTTTCCCACTTCACCCAGCCAGGCCCAGACCTTACCGAAAAAACCCGTTTGGGAGTCAGCCCCGGTCAATCAGAGTGGCACATCGATTCAATGGAGTTCCGTGAAACAATTTGGCAAACTCCCTCCCCAATTTATGCCCATTCCTCCCAGCTTCACACCCCAGGAGCTTGCCGCAAAGCCAAGGGTCGAAGGTCCCTACCAATCGCGTGGAATTTACGGTGTCGGTGGAGGAGTCAGAGCGGGCACTTACACCGGGGATTCAACTTCTGGGATCGTTACTGGACGACTGGGGTACAAACTCGATAACAACTTTTCGCTTTCCTTACGCCCGAGCGGAATCTTTGGACCATCAAACAACAATGACAACAACTACGATGGCTTTGAGTTTCGCCTTCCGCTGACGGTTGATCTTTTCTATCACAGCCTAATTTCACCCTTCGTTGGAGGTGGAATCGCCACGAATGTGGATAACACAGGCGCCACGAATGGAATGCTCACAGGCGGAATCGACTTCAATTTGAGCAAATGGATCACAGTGGGAGTGAATGTTAATTACATTTATCAAACCAATATTGAAGACACAGACTGGGAAACATTAGGCTTGATTTATTTGCGATTCTAATCCTTGTGCATACACATATGGCTTAGGTAGCGACAGCGAGAAGAGTAGTCTTGATGGCGTCGCGCTGCTCAGTATCGTATCCCCAACGTTCGAAGAAGGATTGGTCCTCACCCTCTAATTGCAGACCCAACAACAGTTTTCCCAACCTCTCCTTAACAAGTTGAGGATCGAGTTGTCGGATCAAATCCAATGATCTTGACTGGACTCGCATGGATCCCTCCATAAGCTCATCATCCTGATTCCTTCGGTGGTGAACGATCATGGCTGTGCTCATCGCCAGGTTGCGAGCCGTCAAATCCACAACTTCCGCCCCAGCCAAACGCAGCTGGACAACCAAAGCTTCGGGCAAGCGATCCATCAGTGGAGAGTCGCTCGTCAAAGAGGCGACAAAAAAGCCCCGCGCGCCATCCCGTTCACCGACCAGTTTGCCAACGTCATCGGCAAGAACATCATCGCTCAATTCTTCCGCATCCCAAAGACGGATCCACTCGGCACTTTGAGCGATGGCTTGCTGGAAAGTCAGTGGCTGAGACATGGGGAATCGCCTGGATGCGCTCCATTTTCGCCATGGGAGGGCATCCGCTGTCAGATTTGAATCATGGATTCCCCCACCCCTCCCCAGGAGTTTCGATCAGGCTTCGTCGCCCTGATCGGACGACCCAACGTCGGCAAATCCACGCTCCTGAACCGGTTGGTGGGACAAAAGGTGGCGATCACCTCCCCCGTGGCGCAAACCACCCGACGCCGGCTCCGTGGGATTTTGACCCGCGAGGATGCCCAACTGATTTTTGTGGACACACCCGGCATCCATAAACCCCACCACCTATTGGGAGAACGGCTTGTCAAGAGTGCCCGGGGGGCCATTGGCGATGTCGATCTTGTGCTGCTCCTTGTGAACGGTTCCCAGGCACCGGGTCGGGGAGACGCCTTCATCGTTGACCTTTTGAAACAAACTCGATCCACTGTGCATGTGGCCCTAAGCCATTGGGACTTGGTCCAACCCGAGCGGGCGGACAACCAGTTGATCGCCTACCGCCAGCTTGTGAATGCGACCCCGGATGGCCTGGAACAGGGAGATCTTTGGCCTTTCCATCCGGTGAGTGGACTCACAGGTGAGGGCATGGAGACCCTTGTGGACGCCCTAGCGCACGACCTGCCGATCGGCCCCTGTCTGTATCCGAAGGACCTGGTCTGTGATCAGTCGGAACAGGTGCTGCTCGGTGAACTCATTCGGGAGCAGGTGCTGCTTCAGACTCGGGAGGAAATCCCCCACTCCGTGGCGGTTCAGATCGAGCAGATCGTGGAGGACCCACGGGCCGGAGGCCGTGCGGCGCGAATGGCCGTGCTCGCCACCGTGCTCGTGGAGCGACAAAGCCAGAAAGCCATTCTGATCGGGCGGGGCGGGAAAATGCTTGGTTCCATCGGATCAAGGGCCAGGAAAGAGATGGAAACCCTGCTCGGGAACCCTGTGTACCTTGAACTTTTTGTCAAAGTGGCCCCCCATTGGCGGGCCAGCTCATCGCGGCTCTCCGAACTGGGCTACGGGGAGGATGCCTAGGAGTGGCGAGGTCTCTTCTCTTTTTGCTTCCACAGGTCAGTGGTGAACCCCTAAGTTCAGGTAAATGCGTCTCAATGCCTTGAACGCCTTTCCCCCTCAGGACATCGGCGCTTTTCTTCATCTCAATGCCGGCCACTGGCTCACCCTGCGCAGTCTCATGGGTCCAGATTCCCCAGACCTTGAGATGGACAGCGCCCTCCCGGCTGATGGGGATCAGGAACGGGGCCAAAGCTGGCACCAAGCTGATCGTGGTGAATTGAGGGTGGCTTTTTTCGAAGCGACAAGGGATGAGGACTGCGGAGAGCTGGAGATCGCGGTACCCGACGGTTCCAGCGTGCGGTTGATCTTCCAGTGGGATGGCACGCTTCTCATCGGCACGGTACCGGGACGATGGCACCTCGGAGCGGATGGCAGTTTGGAGATGGCCATCAGGGAAGAGACAAGGATTGTCAACGAACGCATTTGGTTCAGCAAACCCAATCTCCGCTTGCGCTGCGCCCTGGAACAGTTCCTCGATGGACGGCCCAGCCGGGCAAGCTTCAGCTCAGAGATCAGACGTTTGGGTCCGTCAAAGGATGCCTCTTGATCAGGAGGGACTGTTCACGGGCCATGCGCATCGATGTCATCTCCCTGGTCCCAGAAGCCTTCACGCCCTTGCCACAGCTAGGGGTGATCGGCAGGGCATTGTCCCGTGGCATCGCCGAACTCCATCTGCACAATCCCCGCGATTTCGCTCAGGATCGTTACCGCAAAGTGGATGACGAACCCTACGGGGGAGGCGCGGGCATGGTGCTCAAACCCGAGCCCATGTTCGCGGCGTTTGAAGCCATCCCCATCGTGGGGAAACGATCCAGCCTCCTGATGACTCCCCAGGGCAACCTTCTACACCAATCAACCCTTGAGCGCTGGGCAAGCACGTGTGATCAGCTCGTGATCCTCTGCGGACACTATGAAGGGTTTGATGAACGGATTCGTACGCTTGCTGATGAGGAGATCTCCATTGGAGATTTTGTGCTCACTGGAGGTGAATTGCCAGCGATGACAGTCATCAATGGCGTTGTGCGTCTGCTACCAGGAACCGTTGGGACCGCGGAATCCCTGGATCAAGAAAGCCATCATGGCCTTCTCCTGGAACATCCCCATTACACCAGACCCGCCGTCTTCCGCGACATGGAGGTGCCACCGGTTTTGAGGAGTGGCGACCACAAAGCCATTGCCCAGTGGCGAGAGGAGGAACGCCTTCGGCGCACCAGGGAACGCCGTCCCGACCTCTATCTCCGCTGGCAAGCGCAAGACCCGCGGTGAAAGACTTGGGCAAGCAGCCCGCCCATCCATGGACCTCCGCATCGGCCACGGCTACGACATCCATCGTCTTGTGCCTGGCCGTCCCTTGATCCTGGCGGGTGTTCACCTAAACCATCCTGAGAACCTTGGTCTCGACGGTCACAGCGACGCCGATGTGGTGACCCATTCCCTGATGGACGCCCTCCTGGGGGCCTTGAGCCTGGGAGACATCGGCCAACACTTCCCCCCCGGGGATCCCCGTTGGAAGGACGCGGACAGCTTGCGACTCCTGCGCCATGTGATGGCCTTGGCGCGAGAGCGGGGCTGGCGCGTGGTGAATGTGGATGTGGTGGTGGTGGCGGAACGGCCGAAATTGAGGCCCCACATCTTGCAGATGAGGGCCAATCTGGCGGAGCATCTAGGGGTTTCAGCTGATCGGGTGGGCGTCAAGGCCACGACAAACGAGGGGCTGGGGCCCGTTGGGAGGGAGGAGGGGATTGCCTCCTATGCGGTTGCCCTGATGGAAGGCGACTGAAGGAATCCTCCCCAAAGATTGAGGGTGCCTAAGCTCTCATTTGGCGCAAATGACAGCGAGGGGGATCCTTGGAGCCTGAAAGCCAGCCAGAAGGGCCGAGCGGCGGCGGGGAGGGTGTGATTGAACATCTTCGCCTTCACGTGCCAGCCCACAGCCAGCGGGCTTGGATCGAGGCGGAGACGCACACCTGGGAACCTTGGCTGCGGCAACGCCAAGGGTTTGTGGGACGGGAGTTGCGCTGGGATCAGGAGCGCCAGGAGGGCGTGCTGTTGATCCATTGGGCCAGTCGCACGGACTGGAAAGCCATCCCTGAGGAGATGGTGAACGCCATCCAGGCTGACTTTGAGAGCGCCGCCAAACGGATCCTTGGCCTGCCCCCTGAGAGTCCGAATCCTTTTCCTTTGCTCTTTTCCGGGGAACGATCCGAGGGATGACCAGCGAAGCCAATCTCGATCTGAATCGAAGGATGCGCCTCGGAATGGTGGAGGCTGTCTGGGGCGAACACAAACGGGCCGACCAGATCGCTGACATTGTGCGCGAACTGGTGAACGCTGGAGAGACAGCCCTGGTGACACGAGTCTCACCCGGCAAAGCGGCTTACGTGGCCCGCCTGTTGCGGGAGCGGGGCCCCTCCAGCCCTTCAGTGACGCACCACCCAAAGGCACGCTGCCTGACTGCTCCCTCCCTGCCCGCTGCCCATAGGGAACGAGGGCAGGTGCTGGTGGTGACTGGTGGAACCAGTGATCAGGTGGTGGCCCAGGAAGCCTGCCTCGCCTTGCGATGCCATGGGGTTTCCGGCGATGTGATCGAAGATGTGGGGGTGGCGGGCCTTCACCGTTTGCTGGATCGGCTCCCCCTCCTCCAAGAGGCTTCCGTGTTGATTGTGTGCGCGGGCATGGAGGGAGCTCTGCCCACCGTGGTGGCTGGATTGCTTCCCCAGCCGGTCATCGGTGTCCCCATTTCTGTGGGCTACGGGGTGAGCCAGGGGGGAACGGCCGCCCTCCACGGGATGCTCGCGAGCTGCGCACCAGGACTGACCGTGGTGAATATTGACAATGGGTACGGGGCCGCAATGGCCGCTTTGCGCATCCTCAACGCCAAAGAGGGGCAATCTGGCGTTAGAGGTGTTGCAGCTGGGGGTAGGCCGTAAGCAGCTCTTCGGTGGTCAGCACCTCACCCGCCCCTTCGGGTTGCCAGATCACCTCCAAGGCCAACAGTTCCTCATCCCCAACCGCCCCGAGTCGTTGCAATGCTTCTCGGAGGGACTCCGCCGTGTGGGCCTCCTTAAGGGACAAGGGGGTACGGCTGGCCACGAGCAGGGTGACGGCGATGAAGTCGCTTGTGGCGTCACTGGGCCCCTGGGTGGTGCCAGACAGGGCATCTTGACTCCGTTGCCCGGACACGTTGGTGGTGAGTTCCTTTCTCAGCTTGCTCCGCTCTTGCATGGAGAGGCGATTGAAGGTGCCCTCCGCCGCACTAAAGGACACCTGGGCGGATTCAACATTCGCGTAAACCCAGAGTTCAGGGTTGCGGAGCAGGGACAGGGTGGTTTCCTGCAGCACGCGCCGTAGCCCTGAGGTGGTGCTGGTGTCCGCCGTCGCCGCCATCCTTCGAAGGTCGGCCTGCAATTCCTTCGCGGAAGGGAGCAGACCCACCTGAACCTGAGCGATGGAAACAGGCCCATCCACCCTTCCATAGGACTCGTCACCAGGAAGGCCACCTCCCGAGGACGGTGACATGCCTGAACGCAGGGTGTTCACCATCAATCCGAGAATCGCCATGAGGACGAGGAAACCCAGCAGACCGCCGCCGAATCCGAACATCGGCACCACAAACGGCAGCCCGAATCCCCCGCCTCCGTAATAGCCCCCCCCGTAGTAACCACCTCCGTAGGGGATCGGAACGTAGGCGCCACCCGAGCCGCCCGAGCCTCCTCGGTAGCGTCCTCCCCCACTTCCGTAGCCGCGGGGCGAGGGGGAGGAGCGGAAGCTTCCGCCACCAATCCGGCCACCGCTGGCGGCATCAGCCGCGCGGGGAGAGACGAGAAGAAACGTGGTCAGCAGGATGGGCACCACCATCAAGCTCGCGAACCGCTTGAACAGACGGAGTCCCATGGAGGATCGAACCTTCGAATCGGTAACTCCAGAAATCTACGTACCTCCTCCCACAATGGTGACCACTTCCAAGACATCGGATTCCACCACAACCCTGCCTGGCCAGTGGGCACGGGAGAGAATGCCGCCATTCAGCTCCACGACGACGACCTCCGGTTGATAGCCGAGGTGGATCAGCATGTCCCTGAGCTCCAGGCCCGCTGGGCAAGACCTGAGTTGACCATTCACGCGGATGGTGATCATGAGGTCACGTCCAGCCGCCGCAGCAACTCCGCGGTGGCGCCAAACGGATCGGACGCCTCGGTGATCGCCCGGATCAGGGCGACTCGCTTGGCCCCCGCCCCCTTCACGGCGGCCAAACTGGTGACGTCGATCCCCCCGATCGCAAACCAGGGGATGGGGCAATCCTTGGCGGCGAGGGCCACGTAGGCCAACCCCACGGGGGAGCGGCCCGGCTTGGAAGGGGTTTCGTGAATTGGGCCCACCCCCGCGTAGTCACACCCCTCTGCGATGGCCTGACGCAGCTGGTCGGGCGAATGGGTGCTGCGTCCGATCAGGCGATCCGGGCCAAGCAGCCGCCGGGCCAGGGCGGTAGGAAGATCGCCCTGACCGAGATGCACCCCATCGGCATCCACGGCCAGCGCCAAATCCACGCGATCATTCACCAGGAAAAGCGCGTCGTACCGCTGACAAAGCCGCCGGAGCGCTCTCGCCTGCTCCAACCGTTCGAGATCGGTGGAGGGCTCCTCCTTCGGGCGATATTGAACCAATCGCAGGCCAGCCTGGAGGGCAGCTTCCACCACCGCGAGCAATTCGGGCACGGGCGAGGTGATCAGGTACAGATGGCAGCGTTCCAGTCGCTCCCTACTGGTGTGTCCCTCGACGGCGGAGCCCCGGAGGCACTCCACTTCCAGGTCGTAGAGGGCATAACGAATCTTGACAGCCTCGTCCGCCAGCTCCGGATCGGCGGCTCGTCCGAACTCTTCCAGCACCCGCAAAGCCTCTTGGACACGCCCCGCGTTGGCCGCCACCACCGCGAGGGGCTCGTCGCGCTCCCGCTGGGCCGGGTGAGCCAAGGCGGCCGCAGGATCGCTGGCGGCGTGGCGGGCCATCTTGTAAGCAAGCCGATGGCGTTGGCCCAGACGCTGCCTCAGGTCCTTCAAACGCACCACCAGATCTGGGCGGTTGAGAACAAAGCGACACCAATCCTCCAACACCCTGAGGCCTTCTCGGGCGCGATCGAGATTGGCGTCCAACAGCCTCTGGATCGGGGCGTGCGGATCGCTGGAGCTCCCTTCAGCCCCAAAACCGGGGATGGGGACAGGGGACAACGACGGCTGAGACCCGGCGGGGGATGAAGATGGGTGAACAGTCATGGGGCGTCCTGACAAGGTCGTGCGGCGAAGGGTCGTGCGGAGAGGTGATCGCCTGGCGGCGGGTGACAAGCCAGTTGATCTCTCGCCGTGGCCGCGTCGCGAGCAATCCGCTCCGAGAGTTCCGAAAGATCCTTGAAGCGACGCTGCCCCCGCAACCAATCCATCGGTTGCACCACGAGCCTTCGACCCACCAGATCGACGCCAGGGTCAAAGTCAGGATGCAGGATGTGCACCTCCACCGCTGAGGGGGCGAGGGGATCCACGGTGGGTTGCCCACCAAGATTCATCACGGCGGACAGTGGAGCCTCGCCCCCCTCCTCCGCCATCCAGACCCAGGCGGAGTAGACCCCCTCCTTCGGAAGGAATTTGCGACCACTCACGGCGAGATTGGCGGTAGGCCATCCCAATTGGCGCCCCAAACCCCGACCTTTCCTCACCACCCCCTCAAAGCGATAGGGCCGGCCCAGCAACACCTCCGCCTCTCGAATCCGACCCTCGGCGAGGGCCTGCCGAATCCGGCTGCTGCTGACGCGACCGGAGGCGTCGTGGAGCGTCGGCACCACGGCCACCCGGATGCCATGCTTCCGACCAAGGGAAACGAGCCGCTCGGCATCCCCGCGGCGATGGACACCAAAACGGAAGTTCTCGCCCACGGCCAAGCAACGAACCTCGAGCTGGTTGGCCAACACCTCCGCCACAAACTCCTCGGGAGTGAGCGAAGCCAATTCACGGGTGAAGGGCAAGAGCACCAACTGCTGGATGCCAAGGGACTCCAGCACGCTCAGTTTCTCTTCCGGCAAATCAAGCCGCAGGCGCGGCTCGCCGTGGAGCACCTCCCGGGGATGGGGCCAGAAACTCACCATGGTGGGCAGCGCTCCCCCCGAGGAGGAGTCGTCCTCGGCGGCCAAGGCCATCGCCTGGGTGATCACCCGTCGGTGGCCCGCGTGCAGGCCATCGAACGTTCCGAGGGCCACGGCCATGGGACGGCGCGGGGGGGCGGGTGGAGATAGGGTGATCACAGGCGGGAGCGTTGGCAGCGGCCTGGAGTTGCAGCCTTTGGAATGGGCCCTTGCTCTCACTTTGGAGATCTTCCCATGGCAAGTTGGGAAGAGAACCAACCCACCATGGCCGATCCCCTGAGCCTCAATCGGATCTCCGCCGCGCTCCGAAGGATGGGCTGGGTGCGGTTTTGGAGTCAGCTCACCCTCGGGGTGGTGGTGGTGGGGGTGTTGTTCTTCAGCAAGGTGGGCAACCAACTCGCCGCCAATTCCCAGCGGGCCCTCGGACTGGGCCCCGGTCTCTCTTTGACCACTCTGGCCTTCCTGGTGCTGCTCTGGAGTTTGTGGCAGGGATGGTTGATCGTGCGCTGCGGTCGGGCCCTAGAGCGGCCTGTTCGCCCCAGCAAGGGAGAAACCTCGCAACTTCTCAAGAGGGGACTGCTGGGTGACCTCCTGGGGCTGGCCCTGGCCGCCGTGGGGTATCAAGCCCTCGCGGGCAGCCTGTTTGTCCAAGCCTCCTTGCAGGCGCCGGGATTTTTTGGAGCCCCCATCAACGCGGGGCTAAACAGGGTGGTGGGCTTTCCGATCACCTCCATCGAAATGCTCGGGGTGCTCAGCAACACCCAGGTGCTTTTTGCCCACCTCATCGGTCTGCTGTTTTCCCTTTGGATGCTGCAACGCATCCATCGCCCGAGCTAACGAAAACACCCCCCCCAAGGGCCTCAAGCCATCCTGGCGAGGCGGGGCAGCTCGTGGCATAGCCCTCGCCAAAACAGCTCTGGCTGAAGGGGAGACAAACTGACGCCGTTGGCCTGGATCCAGGCCACATCCGTGGGCCAATCCTCGGGGCCCGACACCCGAGCTTCCAGATCGTTCACCACTTCTCCCGCCAGCCAGTAATAGGTGCGTCCGCGGGGATCAACGCGCCGATCAAACTGATCCGCGTAGCGCCGCACCGCCGGGCGACACCAGCGCAAAGGCCCCATCGCCTCCCCAGGCACGGGCGGCACGTTGAGATTGAGCAGCAACCCCTCCGGCCATCCGCTCAGAAGCATGTCTTCCGCCACCTCCAAGGCCAGCCTGGCCGCCGGACGAAACTCACGCCAGCGAAAGTCGGCCGAACTCACCGCGATGGAGGGCAACCCCTCAATCGTGCCCTCCATGGCTGCGGCCACCGTGCCGGAATACAGCACATCCGTTCCGAGATTCGGGCCATGGTTGATGCCAGAGAGCACCAGATTGGGGGGCTCCTCCAACAGGCGAAACAGGGCCAACTTCACACAATCAGCGGGTGTGCCGCTGCACGCCCAGGCCGTGACTCCCTCGGCGAACAGCTCATCGGCGCGCTCCGCCCGGATCGGGGTTTGCAGGGTGAGGCCGTGGCCCGTGGCGGAGCGCTCCTGATCAGGGCAGACCACCGTCACCTGATGGCCCCGGGCACGGGCCTCGGCGGCGAGGGATTGAATGCCATCGGCAAAGACACCATCGTCGTTGCAGATCAACAGGCGGAGCGGGGCGGACGCGGAGGGCGCTTTCATCGGGAGACGCTGGGGAGGATCGCCCCAAAAACAGATTAGTCAGCTCCCTAGAGTCGCCCCAGCCATCCACACGCCGTGAGCACCACCGTCAGCCTTGAGGAGCTCAGCCAATTGCTTGAGCGGCTCGACGTGGAGGCGGAAGCCGCGATCCACCAGGCCACCGACCCGGCGGAACTAGAGGATCTGCGGGTGAGTCTGCTTGGGCGGAAGGGTCGCCTGTCGGCGGTGCTGGGGGCCATGGGGAAGCTCCAGGCGGATCAACGGCCGATCGTCGGCGAGCGGGCCAACCGACTGAAAGAGCGGGTGCAACAACAGCTGGGCCAGAGGCTTGAGGATCTGCGCTCCGCCCAGATGGGGGAACGCCTCCGGAAGGAACGGCTGGATGTCACCATGCCCTGCGCCATGGTGCCCCCAGGCCATCGTCACCCCCTGGTGGGGACCTGTGAAGAGATCATCGACCTCTTTGCCGGGCTGGGCTATCGCGTTTCCGAGGGCCCGGAAATTGAAACCGATCACTACAACTTCACGGCGCTGAACATTCCCCCCCACCACCCAGCCCGGGACATGCAAGACACCTTCTACTTGGGGAGAGGAGAGGGGGGGGACCAACGACTGCTGCGAACCCACACCTCCCCCGTGCAGATCCGCCACCTGGAAGCCAATCCCCCTCCGGTGCGGGTGGTGGCTCCCGGCCGGGTGTTCAGACGCGATTCCATGGACGCCACCCACTCACCCGTGTTTCATCAAGTGGAAGTGCTGGCCATCGATGAGGGCCTGGATTTCAGCCACCTCCGCGGCACCGTAACCACTTTTCTACGGGCTTTTTTCGGCGATCTTCCCGTGCGATTTCGCGCCAGCTACTTCCCGTTCACCGAGCCCTCCGCCGAAGTGGATGTGCGCTGGCGCGGCCGCTGGCTGGAGGTGATGGGGTGCGGCATGGTGGACCCCGCGGTGCTGGAGGGACTCGGCATCGACCCGGAGCGCTGGAGCGGGTTCGCCGCTGGCCTTGGGGTGGAGCGCTTCTGCATGGTGCGCCATGGCATCGATGACATCCGGCGTTTCTATACCAGCGATCTGCGCTTCCTGGAACAGTTTTAACCCTGCCCCAATACACTCATAGGGCCCTGTTGCCCGCGATCGGTGCCCCGTGTCGGACTGATCGTGAATGATGGCAAAGCGGTGGCCATCGCCACCGCCGATACGATCGAGGCACGGCTCACCGAGGCCGGCTGGGAGGTGGTGCGCGTCAGCAGTTCCAGTGGGGTGGTGGGTTTTGCCAATCCGGAGCAGCACCTTCGGGGACTTGGCTACGCCTGTTGTGTGCCGAAGGGGTTTGATGAGAGCCTCTCGCTGGCCCTGGTGTTGGGCGGAGACGGCACCGTGCTCTCGGCGGCCCGACAAACCGCGCCCATCGGGGTACCCATCCTGACCATCAACACTGGTCATTTGGGCTTCCTGGCCGAAGCCTATTTGAAGGATCTCGATCGGGTTCTCGACCAGGTGGTGGCCCAGGAGTGGAGCGTGGAACACCGTTCGATGTTGGTGGTGACCGTGATGCGGGGAGATCAGCGCCGGTGGGAGTTGCTCTGTCTCAATGAAATGGCCCTGCACCGGGAACCGCTCACCAGCATGTGTCATTTCGAGGTGGCCATTGGCCGCCACGCCCCGGTGGACATCGCCGCCGACGGGGTGATCCTGTCCACCCCAACGGGGTCCACCGCCTATTCCCTCAGCGCGGGCGGGCCCGTGATCACCCCAGACTGCCCTGTTCTCCAACTCACGCCCATCGCGGCCCACTCCCTCGCGTCAAGAGCACTGGTGTTTTCCGATCAGGAGCCCGTGACCGTGTTCCCCGCCACGCCCGAGCGGCTGATGATGGTGGTGGATGGGACCGCGGGCTGCTACGTATGGCCTGAGGACCGGGTGATGATCCGGCGAAGCGAGCACCCCGTGGGTTTTGTGCGCCTCGCCGACCACGAATTCTTCCAAGTGCTGCGCAACAAACTGGGATGGGGTCTGCCCCACGTGGCCAAGCCCGGGCCACCGCGGGACCATGAATGATGACCTCCCCCTCCTGCTGCTAGGAGGAACCGCCGCCACGGATCTGGCCCCGCGGCTCCAAGCCTCCGGCTACAGCACCCTTCATCTCCCCCGGGAGGACACCTCCTGGGGGGCCATTGGGGCAACGCCCGCCGCGGTGATTCTCTCTCCCCAATGGGAGGGGCGAATTCCCTTGTCGCGACGTCTTTGGGGTGGGCTGCCGATCTTGCTCGGCTGTCCTGGCGACACTGTGGAGGGCCGCTGCCTGGCGTTAAGCGCTGGCGCGGACGATCTCTGGCTCACCTCGGCGGGGCCGAGCGACCTGTTGACGCGCCTACGTCTGCACCTCCACTTGCGGCGGACCGCCAGGGAAGCGGAGGCCCCCCGGCTTGTGGTGGCTGACCTGGAGGTGGATCCTCGCGAGCAAACCGTTCAACGAGGTGGGAAAGCCATCCCGTTGACCTCGCGGGAATTTCAGCTGTTGATGCTCCTGCTCCGCGAGAGCCCAAAGGTGGTGGGCCGAGAGAGGATCCTCCAAGCCATTTGGCCAGAGGAGCGCGGCGCCAGCAGCAATGTGATTGAGGTGTACGTGCGCTACTTGCGCAGGAAGCTGGAGGAGGGAGGGCGGCCACGGCTGATTCACACTGTGCGCGGATTGGGCTACTGCCTAAAGGGATGAGGATCATCGGAGCCACCACCACGGCCACCCCCCGAGGGTGGAGCACCCAGGGGATGGTCGTCGGGTTGGCCACGGCCTGCCTGGCCAGCGCGGGGCTTGGATTCGGGGCCCGTGGGGGCCAACCCGGGGACAAGGGCCCCCCGCAGGTGTTGCCGATCACGGCCCAATGGTGCCTGTCCGGGAGCGAGGCGTCCCCCTGCATCGCGCTTGAAGTGCCACAAAGCCCGCGTCAATACAGCATGGGGCTGCAAATGCGACCGGCCCTGCCCCCCTTGCGAGGCATGTGGTTTGTCTTCACCCCCCCCTCGGTGGCGCGTTTTTGGATGCATCGCACCCTGGCCCCGCTCGACTTGATTTTCATCGCCAACAACCGAATCCTGGCCATTGAGGCCAACGCCCCCACCTGCCCGTCCTTGCCCTGTCCCAGCTATGGCCCGGTTGACCCCGTGGATGGAGTGGTGGAATTAGGCGCGGGGGAAGCGCAACGGCTGGGTCTCAAGGTGGGGAGCCCTGTGGACATCCGCCGGCTGCCCCAGCCGACCACGCTTTCACGACCAAGACGGGGTTGAGGGGCGCCAGGCGTGTGCCATCCGCCAAGGGAACGCCTCGCCAAGCCTGCAGTTGCGTGACAGCCACCCGCAAATTGGCCGCTTCCAGATCCCCTCGCAGCTCAGCCAGCCCCTCCAAGGTGGCCAAGGGCACCACGATCCGCCCCCCTGGCCTCAACCGGTCCAAAACGGCACGCACCACCTCCCTCCGTTCACGTCCCGCCCCCCCGATCAGCACTCGGTCGGGGGCCGGGAGGTCGGCCAGGGCGGCCGGAGCCGCCCCCTCCACCACGCCCGCGGGGGCGACAGCGAGGCGGGAGGCATTGCGATGGATCAACGCCGCGGCACCGGGGCGACGCTCCACGGCCCAGAGCCGCAACCCCGGCCTCAACCGCAGCGCCTCCAAACCC
>JBKCPG010000066.1:0-11589 GCA_046309395.1 Cyanobacteriota bacterium | reverse complement strand
GTACGGGGGCTAGGGGAGGGCGGGGCGGCCCCCTCCGGATCGCTCCCCCTCCTGCGACAACCGGATCAGCTGGCCCAACGGCTGCGGGAGATCCCCACGGAGCCAGGTTGCTACCTGATGCGGGATGGGGAGGATCGCATTCTCTATATCGGCAAAGCCAAAGTCCTAAGAAACCGCGTCCGCAGTTACTTCCAATCCTCCCAGGGCCATAGCCCCCGCATCAGCCTGATGGTGCGGCAGGTGTGTGACATCGAGGTGATCGTGACGGACAGCGATGCCGAGGCCTTGGCCTTGGAATCGAATCTGATCAAGCAAAATCAACCCCATTTCAACATCCTGCTGAAAGATGATAAAAAGTATCCCTATCTCTGCATCACCTGGAGTGAGGCTTACCCCCGCATCTTCATCACCCGCCGGCGACGTTTCCGCGGCCCCCACGATCGTTTTTATGGTCCGTACGTGGATGTGGGCCTGCTGAGGCGCACCCTGGCGCTGGTGAAACGGGTGTTTCCCCTTCGTCAGCGGCCCCAACCCCTCTATCGCGATCGCACGTGCCTGAATCACGCCATCGGCCGTTGCCCCGGGGTGTGCCAACAGCGCATCAGTTCTGAGGATTACCACCGCACTTTGCGGAAGGTGGCGATGGTGTTTCAGGGACGCAACGATGAACTTCAAGACCTGTTGCGCTCCCAGATGGATCGCTACGCCGAGCGCTTGGACTTTGAGGCCGCCGCCCGGGTTCGCGACCAGATCCAGGGGTTGGAGACCTTAACGGCTGATCAGAAAATGAGCATCGGCGATGGTTCGGTGTCTCGGGATGTGGTGGCGCTGGAGGCGGATGGCCGTGTGGCCGCCGTCCAGCTGTTCCAGATGCGGGCGGGCAAGCTGGTGGGTCGGCTGGGGTACTTGGCGGATGTGGGGGAGGGGGATCACGGCTGGATCCTGCAGCGCGTGATTGAAGAGCATTACAGCCAGGTGGAGCCCGTGGAAATTCCCCCTGATGTGCTGCTGCAGCATCCCCTTCCCCAGCAGACCTTGATTCAGGAGTGGTTGAGCGAGCGTCGTGGCCGCAAGGTGCGTTTGAGCGTGCCCCAGCGGCAGCGGAAAGCGGAGTTGATCGACCTGGTGGTGCGCAATGCCTCCTACGAATTGCAACGGGCCCAGCGTCACGCGGAACAACACCAACTGGCCCTGGAGGATCTGGCCCAGTTGCTGGAGCTGCCCGGCTCCCCCCGGCGCGTTGAGGGGTATGACATCAGCCATCTCCAGGGCAGCGATGCCGTGGCTTCCCAGGTGGTGTTCGTGGATGGCCTTCCCGCCAAGCAGCACTATCGCCGCTACAAGCTGCAAAGCACCTCCATCCGCGGTGGCCATTCCGACGATTTCATGGCGATGGCCGAGATCATGCGGCGTCGCTTTCGCCGCTGGTCCCAGGCCAAGGCCTCGGGTGCCGACCTGGTGCGGCTGCGGCGTGAGGCTGGGTCGGTGCTCCATGGCGATGGCCTGAACGATTGGCCCGATCTGGTGATGATCGATGGCGGCAAAGGCCAGCTCTCCGCGGTCATGGAAGCCCTGCGGGAAATGGATTTGCACGAGGAGCTGGTGGTCTGTTCCCTCGCCAAGGCACGGGAAGAGGTGTTCCTTCCCGGAGCGAGCCACCCGTTGGAGACAGAGCCCGACCAACTGGGCGTGACGCTCCTGCGCCGGTTGCGGGATGAGGCTCACCGGTTTGCCGTCAGTTACCACCGCCAGCGGCGGGGGGAGCGGCAGCGACGCTCACGGCTGGGGGACATTCCTGGGGTGGGGCCCAGGCGGGTGAAAGACCTGCTCGCCCATTTTCGCTCGGTGGATGCCATCCAGCTCGCCAGCCCCGAGCAAATTGCCTCGGCTCCGGGAATCGGGCCCGCCCTGGCCCGCCAGGTTTGGGATTACTTTCATCCCCAACAAGAGGGGGATGACCCTTGGGAGCCTCCCCTGGAGTTGACACGGTGACCTCCCCACCCGATCAGCGACGGGGCGGATCCGTGCGGTGCTGGCTGGTGGTCGCCCTGCTGTGGGTTGGCCTGCTGGTCTGGACCGCCCCCGCGGAGGCCGCGCCCGGCCTCTGTGTGGGCCCGGTGTGCGGGGATGAGTTTTCCCGGGTGGCCCCCTATTCCTGGCGGCTGCGTCTCCGGGTGCGGGATCAACAGGGCCATCGGGAGCGCCTGGTGGTGGACTGTCGCGACGGGTCGATCAGCCCGTTGGTGGGTTCAGTGGAGCGGGGCTATGCCGCCGCCGTGGGGCGTCGGGCCTGTCGACAAGCGCCCCTCGCCCCCGAAGCCTTCCCATCCCCCTCTCCCTGAGGGTTCCACTCCTCAGCCGCTGGAGGCCCGCTGGCTGGATCGTTGCTGGTGCCGCTGCCAGGCCCGCAACAAATCGACCCGGGTGATGTGGTAACCCCGGCGACGGGCCGCCAGGAGCAGGTCAGCTTGGGACGGGCAGGAACGCAGAATCCGCCGGAGTTCAGCGTCCGCTTCGGCGTCGGTCACCAACCGTTCCAGCTCAACCCAGCTCATCGTCCGTTCGCGGATGAGCCACCTTCGAGCAAGCGGAAGCGAAAGGCAAGGTTCCTTGGGAAACCTTCGCGAACAGATCAAAGGTGCTGATCGGTGGTTCGTTCCCCTAAGGCGCCTGCGGGCCCTTAAAAGCGCCTGCGGGGGGTCTCTTGAAAGTGTCCCGCCCCTGACCCCCCCTCTCCCTGGACCCGGGAGAGGATCCAAACATTGCGCGCCTGTCGTCGGGCGATTAACCCTCCCCGTTCCACCACGGGAGCGCCAGGGCGGGCCCCCATGAGATGGGTCACCTCCGCTGTGGTGAGTGGAGCGGCGGTGCGGAGGGCCAGATCCACCAGTTCCAGTCTCTGACGCAGCACGGCGGCGTCGATGGCGGCGGGATCCTCGTCCCCCGTCCACAACCAGGGAAGCCCGTCTCCCTGGGCGGCCAACTTGCGCATCAGCCCCAGACCGATGAGGGCCAGGGCTTGCTCAGGTTGCGGACCCGCCCCGATCCCCTGATCCAGCTCCGGATGGGCGGCGGAACCATCCGCTCGTCGGGAGGAGGGTGTTCGCGCCATGGCACAGGAAATCGATTGCCAGGAAGGTAACGATTCGCGGGCCATCCGCAAGTGTTATGCCATTTTTTAGCTGCGGCGCACCCAGCCCGGCGCGCCACCAAACCACCCCTCGATGTCGTCTTCCCCGGGTCGATAGGTGGCGTCGGGATCCACGGGGCCAAGATTCATTTGCTCGAGAAAGTGGTCAATGCCATCCCGTCGAGGCGCCTCCCCAGCTGCTTGTCCCATTTGTCGCCGGCGGGCTCTCAAGAGCCACGCGGCCACTCCCTGATCACGATCGGCGAACTTTTGCACATAAATTCGTTCCCGCAGTGACACGGGTTGGTCCGCGCCAATTCTCTCCAAGATGGCTTGCAGTCGCAGTCGTGTGCTCGGGGTGAGCATGGCCCATAGGCGAAGGTGATCCCCGTGATAGCGAACCCTGATCAAAGACTTGTGGCGGACGCCACCAAAGCCTTCCCTCTGTCAGAGGGTCCGGACCCTTCAGCCGTAGGATCCAGCACGCTTGTTGAGCCGACGACGACCTGAGCTTCGCCAGGCGAGGGTTGTCCTCACGGTGCTCACCTCCCGCGTTTCTGTCCCCTTTGACGCCGATGACGTCCTGACCCCCCCAGTGACCGACCCCGAATTGCGCCAAAACCGTTCGTTCCGCCCCGCGAGGCCGCGGAGCGCGGAAGAGCGGGCCATCAGCCGCGCGCGGGAATCCAGCCAGCTGGGGCGCCCCCCCATCACGGGTACGGACATCACCGGTGAGGACAGCGGGGCCAGCTGCGTCATCACCACGGATAGCGAAGGACGCCGGCTGCGGCACCACAGCCATGTGCAATCCATTGAGCTGCGCACCTATGTCTATCTCGATTCCCTGCAACCGCAGCTAGCGGCCTACATGGGCACCGTGAGCCAGGGCTTTCTTCCCATCCCCGGCGACGCCTGCCTTTGGTTGGAGGTGTCTCCGGGAATGGCGGTTCACCGCGTCACCGACATTGCCCTCAAGGCCAGCACGGTGCGGTTGGGCCAAATGGTGGTGGAGCGGGCCTTTGGCTCGATCGCCATGTATCACCGCGATCAAAGCAATGTGCTCCACTCCGGCGAGGTGGTGCTGGAAGCCATCGGCAGCAGCGTGGATCAGCGCAGCCGTTGCGAGGTGACATGGACGGAAATCATTTACGCCATCACCCCAGACCACGCCGTGCTCATCAATCGCCAAAATCGAAGAGGCTCGATGATTCAGGCGGGAATGAGCATGTTCATTCTGGAGACCGAGCCGGCTGGCTATGTGTTGATTGCCGCCAATGAGGCGGAGAAGGCTTCCAACATCACCGTGGTGGACGTCAAGGCCGTCGGCGCCTATGGCCGGCTCACCCTGGCCGGCAAGGAGGGAGATGTGAACGAGGCCGCCGCCGCCGCCATGAGAGCTGTGCAACACATCAACCGCTGATCCCCCGCTCGTCCCTTAAGTCCCTCAACCCCGCCGCCATCTCCCGGGCGGCTTTACCACGACTGCCCAGCTTGGCCTTGAGGTGGGGGGTCATGCGGGCGTAGGAGCAGCCCGCTTCCCGCACGTAAAACACAGGGTCGTATCCCGCCCCGTGGCCATCGGGTTCGCGAAGAATCAGGCCGTAACACACCCCGCATCCCTCTAGACGGGTGGTGCCCAGGGGATCGGCCAGGGCCATGGCGCTCACGAATCTGGCCCCCCGATAAAGACTGTCTCCCAGCTCCTGGAGCAGGCGATGCACTTTCTCCGTGTCGTCGGGCGCGTAGCGGGCGGAAAAGAGGCCAGGCCGCCCCCCCAGGGCATCCACTTCCAGTCCGGAATCGTCCGCCAGGGCCCACTCCCCGGTGAGGCGAGCCACGGTTTCCGCCTTCAGACGGGCGTTTTCCCCATAGGTGTGGCCCGTTTCCTCGATCTCGAGGTCCCGGGGTTGGGCCAGCACCTCCAGGTTGATCGCCCCGAGCATGTCCCTGATTTCATCCACCTTGTGGGGGTTGCCGCTGGCGATCACCAGCCGGGTTACAGCGGTCATGAGGGAGATGGCCCCAGGCGGCGGAAGCATCCGGCATTATCCCCAGCCGCGTAGACCTCAGCTGGAGGTGGGGACTTGGAAGGGGTTGGGGGCAGGGATGGGTTGAACATTCCACCCCCGGAAAACTCCAGGGTTCCTGCCGCCGTGGATGACGATAGGCAAAAAAACTTGCTTTGGGCCGGAGCGCCACCCGCCGTGAGCCGATGCTGACGGCGGCCCGGGGAGACTCGCCTAGGTTGAACCCCACCATCCATGGTGGAGGAGGTTGGTCATGCAGACGACGCTGGTGTTGCAGAACCTCCTGTCGGCTCCGGTTTTGTTTTTCTTTCTCGGAGTCTTGGCTGTCGTGCTGGGCTCAGATCTGGAGATTCCCTCCCCGCTGCCCAAACTGTTTTCCCTTTACCTCCTGCTGGCCATTGGCTTCAAGGGGGGTGTGGAGCTCAGCCGGAGCGGTTTGGGAACGACGGTGCTGCTCACCATCGCCGCCGCGATTGTGATGTCGCTGCTGGTGCCCATCAGCAGTTTTCTCATCCTGCGCGCCCGCCTGGGCTCTGACAACGCCGCCGCCGTCGCCGCGGCCTATGGCTCGATCAGCGCGGTGACCTTCATCACCGCCCAGAGCTTTCTCAACGTGTTGAAGGTGCCTTACGACGGGTTCATGGTGGCGGCGCTGGCGCTGATGGAATCTCCAGCGATCGTGGTGGGCGTGGTGATGGCCAAACTGGCGTCTTCCAGCCTGGAAAAACAACGGGGTGGAGCAACTTCTGAAGGGATTCCTTGGCGTGAAGTGTTGCAAGAAGCCTTTCTTAACGGATCTGTTTTCTTGCTCATTGGCAGTCTTGTGATTGGCACGCTGGTCGCCTTTTTCAGTCCTTCCGGTGTGGAACGAATGGAACCCTTCACCGAGAAGCTTTTCTATGGCGTGCTCTGCTTTTTCCTTTTGGATATGGGACTGGTGGCGGCCCAACGACTTCGCGATCTGCGCCAGACTGGACCCTTTCTCGTCGTCTTTGCCATCGCGGCCCCGATCGCGCACTCTTTTATCGGCCTGGCGATCGCCAAGCTTTTGGGCCTTCCCCAGGGCGATGCCCTGCTCTTCATGGTGCTCTCCGCGAGCGCGTCGTACATCGCGGTGCCGGCGGCCATGCGCATGACCGTGCCCCAGGCGAATCCCAGCATGTACATCACCGCGGCCTTAGGCCTCACCTTCCCCTTCAATGTGGTGGTGGGGATTCCCCTCTACATGGCGCTGGTTCAGCGTTTCATTCCCGCCACTTGAAACCCATGAAGCGAATTGATTTTTTTGTCAGCGAGCGTGAGGTCGATCGGCTTTGTAAAGCCATCCGCAAAGCCGGAGCCCCTGGCTATTCGGTGACGCGACATGTCACCGGCTTCGGCTTGGCGGGGGAAATTTCTGAAGCCATGGATTTCAGTGGCTTGGGAGCCAACGCGCACGTGGTTGTGTTTTGCGAGGAATCGTTGTTGGGGTCGCTGCGTGAGCTGGCCCGTCCCCTGCTCGCTCGCTTTGGCGGCGTGGGATTTGTCTCCGAGGCGGAAGCCTTCTGAGCCCGGTTTCCCTCGGCTGTTCACGGGGGCGTGCGACCCGGGGCTGGAGGGGTTCGTCAGATTTTTTTCATGGTTTCCTAAAGATTTGTGTCCCCGGGATAAGACCCCCTTATTGCGGCGGCTGGAAACGGTGATGGCCCTCGGAGCCCAAATGGGTTGACGGAAGGTCAGGCGCAGGAGCAGGGTTGCTCTCGAACATTCCACCCCCTCCTCCAGGAGCAGGTAATGGCAAACGAAACCATGGGCATCGCCCTCGGCATGATTGAGACCCGGGGCCTGGTGCCTGCCATCGAAGCGGCTGACGCCATGACCAAAGCCGCCGAAGTGCGCCTCATTGGTCGTGAATTCGTCGGTGGCGGCTACGTCACCGTCCTGGTGCGTGGCGAAACCGGTGCCGTCAACGCCGCCGTCCGCGCTGGCGCCGATGCCTGCGAGCGGGTGGGCGACGGTCTGGTGGCCGCCCACATCATTGCCCGTCCTCACCGTGAGGTCGAGCCCGCCCTCAACAGCACGTTCGGTCTGGGATCCAAGGACTGAGGGATCGAGCTCTAGGCGCTGATTCCCTTCCTTTATCCAACGACCCAACCGGAGAACCCCCATGAGCAAAAAGTACGACGCTGGGGTCAAGGAGTACCGCGACACGTACTGGACTCCTGACTACGTCCCCCTCGACACCGACCTTCTCGCCTGCTTCAAGTGCACGGGCCAGGAAGGCGTTCCCAAAGAGGAAGTGGCCGCCGCCGTGGCGGCGGAATCTTCCACAGGCACCTGGTCCACGGTGTGGTCCGAGCTCCTCACCGACCTCGACTTCTACAAGGGCCGCGCCTATCGCATCGAAGATGTGCCAGGCGACAAGGAATCCTTCTATGCCTTCATCGCCTATCCCCTCGATCTGTTTGAGGAAGGCTCCATCACCAACGTTCTCACCTCCCTGGTGGGCAACGTGTTTGGTTTCAAAGCCCTGCGCCATCTGAGGCTGGAAGACATTCGCTTCCCCTTGGCCTTCATCAAAACCTGCCAAGGCCCACCGAACGGCATCCAGGTCGAGCGTGACCGGATGAACAAGTACGGCCGTCCCCTGCTGGGCTGCACGATCAAGCCAAAACTTGGTCTCTCCGGTAAAAACTATGGCCGGGTGGTCTACGAGTGCCTTCGCGGTGGCTTGGATTTCACCAAGGACGACGAAAACATCAACTCCCAACCCTTCCAGCGTTGGCAAAACCGTTTTGAGTTCGTCGCCGAGGCCGTGCGCTCCGCCCAGGAGGAAACCGGGGAGAAGAAAGGGCACTACCTCAATTGCACCGCCGCCACTCCCGAGGAGATGTACGAGCGGGCCGAGTTTGCCAAAGAACTCGGGCAACCAATCATCATGCACGACTACATCACCGGTGGCTTCACCGCCAACACCGGCCTGGCGCACTGGTGCCGCAAGAACGGGATGCTGCTCCACATCCACCGCGCCATGCACGCTGTGATCGACCGCCATCCCAAGCACGGCATCCACTTCCGCGTGCTGGCCAAGTGCCTGCGCCTCTCCGGTGGTGACCAGCTCCACACCGGCACGGTGGTGGGCAAGCTCGAGGGCGACCGTCAGACCACCCTCGGCTACATCGACCAGCTGCGCGAATCCTTCGTTCCCGAAGATCGCACCCGCGGCAACTTCTTCGATCAGGACTGGGCTTCGATGCCCGGCGTGTTCGCCGTCGCCTCCGGCGGTATCCACGTGTGGCACATGCCCGCCCTCGTCGCCATCTTCGGTGACGACTCGGTGCTCCAGTTCGGTGGTGGTACCCACGGTCACCCCTGGGGTTCGGCCGCCGGGGCCGCCGCCAACCGCGTGGCGCTCGAAGCCTGCGTCAAGGCCCGCAACGCCGGTCGCGAGATCGAGAAGGAAAGCCGCGAGATCCTCACCGAGGCCGCCAAGCACAGCCCCGAGCTGGCCATCGCCCTCGAGACCTGGAAGGAGATCAAGTTCGAGTTCGACACCGTCGACAAGCTCGACGTCGCCGTCTGATCGTCTGCGCCCATGGAGAGGGAGGTCGGCATCGTCGGCTCCCTGCTCCTGAGGCGGAGGCCCGGGACGTTTTCCAACCACCTTCAACCCCAGCTTCCCCATGCCCTTCCAGAGCACCGTGGGTGACTATCAAACAGTCGCCACCCTGGAGACCTTCGGCTTCCTGCCGCCGTTCACCCAGGACGAGATCTACGACCAGATCGCTTACATCATTGCCCAGGGCTGGAGCCCCCTGATCGAGCACGTTCACCCCAGCCGCTCCATGGCGACCTACTGGTCGTACTGGAAGCTGCCCTTCTTCGGTGAGAAGGATCTGGGTGTTGTCGTGAGCGAGCTCGAGGCCTGCCACCGCGCCTACCCCGACCACCACGTGCGTCTGGTGGGCTACGACGCCTACACCCAGAGCCAGGGCTCCTGCTTCGTGGTCTTCGAAGGCCGCTGATTCCAGCGACCGCACCGACGGGCCCGGCCTCGGCCGGGTCCCCGTCCCATGCGACGGCCTGAGGGCCGCCGCCAACCTCGTCATTTCATTCACCGGGCGGATATGGCCAGCTCCTCCAGTCGTGCAGCAGCCCTGGAACGCCGCAAGGCGCTCACCAGCAGCGGCAAGAAATCAGCTGGCCGCTACGGCTCCACTCCAGGGCGAGTGCGCACGGCGGCCGACAGCCGGCCGTCGCGCACCAGCCAGACCGCCCCATCCGCCACTGAGGTGCGTCAGGCCAGCGCCGCAGCACCTGAGCAGCGCTCCCGCCCCTCACGGCCAGCCGCCTCCCTGAGCACCCCCGCCGCAACTCCCAGGCGGAGCACCGCCAGGCCCGTGCCCAACCCGAGCCGCGATCTGGTGCTCGCCCGCCGCGAAGCCCTGTCCCGCCGCGGCAAGCGCGCCGACACCTCCCGCGATCGCACCCGCCAGGAGGTCCGCAGGCCCACTGCCACGGGTGCGGGTGCACCGGCCGTGAGCGCCGACCCCGGCCACAAGTGCAAGTGCCAGGAAGGGGAAAAGACAGTCGAGCGCAGCCGCAGCCGCGCTCCCAACCTCTCCCTTGATGGGACACGCGCCTCCTCCCGCAACGGCAACGGCGGCAGCGGCCGCAGCACCAACCGCAAGCTGAGCGCTCAGCACAACCCCAGCCGCTCCCTGGTGCTCGCCCGCCGGGAGGCCCTCTCCAAGCGCGGCAAATCCGCCGTCGCCCCGACCAGCAGCATTGCCGCGTCGGTGGCCCGCCAGGCCAATCCCGATCTCACCACCCGTGAACTGGCTCAGAAGGTGCGGGAACTGAAGTGCAAGGTGGGTTCGGCCGGCACCGCCCGCACTGGCGGCGGGACCCGCCCCACCGGCCCCAACCGCCACGGCGCCCGCCAGGCCGCCGCCGCCGATGCCAGCTGGAAGGTGGGGGTGAGTGAAACCCTCCGCGGTCAGGTCGTCACCGGTACCCAGGCCAACCGCTCGCAGAAAACCACCGGCAACGAGGCGGCCACCTGCCGCACGATCACCGGCACCGAGTACATGGGCTCGGAAGTCTTCCAGACCTTCTGCGGCAAGGAGCCCTCCCCGGTGCAACCCGCCAAGGTGCGCGTCAGCGCCACCACCCACGGCAATCGGGTTACCGGCAACGAGGTGGGACGCTCCGAGAAGGTGACCGGCGACGAACCCGGCACCTGCAAGAGCATCACCGGCACCGAGTACGTGTCGGCCAACCAGTCGGCCGCCTACTGCGGCACCAGCCAGTCCTCCCCCCGCAAGGTGGGCCGGACCGCCACCGCTGGCGGGCAGGCCGTGTCCGGCGTGCTGGTGGGCCGCTCGGAGAAGGTCACCGGTGACGAATCGGGCTCGGGCCGCCAGCTCACGGGCGACCAATACGTGAATGGGGCCGCCGAGGCCAAAGTGCCCGGCCGGGTGCCCGCCAAGGTCTCCACGCTCCAGACCCTGCGAGGCACCGGCATCACCGGCACCCACGTGGGCCGCAGCGATCAGGTGACCGGCGACGAGCCCGGCAGCTGCCGGATCATCACCGGTGATGAGTACATCGGCACCCAGCAGTACGAGAAGTTCTGCGGCGTGAGTCCCGCCCCCGAGCCGGCCAAGGTGGGCTTCAGCGTCACCAACCGCAACCTGGTGGTGAGCGGCACCCGCACCGGTCGCTCGGAAAAGGTCACCGGCGATGAGCCAGGCACCTGCAAGGTGGTGACCGGCACCCCCTACGCCGGCATGGAGCAGGCGGGCGCCTGGTGTTCCACCGGCCAGGTGCAGGCCGTGCGCCAGCGCACCCCCGTGCGGATGGGCACCGTGATGACCGGCATCCAGCCCGGCATCGGCGGCAGCCTCACCGGAGCCGAGCGGGGCGCTTGCGAGGACATCACCGGTACCCCCTACATCGGAGCCAACCAGCTGGCCGCCAGCTGTTCCGCCGCCAGCAGCGTGGACGCCGACTTTCCCCAGCCGCTCGAGGCCGCTCCCTGGCAGCAGTTCAGCGTCCAGTCCCCAGCCCGTGCCGCCCAGACCGAGCGTGAACGCACCGGCCACGTCACCGGCAGCACCTACGAGCAGGGCGGCCGCATCACAGGTCCATTCGACATGGCAGCCGACAAGGTGACCGGCACCGAACAGTTCCGCTTCGACCGTCGCCCCCCTGCCCTGCGCGCAAAGCCCGCCGCCCCCGTGACCGTGGACGAGGATGCGCGCCCCGTATCTCGCGTCACTGGCGAAGGCATCTCCGCGGGCCTCAAGATCACCGGTGACGACTGGGATCGCGGCGAGCGTGTAACCGGAACCGAGGGGGTTTCTGCCCGCCGCCGAAACCCCACCCGTCCCGGCCCGATTTCGGCGATGCCCAGCTACCAGCCCAAGCGCAACGAGGCGATCCCCGAAC
>JBKCPG010000065.1:0-6701 GCA_046309395.1 Cyanobacteriota bacterium | reverse complement strand
GGGAGAAGCTTTCTGAAGGTTACCTTGCGGCGAGAGGATGGGAGGAAGCTGACCTATCGACAAGGGCTCAAGAGGGCGTTCAGTGTTTGGCTGAAAGGGCTTGGATTAGGGATTCCGATTATTGCGCTCTTCACGCAGATCGCCTCCTATAATCAATTAACAAAGCAGGGATCCACATCCTGGGATCGTGAGGGAAAGTATCGTGTTTCCCATCGTCCTATAGGAATTGTGCGCATTGCGCTCGCCGTGCTCTACTTTGCCGCGCTTGTCGGAGTCAATATCCTGGTCGTCCTTCAAAGATAGAAGTGCCAACAAGCGAGCCATTGACTGGATAGGGTGCCTCCACCTCGTAGGGGTGGAGGCACGCCTGGTGGCGATCCACCGGAGTCGGTTTGGCGCCACCCGGGCGCCATGTCCTCAGGCCAGGAGGGTTTGCACGACGGCGGCGCCCACATTCAGGCCGACGCCAAAGGAATCCTCACAGGCCTCACGGATGTGCACGCCGCCATAGACGCGACTTATGGCATCCTCAAAACCAGCCTCATAGAAGCTGTTTCGGGCGACCCCCGCCGGATCCACAAAACCATCAAAGCTCCGCGTTACTCCTGGAACCTCCTCGGACGTGGCCTCAAAAGTGAGGTTGTCGCCAAAGAAATGGGTCATCACGCTCGCGAAGGTGCCCCCCATCGTCGAATGGCCGGAGAGGAAATCCGGGAAGGGCGGCGACTCAACGCCATTGATGGACGACAGCAACGTGCTCCAGGATTGATCACGCACCGTCAGGTGTGATCCATCCGTGTCAGAGAAGCTGCCGGTGATCAGATCCCAGGGGCGGGGCTGCAGGTTGGCGTACTTCTCCTTCCAGGCGCAGATCACGGCGTCCGCCATGGAGAGGCTGAGACTGGCGATGAGCTTGGCGTTGGTGGCGAGGGAGGTGTCCTGTTTCGCCGCCACATCCATGGCAATGTCGAGCAGCTGACCGTAGGGACGGAAGGTGTTGGGCCTGTCATAGGCCCAGAAGAGCGCGATTTCCGTTTGGTCGGGGGTGCGCAGCAAGGTGGTCTGCGCGGTGTTGGCCAGGCCTCCGTAGAGCCGCACCTCGTTGAGCTGTTGGGCGTAGAGGTCGAGGTTGACATCGGGCCGGGCCTGCAGGCCATTGGATTGGAAGGCGTCGACGCCGCTGATCACCCACGGGGTCACCGCTCCCCAGTTGGCGCCGAGGGCCACACCGGCGGTGGGGCCAGACGTGGCTGGCGTCCAGACGTAGCCCGGCAAGCCGTTGGTGGGCTGGGTGTAGGGGGTGGTGTTGGTGGAGCCGTCATTGGCCCTGAGGGCCCGGATCTGATCGGCCATGCTGGCCCCGAAGGCCAAGCCGGCCTGGATGCTCGCCTGCGAGCCCTGGAGGGATTGGAGGCTCCGGGTGAGTTGATCCTGGATCAATCCGCTTTCGCCAGGGAGTTCCAGCGAGAGAATCCTCTGAGCCGCGCCCACCAAGGCCGCGTCGCGGCTGGCGCCCACCGGGGCGTTTTGATCGATCCGATAGGGATTCACCGTGTCGCCGAAGGCGGCCAGGGTGTCCAACATGGCCGTGGAGAGCATGGCCATCAGGCGCGTGCCCGTGGTGGGGGGGACACCGGGCTTGCCATCGCTGCCCGCGGATTTGATCGCGTTCAGGGCGCAGCTGGTCCAGACGAGTACCGGGTCGGCGTCGCGAGGGTTGACCAGGGCGACGCTTTGGTTGTTGGCCAGGTTTTGGCTGGCCTCCGACCCCGCCGCACCCGCCACGCGGGCGATGAGGTAGTAAGAGCCCTGGGCAACAGCCACCCCGTCGGTGTCAAAGCTGATGGTTCGGACGGTGGAGGCGTAGCTGGCGGGGAGGGTAATGGTGCGCTTTTCCAGCAAGGTGTCATCCCCGCTGAAGACTTTGTCGGTCGAGCTGTAGAGAGATACCTCAACCGACCGAAAGCCAGCCGGAGGATTGGGACCTCCCTGAGGCGCGCCTAAGTAGATCGCCTCTAGCCTCACCTGGGCTTGCCCCGCCGAATCCTCATCAACACTGGGACCCTGAAGCACGCGGAGATCAATCGAGTAGTCGAACATTCAATTGAGAGGAGAGAATGTACTTTTAAGAGAATTCCTTGGCAAGGAAAAGCGTGAATATATGTGCCTGACCTCGAAAAACATAGCAGGTTTGATCGGTCGATCACAAATGATTGCGAATGATGAAGCTGGCTGCCTTCTGCAAGTTTGATTATCATTCTGAGTCATGGAATGGCGGGGTATTCTATCACAAAAAGCAAGTCCCTCTCTTTTTCCAGGGCAACAAACCCAGGGTCCAAGCCACGCCGCTCGGCCCCTGAAGCGGTGGCCCCTCCCCGCCTCTCTCCCCTGGATCGTCCTTGAATGGCCGAGGTGCTAGGACAAGGCCATGAGCCTCCTGCATTGCCCTCTCTGCGTCGGTTTGGCGCTGTTGTCCGTCGCGCGGGCCGCGTCCCATCTGGCGTTGTTGGGCCTGGCTCGGCCCTTGAAGGGCTGGATGCCCCAAGCGAACGGTTCGGCGGTGTTCGGCCCGAGCTAACGGCCCCCCTCAGCCGCACGCCCTTCTCATCTCAGCGGCCGCGGAGTCGTGCCCCCTGGTCCATCGAGCGTCAGGGGGGCGCTGGGCGCCTCAATCGATCCGCCGCGCGCGCTTCACCGCCAGCCCGGCCTCGGTGGCCGTGACGGCCGCCAGCGCCAGCAGCCCGATGAGTCCCACCAGCTGGTTTTGGGCCTCGGCGGCGGCGTCAGCCTGGCGCGCGAGCGCGACGCCAGCCCCGAACCAGGCCGTCGCCAGGGCCGAGGTGATCCAGTAGGCCTTCCAGCGCCGCTGGTAGAGGTAACCGGCCCCCAGACCGGGGAACACGTTCAGCGCCACCGCCACCCAGCCGGCGGAGGCGGCCAGGATCTGTTCACGGGTGGGGGTCATGGCGGATTGGGGGAGGGCCTCCAGTGTGACGGACCCAGCGGGATGAAGGCGCGGAGGGCCGCGGTGGGATCGGAGTCACGGGAGTGGCCCATCCTCCGGCTCCTCGCCCTCCTCCCCCGAGGCCGCCACCAGCCGGGGAGAAAAAGCCGCCAACCGGCGCTCCAGATCGGTCGGCGCCCCAGGCGGCTCTCACGGGCCGAGGCGTTGAGCGGGGCGTCGCGCTCCTGGCCATGCCAGGCCAACAGGAGCCAAGGATCGTCATCGAGCTGGTGGGCAAAGACGTGGAGCAGGACGGCGATGAGTTTGCGGGGTTCGGCGTCGTCGGGGCCACCGCGGCGCACCCGCGGATCGCTCCAGCGGCGCGGCGACAGAGGCACGCCCACGTCGGCGAAGGCGTCCTCCAGACCCTGGGGCATCTCGCCGTTCAAGAGTTGGGCGGTCCATCTGAGTCGGGCCGTCATCGCCGACTCGAGGGCCCGCCACTGGGCTTTCTCAGGCGCCTCCCAGCGGACGCTCATCGGTAGGGCACCACCCGGAAGCCTTGCACCCGCGCTTCCAGCTGGCGCGCCTTCACCGTGAGATCTCGCACCCTCCGGCCACGGGCGTGGCGGCGACCCCAGGCCGTAGCCCTCCAACACGGTGGTGAACCGCTTCGACCACCATTGGCTGGCGGTCGGTCGGCCGCTGGAGCGCCCCACGACAGGCTCTCCGGATCGCGGAGCTGGATGAGCTCGCGCGGCTCTTTGGTGGAGAGCTGAGAGCTACACGCCGCTCGTCATCAGCCGCTCCGCCAACTCCCGCTTGCCGCGGATCAGCGCGTCAACGCCCTCGCTCTTCTGAGCCTTCGCCAGCGGCTCATCGGCCACCGGCTGGGGAGGGTGGCCCGCTCCTGGCTGAGGGAGCGGGGCTCGCTCTGTTCGACGCGACCGGGCGGATCGGGAAGGATGGAGCGATCACGCTTGAGTCGGCGCGATCACGATGGGCACGGCGAAGCGTTGGCGGAACTGAGCCAGGCTGCCCAACGCTCATCATCACCCGCCTGCGGAAAGCCATGCTTACGAAAGGATACTTTGCTCGGGTCGGGTGCATGATGATGTTAGATACTCTTTCACGAGAGCCTTGCAGATTCTGCCGCTATGTGCCCCGCAAGAGAAGTGACAAATGTCTTCAAGCTAGTCATATGTGAAAGTTCTGTGAACTCCCCGGACATGACAGCATCTCGCGGTGATGCGAGAAGGCAGGCTGAAGTGTACAGCCCTTCTTTGACAAGCTTTTGGCAGAGCAGGTCGTATCGGCCAAGGTACGAAGCGCCTTGAAACTCTGTGAAGACTGGAAAATGAGGCGAGGCATCTCGAACTGCTTTACGTGATGCAGTTGAATCCTCGACCATCATGAGCCACCCTACGAATGGCCTTGGCTGATTCCCAAGTGCTCCTTCTCTGTAGGCAGTCCACAGATCGTGCGCAGATCCGATCGCCTCCTCCGTACGATTGTTGAAGTTATTTCCGAATGAGCCCACTTGACTTTTAAGCTCTATTGCAGCGATAAGCTCACCACGCTGGAGAACCAGAATATCCCACAATTTAGTAGGACGAAAGAAGCCTGGTAGAGTCAGCATCGCTCTATTCATATGAATCTGAGCACTATCGAGTCCATTCAGACGTACAATGTCGATAATCAGGGCAAGGAAGCCGTTCATATTCTTACCCGTTGTAACCACTGAGCGTTCTCCTTGATCTGCTCTGCCAGATGCGATCTGCCTAGCTTTAGCCTCTTCCCGACTGCCCCAGAACTCCTTTACTGCTTTGTGAGCTTTCTTTTTATATTCGGCAAGATTCAGCGTCATCAGAGAGTGGCCTCATGAAGCATGATAAGGTCGTCGATCTTGATATCGTATAATGAACAGACTGCATCATTGCATGCATCAATATCGCGAGTAGCTGCTGCTTCTAGAAGTTGGGCCTTCATGGCATCTGATACTGCGCTCCAGTGTGGGATTCTAAGTCTGCGAAGATACTGAGCTTGGAAGCGTAGAAATCCACCTCGCATACGTGTTGAGTACATTGCAACAAATGCCCGAGTCAGTGATGACATGAGAACGGCCTGCAGGCAGTGAAGATCCCACTCGTCGCTGATGATGTAATACAGATTGTGATGTGGATAGAATTCGCCTTCCTCATATACAACATGCGATTCACCTTTTATATCTGGCACGAGAAGCTTTGGGCGTGTCGCCAAAGAAGGAGTAATACGATCAATAGTTCTGTACCAACTTCGTGGATTCTTCTGCGCGCAATGCCTGGCCAGGACTACATCTCTGTGCTTTTGAAAATATCTTTCAAGCCTTGGGAAGTCACCCAATTCAACAAGCTTCCCATTGTCAAGAAAGGGATTAACTATCCCTTTGCCGAGCCACTTCACTTGACCAGTAGAAATATCTCGAGTTCGAACAAGCTTTAGCTTGCGACTGGATTCAATATCTAGCTTTTCATAATCGGCGATAAAAACACGATCAGCTCCCGTGGCGACGCCGATTCCCACTTTGCATCCTGCATCTTCGAGTAGTAGATAATCAGCTTCTATTTGTCTAATTAGGTCAACTTGATTGTAACCTCCTAGTAACCATGGCGATGTGCTTGGAGACAGTTCGGTAGATTCAATGGAAGACAGAAATTCATTGCGATCCTCTGAAATCAGGAGGTCAGCAATTTGCTTTAAAGCTTCTTTACTTAGGGATGGATTTCGAGCAATTCGCGTAATACCAGGGCGATCTCTTGTGATTATCGATATCGCTGGATAGGCACATACATCCTCCTGAAAGGCTTTTGTCTTCACCATGTCAACGTAGATCTTGAAATGAAATGATTCAGAGATCATTTTTCGCAATGGCCCACCATACTTGTTCTTCATCCAACGATCAGCGCAGATGAAACCAAGAACCCCGCTTGGCGACAGTAAACTTAGAGACTTTTCAATAAACGGAATATAAATGTCAGCCCGATCGTAGAATGTGTGAAACCTCAGCCTGTATTCGCGCAGAAGGGCAGCAGGAATTAGTTCTTGCCTTACATATGGGGGATTGCCAACAACAACGTTGAATTCATTGCCCGTATTTGCCAGCAGAAAGTCGTCATTATAAAGCCACTTGGTCGACAGATATTCAGAATCTGTATGGGTGAAGCCCTCCTCGATCAAGGCTTTGCTAATCAGGTTTTTTGTTCTTGAGAATGTCTCTGTATGAAGCTCAAAGCCAACTATCGAATCCTTTATATCGCTAGCAGATGGTGATTCGCCATGCTTCAATCGCCACGAAGATAATATTCTCTTGATCAATGGCACCAGAAATTCTCCGCCTCCAAAAGAAGGCTCAAGGAATCTGATGTTAGTCAGATCGCAAGAATATCTCGCAGAAGCAAGGTCGAGAATAAAATCAACTACCTCCGGCTTTGTATAAATAGCACCTCTTGCCTCAATGCCTCCAGAGCTTGCCAGTGAAGCAATGGCTTTTTGTACTCGCTCAGATCGGGCAACGCTGGTGACGCTAGAGAAAGGGATTGGGAGCATCCCCTGAACTGCTTGCAAGTCAGCCATCCTCGTTTGTAGTGCAAGCGTACTGCATCATCGTTCAGCTGACAAACGAGCGGCGCTGCCGGGGCCGAATGCTTTCAGGTTGGATGCTGGCGGCATAGATAAGAAGTAACAAAGCGTTGAAACGTCGGGATGCCCACTGATGGAT
>JBKCPG010000064.1:0-15501 GCA_046309395.1 Cyanobacteriota bacterium | reverse complement strand
ATATTTCTGCGCCAGTGAGATCGTGATGCGCTTCAGCAAGCGCGGCGCGGAAGGTGGATGGTCGCTGGAGCAATTGAAACAGGAGGTGTTTCGCGAGCATTGGCGCGATCAATCCTGGCATGAGGTGATGCGCCTGATCATTGGCCATGATCTGCTGGATCCAGCCTTTGCGGAAGACATCCTGCTGGATCTGCTCAATCAGAAGGCGGAGGATGGCAAGGTGTCCGCGCTGATTCTGGCGGCGGATTGCTATCTGGAGATCGAGCAGAAGCATAAGGTTGAAAGGGTTGCCCATGCACTGCGCAACCAGTTGCGGGAGACACTGGTCGGGGAAATGATGGTTGGAAAGTTCGAAGACTCATCGATGTCAGGGATGCGTCGGCTAAATTGGCTCATAAGAGTCTTCCATATGGAAAAATTAATCATAACAAAGCTGCTCACCCTCTGGCCGGATGATGCCGACTTGCGGGCCTGGCTGGAGCAACAGGCTGCTGAGCATGACAACATCACTCTAAGGATATCCATTGTCAAAGAGTTGGCAGACATAGAGCTACCAAAAGACCTAATCTCAAAAACAGAAAGTCTGGGATGTTTATATTTTTCCCAAAACCGCTTTCAAGATGCGATTGATTACTTTCTCAATCATCAACCCGAAACGCCCACCTCCCGCTCAAATTTAGCCTGGGCTTATTCAGGGCTCAAGCACCATTCAGCGGCGATCGATACTTGCCGGCAGTGGCTCATGCTCGAACCGAAGAATCCTTTGGCAATGCTTGACCTTGGGAGGGCATTCCGAGAAGCTGGCCAATTTGAGGAAGCGCTCACAGCCCTCGAAGAAGCCAGTGAACTCCAAAGGACAGATGCGTTTGGGCAGGCTTCATGTTTAGCGGAGAAAGCCTGTACCTATCAGGACATGGGCTGTTACGAGCTGGCCGTAGCTTCCTGCGAGCGATCAATCGAGAAGACCCCAGGCCATTCACAAGCACTCGGTCAACTTGGGTGCCTTTATCATGATCTTGGCCTTGATGAAGCTGCAGAACGCTCGTATCTGAGAGCCATCGAGCTTGATGAGAAGTACCGAGTTGCCCAAAACAATCTTGGCTGTCTTTATCGAGACCTGGAGCGTTGGCAAGAGGCCTTCACCTGCTATGAGAGGGCGCTTGAGATCCATTCCAAATACTCGGCACCCTTGAAGAATCGGGGACTGCTCCACCTGCTGCGCGGGGAGCTGGAGCGAGCCGAACAAGACCTCCGAACCGCTCTTCAAGTGAATCAGTATCACGCCAGCGCCAAATTGCTCCTGGGTGTGCTTCAAGCCCTCCGCAGAGATCTGAACAGGGCACAGGCCACCTGGCAGGAGGGATTGATCCTGTTTCCAGAACACAATCTTTGTTCGCGTGTCCATCGAACGATCTACACGGTGGCGTTGGGCCAACCGGAGCAGGGGCTTGCCGAGCTCCAGCGGATCCTCCAACAGGAGAAGCCGCCTGCGGGGCTGTTGAGAGCTGTCTTGCAAACCGCTCATTTGCTGCAGCGCTGCCCCGAACCTCTGCCAGGCCTGGCGGAAGCCGTTCGCCTGCTCGAAGAGGGCCGGGAGAACGCACCTGTGTTCGAGCTGAAACCACAGGCAACGGCCTGAACGCCGGCAAGCCAGCCATGATCCTCACTTACTGTGGGGCGCCATCGAGGGATGGATCGTGTCGCGTCGCTCCCGCTGGCCCCAGAGATGGGGCGCAGGTGTCTGGCGCCGCCTCGGCCAGTGCATTCCTCCTACGCTGCTGGCATTGCCCTGAATCCCGGCCATGCTTGCCCCGTCCAGCCCCCTGGAGCTGCGCGATTCGCAGGGCCTCCCCGCACACCTCACCCTTCCCATCGCCCTCAGCGGCCGCTTGCGCCTCACCCCCGAGGAGTTCGCCGAGGTGTGCGCGGCCAATCCGGATGCGGTGCTGGAGCTGGCCGCCGATGGCTCCCTGATTCCCATGACCCCCACCGGCAGCGAAACGGGATCCCGCAGTGGCGAGCTCTTTTTTCAGATCAAGGTCTGGGCCCGCCTCAGCGGCAAGTGGAAGGCGTTCGACAGCTCCACCGGCTTCCGCCTGCCAGACAACTCTGTGCTCAGCCCCGACGCCTCCCTGGTGGCCCTGGAGCGTTGGCAGGCCCTCAGCGCCGAGGAGCGCAGGGGTTTCGCGCCCCTCTGTCCGGATCTGGTGGTGGAGTTGGCGAGTCCGAGCGATGCAGGCCCCCGGGGCCTCACGGCCCTGCGTCAGAAGATGGCGGCCTATCAGCGCAATGGCGCCAGGCTGGGCTGGCTGCTTATCCCGGACGCGCGGGCGGTGGAGGTGTGGGGGCCTTTGGGGGCAGGTGCTGAGACCCCGCCGCGGATCGCGCCGGCTTCGCTCCTCACCGCTGACCCTCTGTTCCCGGGTCTGACGATTGAGCTCGAGGCGATCTGGGCGGCCTGAAGTGAGATGGGGACCGTCGCTCCCAAGCGCCACCCAGCTGGCGCCAACGGTCCAGGGCCTCCGCCCGGCCCTGCGCTTTGATTAATGGTCTTCCCCATCCTGAAGAGCCGGTTTCCTCCCTCAGCCCCCTTGCAGCTGACAGTCCAGCTCCTCCCGCAGTTGGCGGATCTGGGCCAGCAGGTGCTCCCGGGAAGCCGGCAGTGGCGTGTCTTCTGGCGAGTAAAGCGCTTTCACGGCAAACTCTCCCAGCTCCAACAGATCCTCCGGCAGCGATACACCGGCCAGTTGTTGCAAGCGCCCCAGGTCATGGCTCAGGGGCGGTTGGCCATCGGCCAGCACAATGAAGCCCTTGAGCAGATTCTCCACGCACTGCTGGGCGAGAAAGCCCCAGTTTTCCTGCGCGAAGGCCGGATCCAGGCTGGCGGCGAGGGAGTGCTCGTGGCGCAGGGCCAACCGAAGGATGGCCCGGGCATCCTCCTCAGGGGGCATCGAGGGTCCTCCCCTCGCGGTGGATGTGGCCCAACACATGCCAGCGGGATCCGGCCCAGTGGGCGGAGGTGGCGGCATCGGTGATCAGCAGGTCGAGGTCGACGGGCAGAACGGGCAGGAGCAGGGCCCTGGCGCGGAAGCGCAGGGCCCGTTCCCGCTCCGGCGTGAGGGCGCCAGCGACAATCAGCAGCAGGTCGAGATCGGAACTGGGCCGGGCCTCTCCGCGGGCTCGGGAGCCAAAGAGCACCAGTGCGGGCGCCTCCGGATCGCGGCCCAGCTCGGAAAGAGCGGTGGCGATCCGCGGGGCGTCCAGCCCCGGGCCAAGCTCCAGCGGGGGGACGGGGCGCGCGGGCGACGATTCCAGGCCAGTGGGGGAGAGCGTTCCCATCGGGAGAAGCGTAGGCGGGATGGGGGATCGGGGCCAGGCCGCCAGCCCGTGGCAGGCGCTCTCCAGGATCACGGGAAACAGCTGCCCGCGAGAGGCGAAATCGCCTCGGCCCGAACCGGGTGCCAAAAGGCGGTATCGGTGTGGCGCACCCGAACCTCGCGACGCGCCACCAGTGGTTGCCGCGCCAGCGGCCAGCCCCGCGGCGCCAGCGGATCCACCTCCGAGCGGCGGCTGGCCGTGCTCCGCGTCCAGCCGCCAAACAACCAAAGGCCTTCTGGATGCCGCGGTCGCCATCGCGTACCGCATCGTGGCTCTGGTGGCGCTCATGCGCCGCGCGGCCCGCTCGGACATCCCGCGCTGTCGATGATCCGTCGGCCGAAACTTCTCCTTACCTCCAACGGCTTCGAGCCCTACGGCATCGACCTGAGGATGGAGCGGGCCGGATTAGCGCGAGATGTCCACCGTTACCGTCTTCCCCTTGGGCGATGGCGAGAGGGAGGACCTGGCGTGATCTTCCTTGCCACCCACGCTGGGCTCCCACGTCGTGATCCCCTCTGCGGGAGCCCTTCCTCGATGATCCGGCCGAGCTGCGCGATGCCGTCCGGCTGGGCTGGTTGCTAATCCCTTGGGAACGGTGGTGGAGGTGTGGGGGCCCCTGAAGGATGGCGAGCGGGGCCGGCTGATCGAGGCGGTCACGCGGCCTAACGACCTGTCCATTGAACAGGGTCTACACAGGTTCACCAGAATGCCCTGCTCCTTGGCTATGTCCGCAACGCTGTGGCGGTCGAGTGCTCGTCTCCGATATCTGACATCAGTTTCGACAGACTTATGGCAAGGATAAAACCATCATCTCTATCGGGTCCATTGATGAACAGACCATGGAAGGGTAGGAGAACCGTCAACTTTCTTTACAGGGGTGGGGGCAAGGGAAGACACGAGGGGTCTAATTGTAAAATGTTGGAATCTTATTTCGACACCGGAAGCCCCACAGTCATGAGCCAAAGTGCGTTACCTCCAGATCAGTTCCTTTACAGCCGCAAGGGCCCATGGCCCCAGCCTTCGCCCGCCCATCCGTTGCTCGAGGCAATGGAGGTCCTCAACATCCCGCCGATTGAGAGTGCGCTCTGGAATGCGACCATCGGCGAGCGCTACCTCCAAACCCAACTGAACTATCAGGGGATGGCGGCAGAGCTGGCCGTAGCAAAAGCTCAATACACCACGCCCACCGACCAACACTTTCAAGAAATGATGTTGGAGTCGTGCTTTCAGCGATTCTTAAAGCCACTATCTCGGCATGATCGAGACCTGCTCGCCCACCAGACCCTCGCTCCTGGCACGGTCTTCCCTGATTACAAATATGACTTCAGCGCCATGGAGCTGGTGACACCACTTGAAGGGCTCTTCTGTGCCCCAACTAGGCTCTTTATTGCCGGAACCCCCAACACCCAAATGTCTTGCGTGGCCATCGCGGTGGGTTCGATTCTGATTCAACCCCACGACCCCGCCTGGGGATTGGCCAAGGTGTATGCGATGCAGGGCGCCTCGTACCACATTCTGTTTGTAGTGCATCCGGCCCTGCATTTCCCCATGGACTCAGTCAATGCCATCACGAAGACGGCTGTCCCTTATTCTCACCCCCTGTTCCAGCTGTTGTATCCCCACACCAGTTATACACTGGCGCTTGACAACGGGGTGCTGGAGTCTGAATTTTCGGTGGTCAACGAGAATGCTAGAGGAACATGGTTTGATCCTTTCACTGGTAACGCTTACAATCTAAAGCTACTCTTTGGCGCTGGCTATACCGGTTTGCCGGACAAGCCGTATGCCGATGCTTATCCGGCCTTCGACTACATGCGCCCTTCTTTGCTCAAACTTAGCGATAGCCCTTCCTCGTCAGTTTTTGATCAGTCTTATAGTAAGTGGCTCACTGCCTATTTCCAGCAGGCCTTCCTGCCATTCTGTCTCACGGTGGCGAAGGCGATACTTGGCTCTGACCCACAAGACACCTATGTGAAGCGCTGGGCCCGCTACCTGAACTTGTGTGTGCGCGGCTTTCCTAACGAGCAAGAGATTCTGGACGCTGAGTGCCTGGCGACAACCATGGCGATCTACATCTGGGGTGTGAGCGTCGGCCATGGGGCCGACCACCACAGCTTTGCCTACCACGTGCCGGTTGTAGATAAGTTTCTTCGCATTCGGCGGGTCCCGCCGACATCAAAGAATGATCCGCCAGTTGTGCCAGGTGAAATCAGTACGGGTGATGATCGTTACCGAGCTGAAATGTGCCAGCAGCTATTCTTTAAGCCCTTCACTATTCCGCCAGATCTCATCAGTACTTGCTACGCTTTTACTGACCCATCTCTTTCTGCCTCTCAGTCCAAATTTCACGATGATCTTCTGATCGTGAGTAAGAGTACTGAATTAAAACAATTTATGCCGCTGGTTCCGAAGGATCATCCTTCATCTTCTGTTATCCCCGCTAGTATTCAATATTAATGATGGTGACCACCTCGATTGGCGGTGACCCTTTATCCGGCTTTCGTGCTGCTTTCCCAGGCTATCGAATCTCATCTTTATTGTATCAGTCAGCGCGAACAACTATTTTCCGTGCTGTCGATGTAGATCACACGCCAGTCCTGATCAAAATTCCCACCACTGACAACCCGTCCTTGCGGGAAATTGCGCGTTACCAAAGGACTTTTGAGATTGTACGCCAGGTTGATGAGCGTGTGGTGGTCACACACAAGGATGTGCTGCGGCATGGTGCCTCAATCTCCTTGGTCATGGAGGACAGCGGAGCGGTGACACTGGCTTCTTGTCTTCCTCAAGCAGGGCTGTTACCGATCCGCTGGCTTGAACTAGCGGTTGAGCTGGCCACAATCATTGGCCGTCTACATGCCTCCGGGGTGGTGCACATGAATTTGAACCCCCACCATGTGGTCGTGCATCCTGGCTTCAAGGAGCCACTCCTCATTGATCTGGGCCATGCCATCCGATTACGGCGCGAGACGGCTCACCCAGCGGCGACGCAGGCGGATGGCATGTTGGCTTATATGTCGCCTGAACAATGCGGCTTGATCGACGTCGCCGTTGATCAGCGCGCTGATCTTTACAGCCTAGGCGTCATTCTATTTGAGATGGCGACAGGTCGTATCCCGTTCCCTTGCGCCACCGCGACGGAGCTTGTCCATGCGCATGTGGCGGCTTCACCGCTGGTGCTGAGTTCTCTGCGCAAGGACTTCCCGGCCATGGTCTCTGACATCGTTGCCCGCCTGCTGGCGAAGAATGTGGATGAGCGCTACAGCAGTGCCCAGGGGTTAGCACATGACCTTAACCTTTGCCTCACCCAGCTGCAACGGCAGGGAGCGGTGCGTCCCTTCCCGCTGGGCCAGGTGGATGCCAGCTCCAGCTTCCGGATCCACGATCGCCTTTACGGGCGTGAGGATGAGTGTGCCCAGTTGCTGGAGGCGCTGGTACTGGCAAGCAATGGGGAGCGGGTGTTCCTCACCGTCTCAGGCACCAGTGGCATCGGCAAGACCGCGCTGGTGAGTGATCTTGGGCGCCGCGTGGATGACACGCGCTGTCGCGTCTGTAGTGGCAAGTTCGACCAGTTCGGTGCCGAGATCCCCTACCTTGGCGTCTTGCAAGCTTTCAGTAGCCTTCTAAGGTACGAGCTTGCCCAGCCCTCAGAGCGTCTGGCTTTGCGAGCCACCCAGCTTCGAGAGGCGCTCGGTACCAATGGTCTGCTGCTCACCACAGCTTTGCCCGAATTGGAGCTGATCGTTGGTCCGCAACCTCCGCTCGAGGATGTGGCCCCGCGCGATGCCGTGCGGCGGCTCAATCTGTTGGTGGGTCGTTTCCTGGGCGTCTTTGCATCGCGCGATCAGCCTCTCCTGATGTTTCTCGACGACTTGCAATGGGCTGACCCACCTTCTGTGCAGCTGATCGAGGCTCTAGCCCTCGACCCGGCGTTGGACCATCTGCTCCTTGTGGCGAGTTATCGAGCTAACGAGGTTGGCTTGGGCCATCCGCTTCAGTCGATGCTCGAGAGGCTTCGCGAAGCATCCCCAAATGTCGTCGAGATCAAGCTGGAGCCGCTGAGCAAAGACGCTGTTCAACAGATGCTCGCTAACACGCTTCGAGCGGAGACAAAGGACTTGCGGGTGCTGGCCGACCACGTGCACGACCTGTCCGCCGGCAATCCGTTTTTCGTGGGTGAGTTTCTCTACGCCTTGCATGAGCGCGGCTTCTTTCACTACGACGAGCAGGGTCGCTCTTGGGGCTGGGACTTCTCGCGCATACACGAGTTCTCTTTGCCCGACAACGTTGCGGCTCTGGTTGCCGACCGCCTGGAGAGTCTCCCCACCGGATGCCTAGTCATACTGGATACAGCTTCCTGCATTGGCTGCGAATTTGATCTGCAGACCCTGGCCAGTGTTCATGATGCGGCTCAGAACGTCATCGCGGTGGCTCTGGCTCCAGCGGTACGTAGCGGCGTCATCGTGCCGCTGGATCACCAATACGAACTATTCGAATCGCTTGATGGATGGAATCTGACGGAACTTGATACCGCGGAACTCGGTACCGCGCGTTATCGATTTCAGCACGATAGCGTGCGCCAAATCGTGCACGAGCGTCTCGATACTGAGCAGCGCGCTCAGCGCCATCTACATATTGGGCGGCTGTTTCTTCAAAAGCTGGCGCAGGTTGATGTGGATCGGCGTGTCATCGAGGTATTTATGCATGTGGTGGAGGGAGCTCATTTGCTGGAGGACAGTTCTGAGCGCCATCAACTTGCGGCTGTCGGACTAGTCGCTGGACAGCGAGCCCAGCGCTGCCTGGCCTTTGAGCTCGCTCTGCAGATGCTGGACACGGCTGCCGCGATGTTAGCCCCATCGGCATGGACTGATGACTACACATTGGCCTTTGGTATTCATCTTGCCCGGGCGCAGTGTGCCTATGCGCTGATGCGCTGGGAAGATTTCAATGAGGCCGTCACTACGGTGATTGGCAAGGCACACAATGTTGTCTACAGCGCTGAAGCATACGGCCTGCAGATTCGAATGCTGCATAGTCAAAATCGCTTTGCGGAGGCGGTGGACATCGGTACGAATGTGGCGGCCAGACTGGGAGTGCGACTGCCTCGTCGGCCGAAATTACCTCAAGTGCTGTGGGGGGCAATCCAAGCACTTGTGGTTCAGCAAGGCCGAAATCCACTTGAACTTGTACAGATCGGCGAGGCGAGTGGTGAACAAATCCGTTCGGCGGTGTCGCTTTTGACAAGCATTGCCAGCTCAGCCTATTTCGCTGAGCCAAATCTGCTCCCCCTGATAGCCACTACTTGCACATGTTTGTCGATCCGCCACGGCATCACACCCCATTCACCCTACGGATTTGCGGTTTGGGCACTGGTTTTGTGCGGCTCGCTCGGCCGGATTGAGAGCGGCTATCACTACGGCCTCCTTGCGCTTGAGATCGGGAGACGTTATGGAGGAGCTGAAGAGGCGCGTGCGCGATTTGTTGTCAATTGTTTCGTCAGACACTGGAAAGAGCCTTTGCCTGATGTGGCGCAGTTGCTCCACGCTGACTGGGCCCGGAATCGCGAGAACGGTGATACTGAGAATGCTACTTATAGCGCGGGGTCTGCGATCTATACCCACTTTTTTGCAGGTGGCTCTCTCGATGCTCTAGAACGCTATAGCGAGCCTATTCGCTATATTATTTCTAGCGAACAGACACAGGTAAAAGATTGCTTCATGGCCTGGGTGGAGTTGTTTGCGGCATTGCGAAATTCTGAACTGCCTGGCGAACTTGACGGTGACTGGTTCTCCTACCCAAGTCGTCTTCCGGAGCTTGAAGCAGCCCATAACGTCGTTCAGGTTGCCATGAGTTCCATTCCAGCAGGCCTGCTTGATTTCTTTGCCAGTCGGTACGAGCGTGCAGAGCGGCGTTTCGCGCTGGCTGCACATTGGGAAGATCACATTGTTGCTCAGGTCCTTGTGCCTGGCCTGGCTTTTTTTCGTGCGCTGAATGCCTACCGGCGGCTGGCGGCGGGCCTTGCAGGATCCAACCGTCATTCTGCCCTGCGCATGGCCCGTCGTCAGCGGGCCCGCCTGGCCCGCTGGGCTGCCTTCTCACCTGCCAACCTGGCCGCCCGGGTGTCGCTGCTCGATGCTGAGCATGCCGCTCTCCACGGGCACACGGCCGATGCGGTGCTCCTTTTACATCGGGCCATTGAGCAGGCTAGTGGTGGTGCCCTGCTTTACCAGGCGCTTGCTGAACATCGGCTTGCCATCATGCTGAAGATGCGGGGATTGAGTCGTTCAGCCAGTGATGCATTGGTGAGAAGCGCCGATTGCTTTCAGCGATGGGGCTCGGAGGCGCTTGCGGATCAGGTCGCCGGAAGAGAGGTCGGTGGATCCAGCCGACCTACCGACCTCTCCAGCCCCGCCTCCGCCGATCTGATGGGGAGCGATATCAAGACGCTCTGCGACGCGATTGCCACTATTTCTAGTGAGATCGACGAGCAGGAGTTGCTCCGTCGCTTGATGCCAACCATGATGCACGCCTCCGGGGCAGACAGAGGCCTCCTACTCCTGCTCGATCCCCAAAGCCGTCTCTGGATAGAAGCTGAAGCGAGCTTGACTGAAACGGCTAGCCGACGGATCTCCCTGGATGACTTCGCCAACGTAAGCCGGCGAGCGGTTGACTTTGCGTTGCGCTCGCGCCAACCGGTAGTGATCCATGACGCCCCAGCTGCCAATTTACTTGCGGGTGAAGATTACTCACGCGTGGCTGGTGTGGCAGCCATCCTGGCCATTTCCATTGCGGTGCGGGGACGAGGCATCGGCGTCCTCTATCTGGAAAATCACTGCGCGCGCCATGCGTTCACCCCCAAACGGGTGGAAGTGACCCTTGCTCTTGGCGTCCAGGTAGGCATTGCGCTGGAGAATGCTCGTCTTTATGGCCGCGTGGCGCACGCGCTCACTGAGCAGTCCGTCTTGGCTGAGGCCAATCAACGCTTTGTGCCTCAGCAAATTCTCTCGGGGCTTGGTGTCAACAGCATCGTCGATGTTCAGCTCAACGATGCCATGGAACATGAGATGAATGTTTTGTTTGTCGACCTGCGTGACTTCACAGCCCTATCGATCGCCCGTGGACCACGAGGCACCATTGAGATGATCAACCGTTACCTCTCCCATGTTCAACCAGGCATCGTCGCCTATGGGGGCTTTGTTTCACAGTACTTTGGCGATGGCGTACTTGCCCTTTTCCCAAATGATGCCGATGACGCGTTGCGGGGGGCTATGGCGATGTGTCGAGGCCTTGAGGGTTACAACCGTGAGCGGGGTGGCGATTTTCCTGAGTTGCGCTTTGGCATGGGTCTCCACAGTGGTCCCATCACACTTGGCACGATCGGCGATCCAGACCATTTCCAGTGCGGCGTGGTGGGACAGAGTGTCAACCTTGCTTCGCGCATGGAAGGGCTCACGAAGCACTTCGGCGCCACTCTCGTGGTGAGTGGCGCCACTCAGGCGCGTCTCAGCAGCCCAGAGCTTTTTGGATTAAGGCCGCTGGGCTGGGTTGAGGTGGCGGGCTGTGAGAACCCGATAGAGGTGTTTGAATGTCTCAGTGCTTACCCAGACGACGTTGCGGCGCGGATCATGGCCAATGACATCCTTTGGCAGGAGGCTCTGGCGGCGCATCAAGCCGGAGAATGGGAGTATGCATGGAAGTCATTTAGCGCATGCGTGCAGGCCTGTCAGCACGATCAAGTCGCGCGCTCCTTCGTGTCGCGCTGTCAACAGCATTGGCAGGCCGGGTTGTCCTGGGATGGGATCGAACGTCCAGCGAAATAAGATATTACGCTGTTCGTGGATGGTGGGCCAGGCAAACTTGTCGATCAGTCGCCTGATCTTCGATCAGATTCCTATTTTCGTGAGAATTGGGGTGGTTTCCCAGAGCCTCCATAGGTGCCCACACTATTGCTTAATCTCCTCATACGGTGACTGTCAGGAAAGATGACGCCACTGGCCTGTGATCCGCTCGTCTACAGCCTGGCCGAGTGGCGCGGCCTGCCTGGCTGGAGCCCCCTGCTGGCGATGGCCCCGCGGAAGGACACCCGCTGGCTGGGGCGGGGCAGCCACCCGGTTGGGAAGACCCCAGCGGGGTGATGCCGCCCGCTGAACCCCGCGCCTGATTCCCTCCAGGCGATGTCCAGCCCCCGGCCAACGCGATCAGAAGCCCCGGCGAGAAAAGCCAGGGCGGCCGACCGCCCACGCCGGCCGCCCCCCTGCGAGAGAATGGCTCCAGCAATCTCCTCCGCCATGGCGCCGGCCGCTGTTCATCGCCTTGGCCATGTGGCCCTGCGGGTGCGGGACATGGAGCGGGCCAAGGCCTTCTATACCGCTCTTGGCCTACGCCTCACCTGGGAGGCCGAGGATTGGTGCTATCTGCAGTGGCCCCAGAGCGGGGAGGGCATCGCCCTGCTCAGCCCCGCCTACCGGGCGGCGGGCCCGCACTTCGCGTTCCATTTCCAAGACCGCGCCGCCATCGACCAGGCCCGCGACGAGCTGGTGGCCCGGGGCCATAGCTGCGGCCCCGTGCACGACCACCGGGATGGCACCGCTTCTTTTTACATGCAAGATCCTGAGGGCAACTGGCTGGAGCTGCTCTATGAGCCGGCCGAAGGCCTGCCCTCCAACGTGGGCGCCGCCCCCATCCCCCTCACCTATCCCAGCGGCCCGGCGTGAGGGACGGCATTCAGAGCGAGGCGCTGGAGCTCCTGGAGTGGCCCCGTCTCTGTGGCCAGGTGGCCAGCTTCGCCGTCACCCCCGCGGGGAGGCGCAAGGTGGAGGCCCTGCCCTTGGGCGCCACGGCCGCCGAAAGTTTGGCGCTGCTGGGGGACACCACCGAACTCTTGGCGCTCGATGGCCTCACGGAGGGGGGCCTGAATTTTCAGGGGGTGGCCGACCTGAGTCACACCGTGGCCCTCTGCGGCAAGGGCGGCATCGCGGGCGGAGAGGCCCTGCTGGAGGTGGCCTCCACCCTGGCGGCGGCCCGTCGGCTGCGGCGCCAGGTCGATGACCCCACCCTGAGGCCGATCACCACGGCCCTGGTGGCTGAACTGCGCACCCTGCCGGAGCTGGAGCAGCGGCTGCTGTTTTGTTTGGAGGAAGGGGGGCGGGTGGCCGATCGGGCCAGCCCCGCCTTGCAAGGGTTGCGACTCCAGCTGGGCGGGGCGCGGGCGGAACGGCGGGAGCGGCTGCAGGAGCTGCTGCGCCGCTGGGCGCCCATGCTCCAGGACACGGTGATCGCCGAGCGCGACGGCCGGCCCGTGCTGGCGGTGAAGGCGGGGGCGGCTCCCCAGCTGCCGGGTTTGGTGCACGACACCTCCGCTTCCGGCAGCACCGTGTTTCTCGAACCCCAGGTGGTGATCTCCCTCGGCAACCGCATTCGGGAGCTGGAGGGCCAGGAGCGGGAGCTGGAGCGGACGGTGCTTTTGGAGCTCAGTGGGCTGGTGGGGGAGGAGATCGAGGCCCTCAGCCACCTGCAAGTGGTGCTGTCGCGGCTGGAAACCGCCTTGGCCCGGGCCCGCTACAGCACCTGGATCGGGGGCCTGCGCCCCGAACTCTCCAACGATCCTCTGGCCCCCTGGACCTTGGAGGGTCTGCGCCACCCGCTGCTGCTTTGGCGGGAGCGCCAGGAGGGGGGGCATGCCGTGGTGCCGGTGAGCGTGCGGGTGGACGCCCCGGTGCGGGTGGTGGCGATCACCGGCCCCAACACCGGCGGCAAGACGGTGACGCTCAAGGCGGTGGGTCTGGCGGCCCTGATGGCTCGGGCCGGCCTGTTTTTGCCCTGCGGCGCCACGCCCCGGCTGCCCTGGTGCGCCCGGGTGTTGGCCGACATCGGCGATGAACAGTCGCTGCAGCAAAACCTCTCCACCTTCAGCGGCCACATCCGCCGCATCGCCCGAATCCTGGAGGCCCTGCCGGCGGCGGGGAGCGCCGCGGGCGCCTCCCTGGTGCTGCTGGATGAGGTGGGCGCGGGCACCGATCCAACGGAGGGCAGCGCCCTGGCCATCGCCCTGTTGCGCCAGCTGGCGGAACAGGCCCAGCTCACGATCGCCACCACCCACTTCGGCGAACTCAAGGCCCTCAAGTACGCCGATTCCCGCTTTGAAAACGCCTCGGTGGCCTTCGATGTCGACACCCTCTCCCCCACCTATCGCCTGCAATGGGGAATTCCAGGCCGCAGCAACGCCCTGGCGATCGCGGCCCGGCTGGGCCTGGAGCCCGCCGTTCTCGATGGGGCCCGCGCCCTGCTGGCCCCCACGGGCGAGGGGGATGTGAATGCCGTGATCGCCGGGCTGGAGAGCCAGCGCCAGCGCCAGCAGGAAGCGGCGGAGGAGGCCGCGGCCCTGCTCGCCCGCACGGAATTGCTGCATGAGGAATTGCTGGAGCGTTGGCAACAGCAAAAGGAGCAGAACGCCGAGCTGCGGGAGCGAAGGCGCCAGGAGCTGGAGCGCTCGATCCGCGATGGGCAGGGGGAGGTGCGGCGACTGATCCGCCGGCTGCGCCAGGCGGGTCGGGCCCAACCGAGCGAGGCGGGGGAGGCCGCCCGGCAGGTGGGGCAGCGGCTGCGGAAGCTGGAGGAGGCCCACCGCCCCCAGCCGGAACGGCGGGAGCACCAGGGTTGGTTGCCGAAGGTGGGCGATCGGGTGCGGGTGCTCTCCCTGGGCAAGGCCGGCGAGGTGCTCGCCCTCGCCGACGACGGCCGGGAACTCACCGTGCGCTGCGGCGTGATGCGGCTCACCCTGGAGATCGGAGCGATTGAGGGCTTGCACGGGGAGAAACCCAGCCCGCCGGAGCCGCGCCAGCCGGTGGTGGCCGTGCGCAGCCGCCGCAACCCCGCCAGCCGGGGGCCGGAGGTGCGCACCGAAGGCAACACGGTGGATGTGCGCGGCCTGCGGGTGCATGAGGCCGAGGCGGCGCTGGAGGAGCGGTTGCGGGGCGCCAACGGGCCCCTGTGGGTGATCCACGGCATTGGCACCGGCAAGCTCAAGCGGGGCCTGCGCGACTGGCTGGCCACCGTGCCCTACGTGGAGCGGGTGGCCGACGCCGAGCGAAGCGATGGCGGGCCGGGTTGCAGCGTGGTGTGGGTGAAATGAGGGGACCGATGGCCCTGGCCCTGGCGGCCTTCTTGATTCCGATCCCCCTGCCCCAGGGAGGGCCCCGTCCCGATGGGCGGGCCTGGCGGGAGGTGATGGCGGGCTTTCAAGCCCGCGGCGTGAGGGTGCGCACCACCCACCCCCGCTGCGGCGAGCCGGATCTGGAGGGGCTCTATGTGCGGGGGCGGATGGAGGTGGTGGTGTGTCCAAGGGGGGAGCCAAGCACCACCCTGCGGCATGAGGGTTGGCATCTGGTGCAAAACCGCTGCCTGGCGGGCCGCACCTGGCTGGAGCCCCAAACGGTGGAGGCGCGCCTGAGTCGCCGCGACCGCCGCACCCTGGACGCGCTCGTTTCCCCGGAGCGCCGCCCGTTGGAGGCGGAAGCGCGGTTCATGGCCCAGCTGCCTCCGGCGGCCTATTTCCGAGCGGTGGATCAAGCGTGTGGGGAGCGGTTGCCGTTCAAGAGCGTGGAAGTGGCACCAGAGCGTCGCGGCTGAGGGCATCCATGATCCGTGGGCGGTCCTCCAGATCGCTCATGGCTCCGGATACGGCGCCGGCCAACGCTGGGTGCGGCAGGCGATGGGATTCACGGACCTCACCCTCCGATGGACGGGTTGTCCACGCTGCCGTCTTCCAGGACGCCAAGGGAGGCGGCGAAGGCCTTGAGACTGAAGGCATCGTCTTGCCGCAACCCGCGGGCCATTGGGGTGGGCTGGAAGACGGTGGCCGCGAAGCTCCAGGGCAGGGGCAGGGGCGTCCGGAGGGTGGGTTCTGCCCTCCCAATCGAGCAGACCGCGCCGCACCAGATCACGAAAGACGGCCGTCGTCTCGCCCAGGCCCATCCCCAGGGAGTCGGCCACCTCGCGGGGGGCGCGCCCCTGTTCCCCACCAGCAGGAGCACCTCCAGGTCGAAAAAGCTCAGGGTTTGGGAAAAGAGACGGTCCACGGGACGTGCCAGGGCTGGGACCCCTTTGGAGGTGGTCAGAAGTGTG
>JBKCPG010000063.1:0-4482 GCA_046309395.1 Cyanobacteriota bacterium | reverse complement strand
TCTTCATGTGCTCCCCATTGCGTATCAACTTGCCCAGCCGCTCGCCGCTTCCATCCAGGGTGGCCCGCACCCCCGCCCCTTTCAGCCGCTCCAACACCGTCCGCGCCCAGGGGAGCACCCCCTCGCTCACGGGCAACAAGCGCACCTGCTCCGCCGCCAGCCAGAAGGGAAAATCACCGGCGTAGTTTTCAGTCATGATCCCGAAAAAGCGCTCCAGGGAGCCAAAGATCGCCCGGTGAATCATGATCGGGCGCCGCCGACCGCCATCGGCCGCCACGTAGTGCAAATCAAACCGCTCCGGCAGGTTGAAATCCAGCTGAATCGTGGAGCACTGCCACAGGCGGCCAATCGCATCCTCAATCTTCACGTCGATCTTCGGCCCGTAGAAGGCGCCGCCCCCCTCATCCACCTTGTGGCTCCAGCCCTTGCGGGCCAGGGCCTCCATCAGCCCCTGGGTGGCCAGCTCCCACACCGCGTCGTCGCCGATCGACTTCTCCGGCCGGGTGGAGAGGTGCACCTCGTAGCGACGGAAATCAAAGGCGGAGAGGATTCGCTCGGTGAGGTTGAGCACCCGCAAAATTTCCGCGCCGATCTGCTCCGGCAGGCAAAACACATGGGCGTCGTCTTGCGTGAAGCCCCGCACCCGCATCAGGCCATGCATCACCCCCGGCCGCTCGTAGCGGTACACCGTGCCCAGCTCGGCCCAGCGAATCGGCAACTCCCGATAACTCCGCGGCCGGCTGGCGTAGGTGAGCACGTGAAAGGGGCAGTTCATCGGCTTGATCTGATACGCCCGCTCATCCACCTCCATCGGGCCAAACATCGACTCGGCGTAAAAATCCAGGTGCCCGGAGGTTTGCCACAGGCTCCGGTCCGCCACATGGGGGGTGTAGAGCAGGTCGTAGCCGTCCTCGAAATGGGCCTCGCGCCAAAAATCCTCGATCAGCAGACGCATCCGCGCCCCCCGGGGATGCCAAAACACCAGGCCGGCGCCGGCCTCGTCCTCAATCGAAAACAGATCGAGGTCTTTGCCCAGGCGCCGATGGTCTCGGCGCAGGGCCTCGGCCTTGCGTCGCCGATCTTCCTCCAGCTGTTCCGGCGTTTCCCAGGCGGTGCCGTAGATGCGCTGCAACTGCGGATTGGCCTCATTCCCCCGCCAGTAGGCGCCAGCGACGCTCTCCAGGTCGAACGCCCGGGGATTCAGCTCGCTGGTGTTGGCCACATGGGGACCGGCGCACAGATCCCACCAGCCCTCCCCCAGGGTGTAAAGGGTGATGGGCTCGCTGAGGCCCGCGAGGATTTCCAATTTGTAGGGCTCGTTCTGGGCCTGGATCCGGCGTTCCGCCTCCTCCCGGCTCACCTCGATCCGCTCCAGGGGCAGCCGCCGACCGATGATCCGCACCATCTCCTTTTTAATGGCCTTGAGATCGGCCTCCGTGAAGGGCTCCGGATGGTCGAAGTCGTAATAAAACCCCGACTCCGTCCAGGGCCCGATGGTGACCTTCGCCTGGGGAAACAGCGCCTGCACCGCCATGGCCATCACGTGGCTCATCGAATGGCGGATGCGCAGCAGGGTTGGGCTCTCGCTGGTTTTCGGCAGGCGGATCTCCTCTCCAGCCGGATCCGCCGGCGGGGCCGGGGGGGCCACGGGGGAACCACTCACAGATCCAGCCACTCCAACCACACAAAGCATTGGCTGATCCTAGGCAGCGTCCGCCACCCCCCATCCCGGCGCGGCAATCCGACTCTGTCGCCCGAGACCAGGGGGACAGACAATCAGTGCGATCATCCGTGCCTCGGCCCACCGTGAGCCGCTTCCCCTCCCCCGGGTCCCTGGGCCCCCCGCCGCCTGGCTTCGGGGAGGAACGGCGGAGCCTGGCCCTCAGTTACGGCCTGTGGTGCCTGATCCTGGTGGGGGTCTGCGGCATCCACCGCATCTACAACCGCAAACCGGTCTCCGGCTTGATCTGGCTGTTCACCTTCGGGCTGTGCGGCATCGGCCAACTCGTGGATCTGCTGCTGATCCCGGACATGGTGGCGCGAGCCAACCGCCAACTCCAACCGTCTTCGGGAGCGGCGCCGGCCCTCCCCCCCATCGATCGCCAGCTCCTGAGGCTCGCCCGTCAAGTCGGAGAGCGGGGGTTCACCATCAATGACGCCCTGATCGAACTCGACCTTCCTCCCCACTGCGACATCACCACGCTTCAGCGGGAGATTGAGACGCTGCTCCAGCTCAATCTGCTGGACGTGGGCAATGACGAGCGGGGCCGCGTGGTGTATCGGGAGCCCTAGGCCCGCCGCAGGCGCCGCAGTTCGTCGGCGAAAAACCGCTGCAGCTCCGCGGCCGACTTCACCGGTTGGCCGTAATAACTGCCGCCATGGGCGGCGGGCAGGGACGCCCATTCCGGAGCCAGGCGGGCCAGCACGTCGTGGGTGAGGCCCCTGGCGTCAAAGGAGGCCAGGGCGCCGCGTTTTTCCATGAGATAGAGCGCGGCCTGATCCTGGCTTCGGGGGCCGAAATCCGGCAGCCTCAGCTGACTGGAGGCTTCACGCCAGGTGGCGGGGAGAAATTGATAGGCCCCAGCGGCGGCGCTCACATAGGTCCGACGCACCGTGATCTCCGGATGGCGGTCGAGTCGGCCCACCCGCTGGCCGCCGTAAATCACCCGGTAGCCCTCATCGCTTCCGCCCACCCAGGTGCCTTCGGCATAGCGGATGGTGTTGAGCAAGGCCCGCCGCTCCACCGTGATCGGGTAAATCTGGTCGTTTGGCGCCGAGGCTGGGGCTGGGGCCGCCGCGGGAGCCGGAGCCGCCAGGGCCACCCGCGTTTTGGCGAGGGGGGGCTGGGCGGAGGCCAGGCGAGAGACGGGAGCCATCGGCAGAGCGCTCAGCACGGCCACCGTGCCCATGAGGGCGGCGCGGCTGGCGGAGCGATCGGGGTGGGAGCGGAACAGCAAGCGGGGGGCAAACAAACGTTCGGCCGACCTTGGCTGGAGCGCCACCGCCACCGCCACCCCCCTCCCCGGTGGGGTGGACAAGCCGGGGAAACTGTGCACACCACAACACTTTGGGAGGCTGGGCCGGGGCGCAACCCCAGTGGCCAAGGGCTTTCTCACCACCCGAGCCCATCTGTATCACCGCGATCGGTGTGGGACTCCTGATCGGGAGCACTCCATCAGCGGCGGTGATGAGTGCCGGAGAGATTGTTAAGTTGTGCTTTGAGCCCTTGCGCCAGGGAGAAACCCCATGGCATGCCGCACACGGGCCAATGTGTCCTCCGCCACCGCCGCCGCCCGCTGACGTCCGTCCTCCAGCACGCCATGGAGGCGCCCCGGATCGGCTCGCCAGGTGCCGTAGCACTCCTGGATCGGCCGCAGGGCCTCCACCATCGCCTCCGTGAGCAGGGGCTTGAACGCCCCCCAACCCATCTCGGCGCATTCCCGGGCCGCCTCCTCGCGGCTCTTGCCGCTGGTGAGGGCGTAGAGGCTGAGCAGGTTGTCGGCTTCGGGCCGGTCGGGATTGGCGAATTCCAGGCCCATCACCGGGTCGGTTTTGGCGCGCTTGATCTTCTTTTGAATCAGCTCCGGCGGATCCAGCAGGGTGATCCTGGAGGCCTCGTTGGGATCGCTCTTGCTCATCTTGTTGCGACCGTCCGTGAGACTCATCACCCGGGCCCCTTCCCGCAAGATCAGTGGCTCGGGCACTTTGAGGATGGGGATCGGCTCTCCCTCCCCATCCTTCGGGGCAAAGCGGGCGTTGATCCGTTGTTGGGCAATGTCGCGCGCCAATTCCAGGTGCTGTTTTTGGTCCTCCCCCACCGGCACCCGATCAGCGTCATAGAGAAGAATGTCGGCGGCCATCAACACCGGATAATCCAACAAACCAGCGGAGACATTGTCGCCCTGTTTGAGGGCTTTCTCTTTGAACTGAATCATGCGCTCCAACCAGTTCAAGGGCGTGACGCAATTCAACAGCCAGCACAACTCGCTGTGGGCGCTCACGTGGCTCTGCACGAACACCGTCGAGCGGTCTGGATCAATGCCGCAGGCCAAATACAGGGCCGCCGTGGTGAGCGTGTGCTCCGCCAGCAGGGCGGGATCATGGGGCACGGTGATGGCATGGAGATCCACCACGCAAAAGAAGGTGTCGTGATCGCGCTGCAGATCCACCCAGTTGCGGATGGCGCCCAACCAGTTGCCCAGGTGAAGGGCGCCGGTGGGCTGAACCCCTGACAACACCCTGGGCCTGGCGCCGGTGGACAGGGCCATGGAGCTCAGGCCTCCGCGGGCTCTGGCGCTGGCTCGACGGCGGACAGATCAGCGGCGGCCTCCTCAGGGGCGATGGTTTCGCCGGTCGCTGGGGCGTCCTCCGCCAAGGCCAGGGAGGGGGCGGCATCCTCTGAGGTCTCCGAGGGTTCCGCGACGTCGGTGATCTCCGGTGGCGCCGCGGGGCGGGACGGACGGGCAAAGGGATCCACTCGGC
>JBKCPG010000062.1:0-2856 GCA_046309395.1 Cyanobacteriota bacterium | reverse complement strand
CTGGCATCGATCTCCTCCACCCGCTGGAGCACCCCCGCTAACACCGGCAACACCTCCTCCTCCAGCAGCGCCATCTCCTCCTCCCCATAGGGCACATCAATCCACCCCCGAGGGATCAACCTCCCCTCAGCCGCTGAACGCTTGAGCACCCACTCAATCGCCTTCTGACACGACTCCATCACCGCAAACGGATCCTCCTGCACCCGAACCGGAGCCACGCAAACCATGAGAGCAGCCGCCAAACGGCGGAGCGACGGGACACCGCAAGGAGCGCCCCGCCAGTCAAGGGGCAAGACACCAGCCCATGCGCGGTGAGCCCCGCAGGGGCGATCGCGCCAACGTCCCAAGCCGTTGCCTCGCGTCAGCCCTTGACCAGGGGCGATCCTGAAGGGGCCCGGCGCGGAGCTTCGGTGGGGCGGCAGGAGCACTGGCCGGACTCTCCAGCACACGGCTGAGCCCCTCGGAACGTTGCACCACCCCAGGTGACCAACCCGCCCGCAAGGCTTGCTCCGCTCCCAGGGCATCCCTCTCGCCGGACAGCGCACCCCAACGCCCTCGTCTCGAAACAAGGGGACCTGACGCTCCTGGCCATCCCCCAGCCACCGGCACCATGCTCACAAGCCCGGACTCCGCCTGGTGCCCCTCGGTGATCGCCAAAGGAACGCCATGTGCACCCTTCCACACTGCCCCCCACCCAAGCGGCAGCAAGGATCAGGCCGGGCTGCTGCGCAGTCCTTGCTGCCACTCGGGCGGGGGGCGCATGGCGGGCGTCCCACGCCGTTCCTTCCATGGCGATCCCCTCCGGCCCCTGCTGCCAGATCCGTGCTCTGGTGATGCATGTCTATCCCGATGGCATCAAGGAGTATGGCCATGAGCGCCAGATGGTGCCCCTTGGTCGTCGAGGCAAGCCCGTCAAAAAGGTGCGCTTCATCCCGGCCGAGAAGGCCCATGCTCTCGCTCGCAAGCTGCAGGGGCGGTTTGGCACCACGGTGTCGGTGCTCTGAGGCCTTGGGCCTCGGCCGGCCGGGATTCCCGGCCGGTCTTCGCAGCACTGCCCTTCCGACTGCGCAGCGGGGCGCCCCGGCCGGATCGCCCGACTGCTCACCGGACAACCTTGGACCAGGAGCTGTTGCAGGCTCCTCGCGATTCTCAGGCTGCCCAAGAGAGGTCACCAGGGGGATCAAATCCAGAAATCCCAGGTGCCTCAGCGGCTCAAGACAGACCGTCTAACCTAGATGTGTACAGACACCTGATGACCTCACCATCCTTCATGACACCTGCTGATCCCACCTCGACCAAGGCAGAGGTCATCGGTCCTGTCCAGCAGAAGACCAGCGGTTGCGGCAGCTCTCTGTCGATGGGCGACCCCGCCGCTGGGATGGTTGCTCTGAGGTCCAGGATCCGGGTGCAAAGCAAATCCGTGGCCGAGCACATCGCCTCGGACCCGGAAGCCAAGGCCTTCATCGATGACTGGGCCACCCCTGAGCCCGTCAGCCGCTGAAGGGCAACGTGAAGCTCCAAGCCGGGCAGATCATCACTGTTGATTGGCGCAGGGACCCTGTCGATCCAGGGCAGAATCCCCACCCTCCGGAGCCGAACAAACTCAGGCCAGCGGTTGTGGTTCAGGACACCGAGCTGTTCGACCCCTCCTACCCCACCGTTCTCGTGGTGCCGATGACCGGTGATCCCGCACTGGCCATGACGGATCTGACGGTGGTGCTTCAACCCACGCCCACCAACGGCTGCACGAAGGTGAGCTACCTCCTCCCCCAGAACCTGACCTGCGTGGCCAAGACACGCATCACAGCCGCCACCGAATCGCGGATCGCCCCCGCCGAGCTGCGGCAACTGCGCCAGTTGGTGGTGCTGGCCATCGGTGGGATCAACTGAGTCCCTGGTGCGTTACCCATGACGTTGTGAGGGATTCTGGCCTGGGCTGTTCAGTCCAATCAGCCTGGGTCCATGCAGAGCCGCCAGTGGATTCAAATCAGAAACAACTTCCTAACCGATTCTTCCATCACACGACGTAGGGCGAGCAACTGGATCAACCCCGACGGATTCAGCCCATGAGATCAGACGACCAGACGTTTACCCTTGGGGGACATCGAGTCTTCTCTAGTCACGAAATCAGGACTTACGAGACGAAGCCGATTTGTACCGTATCAATTCTCCTCACCTGAATGACAGAAATGTGTCTGCATTTGTGACTTTCAGTCCGCGTGGCCAAACTGCTTTCACTCGCTCGCAAGCGGTTGAAAAGTGTTGGTGCAAATGTTGGTGTAAGCGTGTCGACTTCCGCTCAACAAGCGAGCTACAGCAAGGGTTCTGGGGCCGAATTAGAAGGACACCCTCCGTTTTTACAAGATCCGAAGGGATCCGCGGAAATCCCAAAATCCATGCCGTGCAGCCGATCTGCGCTTTTGGGTCGTCCGGGCAGATCCGCTTAGAGCCCGCTACAGCCGCTGCGGATGACGGTATTTTTGACGGTATAGCCAGCCGGGATCGGGTCTATACCGTCACCTGGCTTGCTGAACCGCCGACATCCCCTCCCGCGCCAGCGTTCCGGCGCTGTCCGCCATGCTCAGTGACAAGGCGATCCAGGCCTTGCGGCCCGACCCGGACAGGCCGGGCACCAAGCACCATGACCGTGACGGCCTCTACCTCTGGGTGGCGCGCTCCGGCTCCAAGACCTGGCGCAAGGACTACCGCTGGCAGGGAGCACGCCGCACCTTCACCATTGGCGCCTACCCGGCCATGCGGCTCGCCGATGCCCGCAAGCAGGCCTTGGAGCTGAACACCTGGATCAAAACCGGGATCGATCCACGCACCCAGGCCCCAGGCCAGCAGCGCAAGCAG
>JBKCPG010000061.1:0-7343 GCA_046309395.1 Cyanobacteriota bacterium | reverse complement strand
GGGGAACAGGGGGGCATAGGGGTTGGGCCCGCCAACTCTGACGGCTCAATTGTGCGGTAGCCGCAAAAAAAAGTCCGCCATCAGGACGATGGCGGACCGAACTCTCCAGGAAGTCGCATCTAAGCAAGCTTTGCTGGCGGCCGGCGATGAAATGCCCACCTGTCGTGGTTGTGGCGACAACCAGCCGATCACGGCCAATCATCAGAGCCATCAGGGACTCTTTTCATAAAGAATCGCCAGGTGTTCGCCAGCACTCCCTATGGTGTGCGCCAAGCAACCGAGTGGTTGCTCAATGTCTCTGGTGCGGCAGAGCCAGCAGATCTCCACCTTGCTGAAGTTCACACGCACGCGCCCGGCGGAGGCACGTCTGTTTCAGCTGCTCACCTGGATGGGAGAGCGCTTTGGTCGGGTTAGCCGGCGTGGTGTGAGCCTGTGCTTCGAGGATTTGAACCTCACGCACCGCAATCTGGCGGAGATTTCCGGCCTCACCCGGGTCACCGTCACCAAAGCCATCTCCCAATTTCGTCAGGCGGGCTATCTCGTGCGGGAGGGGGAAGACGAATGGCTGTTGCCCGCCACCTGGGCGAGGAGTGAACCATGAGCCGCCGACCCACCAATCGGGCTCCGCCCTGGTGACATCCCCGGCTTGGTCAAGGGCTTTAGCCGACGATTCCCGTCCATGGGTGGCGCAAATGATCAAGCTCCCTTATCGAGATTATTGCCAATCCTACGGAACTCCCCTACCCAACCCCTTCCGATCTCCCCTAAGGTTCGCTAACTCCTGATCCAGGAGGGCTACAGCAAGAAAAGAGCCACTTCTTTTCTTTCGCCATCACCGTAAATCCAGTCGGTTCGGGAACTCATTTCTTCCCCCCGCCACGTTTGATCTCCAGGGTGCAGCCATGGTTGCTCCCTGTTTCGATGCGGCCTTCTCCCAAGAATCCGCCATTGTTTCACTCCCGCTGATCTTTTTTCCCTTTGCACTTGCCTCACCATGGCCAAGCGTCGACGTGTTGTGGCTCTCCTCAGCGGAGCCCTCTCCACCACCCTCCTGCTGGGTGGCTGCCTCGGCAATCCGCCCAGTCGCACGGGTAACGGCACGAGGTCACCCGCGGCTACTCCAGTGGCGGCCAACGCCGACGTGGAGGTTCGCACCATCAGTCTTGGATTTGTCCCCATCCTGGAAGCCGCTCCTCTCGTGATCGGGGCGGAGAAAGGATTTTTCGCCAAGCACGGGCTGGACGTGAAGCTCTCCAAGCAATCCAGCTGGTCCGCCGCCCGCGACAACGTGGTGCTCGGCGCGGCCGGTGGCGGGATTGATGGCGGTCAGTGGCAGCTGCCCATGCCCCAGATGATCACGGAAGGGGCCATCACCAATGGCAAAAAAGTGCCGATGACGATCCTGGCCATGCTCATGAGTCAGGGCAACGGCATCGCCGCGGCCAACACCGTGAAGGATGGCAACCTCACCTACAACCTCAAAGCCTCCTCTCCCGGGTTTTTCCAAAAGTTCAACCAAAAGGAAGGGCGCAAATTCCGAGCCGCCTATACCTTCTCCAAGGCCAACCAAGACCTATGGATTCGCTACTGGCTCGCCGCCGGTGGCGTGAATCCCAACACGGACGTGGAATTGCTCACCGTACCGGCCCCGGAAACCTTGCAGGGCATGAAGACCGGCACGATGGAGGCCTTTTCCACTGGCGATCCTTGGCCCTCCCGTATCGCCAAGGACAACGTGGGCTATCTGGCCGCCATCACGGCCCAGATCTGGAAGGCGCACCCCGAGGAATATCTGGCGGTTCGCACTGACTGGGTGGAGAAGCACCCCAAGGCCACCGTCGCCCTGCTCAAGGGGTTGATCGAGGCCCAGATGTGGCTCGATAAGCCTGAAAACAAGGATGAGGCGGCCCAGATCCTCTCCTCTCGCAAGTGGTACAACGTGCCCGTGGCGGTGTTGCAAGAATCGCTCAAGGGTCAATACAAACTCGGCGCCGCCGGGACGCCCTCCACCGACCCCAAGCTGGGCCCCCTGTATTGGAGCAGCGATCGCGGCGTGATCTCCTACCCGTACAAGAGCCTTACCCTCTGGTTCCTGTTGGAGTCGCTGCGCTGGAAGTTCTATCCAGGCACGGTTGACACCGTTGAGCAGGCCAAGGCGATCAATGAGAAGGTGACCCGAGAAGACCTTTGGCGGGAAGCCGCCAGAGCGGTGGGGGTACCAGCCAAAGACATTCCCACGAGCTCTAGCCGGGGCAAGGAGGTGTTTTTCGACGGCACCGTCTACGACCCGAGCAATCCCCAGGCCTATCTCAACAGCCTGAAGATCAAAAACTAAGGCGCGGTTCATTCGCCGCCCCCTTTTTTCCTCTCCTGATCTCTTCACTCTCCAGGACATTTCACCATGACCACCTCACCCAGCTCCGGTTTCAGCGTTGCCAACTGGTGGAAGCACCACCGCAAGGCGATCCTCCCTCCCATCTTCGGCATCGGTGGGTTTCTCCTCTTCTGGCAGCTCAGCTCCAGCCTCGGTCTCACCAAGCTCACCGGACCGTTGAGCCTCTGGACCGACGAGCGGACCCGTGAACTGCTCCTCTATCCCTTCTTTGATCGGGGTGGTTTGGACAAGGGCCTGTTTCTGCACACGATGAGCAGCCTCACCCGCGTCGGGATCGGCTACACCCTCGCTGCTCTGGTGGGCATCGCCGTGGGTATCGCCGTGGGCCTCAACAAGTCCCTCGACCGGGCCTTTGACCCTCTCTTCCAGTTTCTGAGAATGGTGGCGCCTCTGGCCTGGGTGCCGATCGCCCTGGTGTTGTTCCAGAGAAACCAGCCCGCGGCGATTTTTGTGATTTTCATCACCTCGATCTGGCCAATTTTGATTAACACAGCCGAGGGCGTGCGCCAGATCCCTCAGGATTACCGCAATGTGGCTCTGGTGTTGCGGATGTCGCAGGGACGCTTTTTCAGCAAGGTGCTCATCCCCTCCGCGCTTCCCTACATCTTCACCGGCCTACGCATTTCGATTGGTTTGGCCTGGCTGGCGATTATCGCCGCCGAGATTGTGATGCCTGGAACCCCTGGCATTGGCTTCTTCATCTGGGATGCCAATCAAAACGGTTACGTCAGTGACATTGTTTTGGGCGTGATTTGGATCGGTGCAGTGGGTCTGATTCTCGACCGCTTGATGGCCTGGCTGCAGAAGCGCATCAGTCCTGGTCAGTGAAGGACTCGCTCTATTTTGTCGTGCTGTTACTTCCCTATGAAGAATCAATTCATGAGCATGTTTCGCCCTCTCAGAGAGCGTCTCGTTGCGATCGAAACCTCCCTCACGCGGAGAGAAAATGTTCTCAGTCTCCTCATCATCCGCTTTGTCCTGATGAGCGGCATTGCCCTCGGTTTCGCCTGGACGTTCCTCCACCTCAGCCCCTGATCCAACCCCTGAATCAGCCATGACAACCCTTGTTGATGTTCAGAACATCGAGAAAAACTTTCCCCTTAGTGGTGGTGGCAATTATCTCGCCCTCAAGGGCATTGATCTGCAGATCCGCAAAGGTGAATTCGTCTCTTTGATTGGCCACTCCGGCTGCGGCAAGAGCACCCTGCTCAACATGATCGCCGGCCTGGACAACCCCACTGGAGGCGTGGTGCTCCTGGAGGGGGAAGAGGTGAAGCGCCCCGGCCCCGACAAGATGGTGGTGTTTCAAAACTATTCCCTGCTTCCCTGGCTCACGGTGTCGGAAAACATCGGCCTGGCGGTCGATGAGGTGATGCCCCAGATCAGCAAGGAGGAGCGCGCCGCCATCGTGGAGGACCACATCAAGATGGTGGGTCTGGGCCATGCCACTGACAAACTACCCCAGCAGCTTTCCGGCGGCATGCGCCAGCGGGTGTCGATCGCCCGGGCCCTGGCCATTAAGCCGAAGCTGCTCCTGCTGGATGAGCCCTTTGGCGCCCTGGATGCCCTCACCCGGGGCAATCTGCAGGAGAAGCTCATGCAGATCTGCAACGAGCACGAACTCACCGCGGTCATGGTCACCCATGACGTGGATGAGGCGGTGCTGCTTTCCGATCGGATCGTGATGCTCACCAACGGGCCAGGCTCCAAGATCGGCGGCATCCTGGAGGTGGATATCCCCAGACCGCGGCAGCGGCTCACGGTGGTGCATCACCCGAGCTATTACAGCCTGCGCTCCGAGATGATCTACTTCCTCAACCGCCAAAAGCGGGTGAAGCAATGGCAGGCCAAGCCCCACAAGGTGCTCTCCCGCCATGGCTTGGAGAAGGTGAATCTGGATCTGGGCTTTGTGCCCCTGGCGGCCTGCGCGCCCCTGGCGGTTGCCGAAGCCAAGGGCTTCTTCCAGAAGCACGGCCTCGACGAGGTGCAGCTGGTGCGGGAAACGACTTGGCGTGGGGTGGTGGATGGCCTGCTGGATCGCACCCTCGACGCGGCGCTGATGCCCTCCGGCATGCCCGTGTGGATGACGGCGGGCGGCCACGGTGGCGATCCCACCCCGGTGGTGTCCGCCCTCACCTTGAGCCGCAATGGCAATGAGGTGACCCTGGCCAAACGGCTCGCCGCCCAGGGCGTGAACACGGTGGATGACTACCGCACCTGGCTCCGGAGCCACGAGCGGGAACCCCACCGGATCGGCATCGTCCATCCCGCCTCCATGCACAACCTGCTGCTGCGGTACTGGCTGGCGGCCAATGGCATCGATCCTGACCAGGACGTGCATCTGCAAACCCTTCCGCCGGCCCAGATGCTGGCCGACTTGAAGGATGGCTCCATCGACGGTTACTGCATCGGCGAGCCCTGGAACTTCAGGGCCAACCGGGAGGGCCACGGGGTGCCGATCGTGGGGGATCTGGAGATCTGGTCGGGCCATCCTGGCAAGGTGCTCGGCGCCAGGGAGGATTGGGCCCTGGCCTATCCCAACACCCACATCGCCCTAACCAAGGCCCTGCTGGAGGCCTGCCGCTATTGCGCCGACCCCAGCCACTGGCGCGAGATGAGCGAGCTGCTCAGCGATCGCAAGTATCTGGGCATGAAGGCGGAGTTGATTCATTTCAGCGCCCAATCCGAGGATGGCGACGCCTTCGCTCCCCATGGCGAACCCCACCATCTCTTTTTCGGCGCCGGCCTCAATCGCCCGAGCCGCACCGAACACCTCTGGATCATGACCCAGCTGGCCCGCTGGGCCGAAATCCCCTTCCCCCGCAACTACGTGGAGATCCTGGAGCGGATCTGCCAGGTGGGGGTGTTCAGCACCGCCGCCCGGGAGCTGGGCTTGGAGGAGGTGAGCTATCAGCGTCAGGGCATCGAGCTCTTCGATGGCAAGCCATTCAACAGCGACGATCCGATCAGCTACCTCAACGCCGTTCGCCTCCACCGTGATTTCAGCGTGGCGGAAATTCCCATCGGCGTGCCCCGAGCGATGGCCGCCTGAGCGGCCTCCGATCCCACCGCATCACTCTTCTTTCGCGATCTCTCCATGACCACCACGTTCGCGGCGGCCAGCGCCGCTCCCACCTCCTCTGGCCAGCCCCTGTTGCGCTTTCAAAGCCTGGGCAAGACCTACCCCACCCCCACGGGCACCTATCCCGTGCTGGCTGACGTCAACCTGGATGTGAACCAGGGGGAATTCATCTGCGTGATCGGCCATTCCGGCTGTGGCAAGAGCACCCTGCTCAACATGGTGTCGGGCTTCGCCACCCCCACCTCCGGGGCCGTGCTGCTGAACGGCAAACCGATCGAAAAGCCTGGGCCCGACCGCATGGTGGTGTTTCAGGGCTACGCCTTGCTCCCCTGGCTCACGGCCTATGAAAACGTCTATCTGGGGATTGATTCGGTGAAGCCCAAGCTCGACAAGAGCGAAAAGCACGCCATCACCATGGAACACCTGGAGCTGGTGGGGCTCACGGCGGCGGCGGAGAAAAAGATCACCCAGATCTCCGGGGGGATGAAGCAGCGGGTGGCGATCGCCCGGGCCCTGGCGATCCGGCCGGAGGTGTTGATTCTCGATGAACCCTTCGGCGCCCTCGACGCGATCACCAAGGAGGAGCTGCAGGAGGAGCTGCTCAAGATCTGGAACACCCAGAAGTGCACCGTGCTGATGATCACCCACGACATCGACGAGGCGCTGTTCCTGGCGGATCGGCTCGTGATGATGACCAACGGCCCGGCGGCGGGCATCGGGGAGGTGCTCCGCATTCCCTTCGCCCGCCCCCGGAGCCGGGAAGACATCATGGAAGACCCCCTGTACTACGAGATGCGCAACCAGGCGCTCGATTTCCTCTACAACCGTTTCGCCCACGACGACGACGAGGCCTGAGGCTCCCGCCTCAGGGCCGGTAGGGGGAGGGATCCGGGGAGGTGGGATGCACCTTGTGGGGATCCATCCGCTCAGACGGGGATTCGGGGGGGGCCGAACGGGGCGTGGCGGTGCCACGCTCCAGCAGGCCCAGCCCGGCGACAAAGCGCACCAGCCTGGTGGCGGCGCCCGTGAGCTCCTCGAGGTTTTTCAAGGTGGGGATCAGGGCGGGACGGGTTTGCTGGAGCAGCAGCTGGGCTTCCCGGGAGGCTTGTGAGGCCACCTCGGCGGTCTGATCGGCCCGCGCCAGGGTTTGATCCGCCCGGGCGAGGGTGCGGCGCACGGCGGGGCCCAGGCGGGTGCTCTCCTCTCGCAGGGTGCCGGTGAGTTGGCGCACGGAGGGAACGGTGGCGCGGGTTTCGCTGGCCACGGTTTTCGACATTGAGGAGAGGTCGCCCATCGATCCGGAGAGCTTGCCCATGGATTGGCGCAGGCTGCCCAGGGAGGAGGGCACCTCGGCCCGCAGCAGGTTGGTGGCGATGGCCAGGGTGCGATCGAGTTCTTTGCCGGATTGGGCCAGTTCCGTCACCACCTGATTCAAATCCGGTGGCGGCTCGTAGGCCAGGGGGGGCAGGGGTTGGGTGGACGCCTGTCCCCCCGGAGCGGGGTCGGGGGTGAGGCTGACGAAGGTTTGGCCCACGAGCCCCACGGAACCTGTCCTGGCCCGGCTGCGGGGGCCGATCAAGTGGCGATAGCGGGCGTTCACCTTGAGGGTGGCGGCCACGCGGGCGTCGTTGCGCAGGGCGAGGGATTCCACCCGTCCCACGGGCATCCCTGACAGGCGCACCTCCATGCCTTCCTGGAGGCCATCAGCCCGGGGCGCCACCAGCTGGACCGTGAAGAGCGGTTCCCCCCAACGGCGCTCCCGCCCGATCGCCACCAGCAGGGCGAGCAGGAGCAAGAGGCCGGTGGTGATGAACAGCCAGCGATCGCGGGGTTCGGGCTCGTCCACGAAGGGGGGCGGGCTGGGGG
>JBKCPG010000060.1:0-6265 GCA_046309395.1 Cyanobacteriota bacterium | reverse complement strand
GGCGGCGACGGCGACGACACGCTTCAGGGCCTAGGAGGAAACGACCAGCTCAATGGGCAGGCCGGCAACGACAGCTTGCTTGGCGGCGATGGCGGCGATGGGATCAACGGGGGCTCAGGGTTCGACACGGTGTGGGCCGGCACAGGCAATGACATCGTATCGGGTGGAACGGAAAATGATTCCCTCTCCGGTGAGTCGGGCGCGGACAGTCTCTCAGGGGATGCCGGCAATGACACCCTAGATGGAGGCGGCGAAAACGACACCCTCTCTGGTGGTGATGACAATGACGTCATCATCGGCGGCGGCGGTAACGACTCCCTCTATGGAGAAGCCGGTAATGACAGCATGGAGGGCGGTGATGGCGCTGACTACCTCTATAACGATTCCCAAGGGTTCAACACAGCTTCCGGAGGTGCCGGCAACGACACAATCTATAGCGGCGGAATAATTGATGGCGGCCTGGATGACGACAGGCTTTATTACTATACGATCTATCTAAATGGTGCCTACGTACCCGCCACCGTGATGGGGGGCGCCGGCAACGATTTTATCTCCGACTGGTTTGGTTACCACGGAACGCTCCTTGATGGCGGCATCGGCAACGACACCATCTACAGCAGCTCCTACAACGAAAGCATCCTGGGGGGGGATGGCGATGATCTGCTCCAAGGCTCCGGGGGAACTGACACCCTCGACGGCGGTAATGGGGTGGATGTGGCCTACTACGGAGGTAATCTGGCCAATTACGTCATAACCACCAACTCTGTCACAGGTTCCGTCACCATTCAAGACAGTCGTTCGTCATCATCTGACGGAACTGATCTAATTACGAATGTGGAAATTCTCAGTTTTGCGGATGACGATCTTGTCATCGGCAATATCAGGGGCGAATTGATTGTAGGCACAATCAGCCCCGATCATTTGTCGGGCAATGAGGCCAGCGACACCATCCGTGGATTGGCAGGTAACGATACTCTCTATGGCCAAGGTGCACCAGACACAATCGAGGGAGGCCTCGGGAACGACGCTCTGTACGGGGGGCGAGGGAATGACAGCCTCACGGGAGAGGGTGGGGCCGACTTGATCAATGGTGAATCCGGCAATGACACCCTAGATGGAGGCGGCGAAAACGACACCCTCTCTGGTGGTGATGGCAATGACGTCATCATCGGCGGCGGCGGTAACGACTCCCTCTATGGAGAAGCCGGTAATGACAGCATGGAGGGCGGTGATGGCGCTGACTTCCTCTATTACGATTCCAAAGGGTTCAACACAGCTTCCGGAGGTGCCGGCAACGACACAATCTATAGCGGCGGAATAATTGATGGCGGCCTGGATGACGACAAGCTTTATTACTATACGATCTATCCAAATGGTGCCTACGTACCCGCCACCGTGATGGGGGGCGCCGGCAACGATTTCATCTCCCAGTGGGCTTCCTACACCCATGGTTCCCTCCTCGATGGCGGCATCGGCAACGACACCATCTACGGCAGCTCCTACAACGAAAGCATCCTGGGGGGGGATGGCGATGATCTGCTCCACGGCTCCGGGGGAACTGACACCCTCGACGGAGGCGATGGTGGCAACATTGCCCTTTACAGCGGTTCACGCTCCCAGTATTCCGTTGTAGGTGATGCCGCCGGCCTCACCATTTACGACAACCGATCCGGCAGCCCCGATGGCGTCGACATCGTCCGCAACATCGGCGTCCTACGTTTCAGCGATCAAGACGTGTCCGTGGCAGCGGGCCTGACTGGGGTGCTCCTGGAGGGCACTTCAGGAGATGACGCAGCCCTGATCGGCACCATTCTCAACGACACCATCCGTGGCTTCGCGGGCAATGATGTACTGATCGGCTTAGCTGGCAACGATTTGCTTGAGGGCGACGACGGCAACGACACCCTCCAAGGCGGTTCCGGCAACGACACGCTCAAAGGGGGAACGGGCTTAAACCGGGCCCAGTTCTCTGGCAACAGAGCCGATTACAGCATCACCACAACCGGTAGCAACACGAACGGCACCACCACAGTGGTGGATCTGCAGCCCAGTCTGAACGGCAACGACGGCAACGATGTGCTCACCGGCGTACGGCTACTGCAGTTCCTAGATCAACTCTATGCAATCAACACCCCACCAATCGCCGTGGCCGACAACGCCACCACCACGGAAGACACCGTCATCAGCATCAGCCTGGCCAACCTGCTGGCTAACGACAGCGACATGGATGGTGATTCCATCAGCATCACAGGTATCAGCTCCATCAGCAATGGCTTTGCCACCATCAGCGCTGGCCAGTTGATCTTCACCCCGCCCACCGACTTTCATGGCGTCAGTGAAGTCACTTACACTCTCTTCGATGGGTTCAGCTCGTCCAACGGCACCCTCTTAATCAGCGTCAGTTCACGGAATGACGCACCCAGTGGCGCCGACAACACGATCAGCGGCCAGGAAGACGCCACCCTCACCTTCAACGCCGCTCAGTTTGGATTCTCCGATCCCAAGGACGGGAGCGGCCCCTCAGGATCCAACAGCCTCTTTAGCGTGGTGCTCTCCGCCCTGCCGAGCGGCGGCACCATTCGCCTCGCTGGCGCCACCGTCACTACCGGCCAGGAGGTGCTCGCCTCCAACCTCGCGGATCTGACCTACACCCCAGCCGCCCAAGCCAATGGCCTCCTCCCCGCGATCCTCTACTTCCAGGTGCGCGACGATGGTGGTGCTACTGACGGAGGCGTGGATCTCGATCCCTCGCCGAATCGTCTCCGTTTCGCTCTCAACCCGGTGAACGACGCCCCGGCGGGGAGCGATGACATCATCACCCTTCTCGAAAATACCCCGTACACCTTCTCAGCTGGCTCATTCGGCTTTACAGACCCTATCGACGCACCCAGCGCCTCAGGGGCCAACGCTTTGGCGAGCGTGATCCTCACCACCCTCCCGGCAAAAGGCCAGCTGCTCCTTGGAGGTGTCGCCGCTGTTGCGGGACAGGAGATCAACCTCGCTTCTCTCGGCTCACTCACTTACACGCCAGAGTCCAACTCCGTTGGAAACGGGTACGCCACCTTCACCTTCCAGGTGCGTGACAACGGCGGCACCAGCTTGGGTGGTGTCGATCTGGATCCCACAGCCAACACCCTCACGATCAATGTGGCGCCGATCAATCAGGCGCCCTCTGGCAGTGACAAGTTTCTCCCAGTGCTCCCAGGCACCGTGCATTCCTTCAGCGCGGAAGATTTCGGCTTCAGCGATCCTCTCGACGCCGCCAGGCCCACCGGCCCTCACGCCTTGCACAGTGTCATCCTCACCTCCCTGCCGGCTGTAGGCACCTTGCGCCTGGGATCAACACCGGTGGAGACAGGGCAGGCCATTGCCGCCAATGCCCTTTTCTCCCTCACCTACACCCCTCCGACGAACCCGGCAGGCCTCGCCACTGTCTCATTCACCTTCCAGGTGCGCGACAACGGCGGCACGGCAGGCGGTGGCGTGGATCTCGATCCCACGCCAAATGTCGTCACCATCCCATTAATCCCCACCCCAACCGTCACGCCGCTGATCACGAATGACAACACGCCACTGATCAGCGGCACGGCGGCTATCGCGGCCACCCAAACCTTCCGCGTCAGCGTCAACGGCCGCACCTACACCCTCGGCGGCTCTCCCGAACTTCAACTCACTGGCAGCAACTGGACCCTCGCCATTCCAAGCGCCTATTCCCTGAGTGATCAGCTCTACAACGTGACCGCCACCGTGGTGGATCCGAACGGAACCAGCGCCAGCGACACCACCACCGGCGAGCTGCGGATCGACACCATCGCCCCTCTGACCACCGTATCCAGCGGACCTAGCTCCCTCTATTTCCCCATCCTGAGCGGCCGTGGCGAAGCTGGCGCCCAGCTGAGAATCAGCTGCGCCGGCGCGGAATGGACTCTCACGGTGCCAGCCGATGGCAATTGGCGGCTCGATACGGCCACCGCTCCCGCCAGTGGCGGCTTTGCGCCCAACCGCGACGGTACCAATCCCCTCTCCATCACCTCCACCGATGGCGCCGGCAACAGCAGCCTTCTCAACAGCCAGCTCAGCATTCGTTATCCCTATCCCGATCTGCGCGTCAGCGACGCCACCCTCACCGCCGGCGCCGCCCTCGACTCCGTTTCGCTCACCTACACCGGCCTCAACGCCCTCCCCGCTGGACCACTCCTTGCCGCCCATGGCGCCACCGGCGGTTGGGTGGATCGATTCTACCTCTCTCCAGACGCCATCTACGGAAACGGAAACGACCTGGCCATCGGTCCCGCCATGGAAGGCGCCAGCGGACGCGGTCTGGCCATCACCGGGCCCCTGGCGGCCGGATCCTCCTATTCCCGCACCCTGAGCGTCGAGTTGCCCGAATACCCCGGCAGCTACTACCTGATCGCCGTCACAGACGCCGACCGCTCGCTGGCGGAAGGCACCAGTGAGGGCAACAACGTCTACATCAGCGCCGCCCCCATCCAGGTGACGCCGATCTATACCGCCACCGTCTCCACCGCCACGACCAACCTCAACGCCGGCCAGAGCCTCAGCCTGAGCGGCCAATTGGTGCACGGCGTCAGTGGCGCGGGAGTGGCGGGCAAACCCGTCACCGTGGTGTTCAGCAATCAAACCACTGGGCAGCGCTTCGAGCGGCGGATCACCTCCGGCACCGACGGCACCTTCAGCCTCACCCTCACCCCCACCACAGAGCAGGCCGGGGCCTACAGCGTCGCCGCTCGCTACAGCCAAAATCCCGGCGAGGACCTCCTCCCCAATGGCTCGCTGATCGCGGAAGACACCTTCCGGGTGCAAGGCCTGGCCGTGGGGTCAGGTACGACGATCCGCGCCTCCGTGGCGGAGGGTGCCACCTACAGCGGCACCCTCTCGTTCCGCAACACCGGCCCTGATCCCCTCCTCACCAGCGAAATCAGCGTCAGTGGCGCGCCCGCCGGCTGGACCTTCAACCTCGCCAGCCTACCTTCCACCCTGGCGGCGGGAGCCACAGCCAGCGTCGCTTACAGCCTCACCGCCCCCAACGCCTCGGTGTTGTTCGACGACTTCGATGTAATCGCCACCGCCGCCGCCAGCGGCCAGGCGGCTCTCACGGCCCGCCAACCCTTCGCCGTGACGATCCTGCCCAACCGGCCGGTGCTCAGCGTGGGCCTGGCCCAGCGCTCCGCCGCCATGCTCCTTGGCCAGCGCACCTTCCACGAGGTCACCCTCTCCAACACTGGCAACGCCAGCACCGGACCGCTGAACGTCGTTCTGCCCACCGGTGCCCCCTGGCTCTCCCTCTATGGCGACACCACCCTGGCACCCCTAGCGCCTGGCGCCTCCACCAATATCCTGCTGGCCCTCGATCCACCCGCCAGCCTCCCCCTGGCGGTTCAACAGGTATCGATTGGCTTCTTGGATGAAAGCCATCCCTCAGACAGCCTGGTGGTACCTTTTAGTTTCAGGGCTGTTTCCACCGCCACCGGGACGGTCTCGGTTGCCGTCTACGACGAATTCAGCGGCGCGCCCACTTATCCCACCGTCAACAACGTCAGCGTGCGGCTCTACGACCGCATCGGCGATACCTTGCTGCAAACCCTCAACGACGCCGACGGTCGCTTCACCTTCGCCCATCTGCCCGTTGGCGAGTATGCCATTGAGGTGCGTGCCGATGGCCACGCCAGCGGCTGGCAAAGCTTCAGCGTCGATCCCGGCGACGAGGAGCGGGTGGATGTGTTCCTCCCCAGTGACGTGGTGCGTTATTCCTGGGTAGTGGTGCCCACGGCGGTGCGGGATCGCTATGTCATCACCCTGGAAGCCACCTTTGAAACCGAGGTGCCGCTGCCGGTGGTCACGATCACCCCGGCACCGATTGATCTGCGCGACCTGGATCTGATCGGCCAAAACCTGGTGGTGCCACTCACCCTCACCAACCATGGCCTGGTGGCGGCGCGGGATCTCTCATTCCAGGCTCCCGTCGACCCCAATTTTTCCTTCACCATCCTCGGGCCATTGACGGGGGAAACGATCCCCGCTGAGTCATCGCTGGTGGTCGACCTCCGCATCGAACGGGTGGCTCAACACCCCAACAGCTGTGTGGGTGTCGAGCTCGGCAATCTCTTCTGGGATTACGGCACCTTCCTGCCCAGCCAAGTGGCGCCGATCACGGTGGAGAAAGTCACGCCCCTGCCCTTTCTGATCGACACCGACTGCCCCCTCCCAGTGCTGCCAATTGGCGGCGGCGGCGGGGGGGGCGGGG
>JBKCPG010000059.1:0-3076 GCA_046309395.1 Cyanobacteriota bacterium | reverse complement strand
GCTGGAGGATCTGCTCCTTCCAGCCACCGTGTTGCAGGCCTGTTCTGAGCTGATCGAAGAGCACCACAGAACTGACCTGCTCCGCGCCCACAACCTCGAACCCCGCCACCGGCTTCTTCTGGTGGGCCCCCCAGGCAACGGCAAAACGTCTCTCGCCGAAGCGCTCGCCTTTGAATTGGCCGTTCCCCTGTTGGTGGTGCGCTACGAAACCCTGATCGGCAGCTTTCTTGGCGAAACCGCCCTGCGCCTGGCCCAGCTGTTTGCCCAGGCTCGCAGTCAGCGCTGTTTGCTCTTCTTCGATGAGTTCGATGTGATTGGCAAGGAACGCGGCGATCAGCACGAAACCGGTGAAATCAAACGGGTGGTGAGTTCCCTTCTGCTTCAGATCGATCAGCTGCCCTCCCATGTGCTCGTCGTCACCGCCACCAATCACAGCGAACTGCTGGATCGCGCCGTCTGGCGCCGCTTCCAGCTGCGCCTCGACCTGCCGCCCCCTGGCAAGCAGCAGCGCATCGCCTGGTTTCAACACTTTGAACAGCGCACAGGCCTATCTCTCGCCTACAGCCACGACCACCTCGCTCGCCGCCTCGCTGGATTGAGCTACTCCGAACTCGAACAATTCAGCCTCGATATCCAGCGCCGCTACATCCTCACCATGCCCTCCACCGACATGCGCCGCATCGTCGCCGAACGGCTGCAACAGTGGGGGCAACGTTCTAAGGCCTCCACGATCAATGAGCCAGTAGGTGACAATGGCTGAGCGGCCGCTTCTGCTTCTCGCTAAACCCACCGAGGCAGCAAAAGCCAATAAAGGTGGGCGTGGAGGTGGCCCATCCCCACGGACTGCGCAAGAGCAACTCCAACGTCTTGGGCCACGAATCGATCAACTGACAGAAGCACTGGAAAACAAACGCCTTCGCCTTCAGAGCACAACCACAGGGCTTCAGCCCGAGGAAGTTTTGGTGCTGGAAACAGCCGGGGCAGTGGATGAGTTTTATAAAGCTGTACAAAAGATCGAAGGCCTCGGCTTCCTCGCCGAGTTTGACGAAGACGACATTCCGCCTGATGACCATTTCTTTGTCATCAAAAAAGGGGAACGGCGGCCCTATCGTGGCAGGGTCTATCTGATGTTCACCAATCAGAAAGCATTCCACCAGCTTGTCCGTTTATGGACAAGCAAAGATTCACTTCCCAGGAAATATGCAAAGTGGCGAGATGTTTTCCTCCTGCTCCGCGATTTACGCTTTTGGTCTGCGCAAGATCGTTTGGAGGAGACCGGAGTTCTTGATGACTGGCGTGATCGAATGACATGGGAAAGGGAGAATCTTCCCTGCGAAATTGAACTCTTCTTTTACCCTTCTTTGGCTGACCGCACAGCTGCCTCCGGCAAGGTGCGCACAGCGGTCGAGGCAGCCGGAGGAATCGTGAACAACGAATCAGTGATTTCAGATATCCGCTACCACGCTTTGTCCATAAGTCTGCCTGTGCAGGCTGTCGAACGGCTGCTTGCGGGTGAACGTGATCTGCAGCTCATCCAACTGGAAAATATTCAATTCTTGCGGGCTTCCGGGCAAATGATCGCTCGCTGTCCTGCGTCCAAGCCTGAAGCCTCACCAGCCTTCTTCAACACAGAAACACGCCCTCCGTCCTCAGCGGAACCATTGGTAGCCCTGATTGATGGGCTTCCCCTTGAGCAGCATCAAGTCCTTGCTGGCCGGTTGCGTGTGGATGATCCAGACGACGTAGGGGCTGAGTACCCGGCTGAATTTCGCCGGCATGGAACCGCCATGGCTTCTCTGATCATTTGGGGCGATCTCCATCGGCCAGGAGAAGCTCTGTCTCAACCCCTTTATGTCCGACCCATCCTACGCCCTTTTCATCAGCCTGTGTCTGACGATGAAATCGCAACAGAAAAGGTGGCCGATAACGCCTTGATCGTCGATCTCATCCACCGTGCAGTGGTGCGCATCTTTGAGGGTGAAGGTAATGAGCCACCTGCGGCACCAAGCGTGAGGGTGATCAACCTTTCCATCGGCATCGATGATCGTCCTTTTTTTCAAAGCCTCAGCCCTTTGGCGCGTTTACTGGATTGGCTGGCTTGGAAATATCAGGTGCTTTTTATTGTGAGCGCTGGCAATGTTATTGAAGCCATCCCCCTTGATCAACCATGGGGCGACATTGCTAGCCAACCTCTTGAAGATATTCAGCGCACGGCCTTGCAAGCCATAGCTGCTGATACTCGAAATCGGCGCCTGCTTTCCCCAGCAGAGACAATCAATGGACTCACAGTGGCTGCCACACATCACGATGAGGGAGAGCCTATGGACTGGCTCCATTGGCTGGATCCTGCCCCAGCTGGCTTTCCTAGCCCCTACAACCGCCATGGCCCGGGCTACCGACGTGCGCTGAAGCCTGATCTGCTCGCTCCTGGTGGTCGTGCTGTTCTTCGAAAACCTGTTCTCGTGAGTCAACAAAGCCTGAAAATCGTTGATCACCCCAATGCCCCAGGGCAATGCGTCGCGGCGCCCGGTGCCAGAAGTGGTGATCTGAATGCCACAACAAAGATGCTGGGCACCAGTAATGCCACGGCACTCATGAGCCGAGCCGCAGCGCTCATGATCCCCATCCTCAACGAGCTGAGGGTCTCAGCTGCTGATGGCGCATCATTACCCCAGGAGGTTCCCGATGCCCTCTGGGTTAAAGCTCTGCTTGTTCACCGTGCCCGATGGGGCAGTGCTGGTGCACACTATCAGCATCTTTTTGAGACACCCGAGAACAAAAAGCAGCTGAAAAACCAACTTGGCCGCTTCCTGGGCTGCGGTTTGGTGGATTCAGATCCACTGCGTGAGTGCACATCAACCCGCGTTACAGTCCTCTCCGGTGGATCACTCAGGGCTGAAGCCGGAGCCCTGCACCGTTTCCCCCTTCCACCAAGTCTCAGTGGCAAGCAGGGCTGGCGATCTCTTGCGGTCACCCTTGCCTGGTTCAGCCCAATTCATACCCTCAGCGAGCGTTGGCGACGAGCCCAACTGTGGTTTAAATCACCCGATTCAAAGCTGAAGATTGGCAACAAAGA
>JBKCPG010000058.1:0-4395 GCA_046309395.1 Cyanobacteriota bacterium | reverse complement strand
ACTACGTGGCTCTCCTGACCCTCGCGATGGCCGCCGCGACCCTTGCCCTTGGCCTCTGGCTGTGCGTTCTGCTGCGACGGGCCTGTGGATGGCGCCTGGGGTTGCTGATCCTGGCCGCACCCGTTGGTTGGCCCGTCCTCATGACCCACGCCGCGGCCACCTTTCGAAAAGACGCCCTGCAGATCCTCCTGGGGGGGGTGCTTCTTCTGCTGTGGAGCCAGCACGCTCGGGGGAGGTCTTGGGGCGCCTCACCCCTGGCCTGGTTCTCCATCGCCGCGATTCAGATCGCGGCCGTGTTCATCCACGAACCTTTCGCCCTTCTCATCCTCCCAACCCTTGCCATCGCCCGGTTCTGGGAGAGGGCCAGCCTTCCCCGATCCCTGTTGGCGATCCTGCCAGGCCTGTCCGCCTTGGCGGTCGCCATTCTTCGCAAGGGCAGCCCCCTCGATGTGGCCTGCCTGAGGGCCGATCTTCAGCGGCTGGGCTTGCTCGCCCAGGGAGAGCTGCCTGGCTCATCCATCATGGAGCTGGCCCGATCACGGCCCATGTTTTTCACCTGGAACCTCCAGCCCTCAGAGCTGGCCTGGTCCCTCGCCCATGGCCTGATCATGTCCCTGGTCAGTGTGCTGGCCTACACGATTGTGTTGGCTTGCCTCCGCCCACACCCCACCTGGCTTGGCTCCTTTCGCCAGGCTTCATGCCTGTGGGCCCTGCAACTGCTTGTCGCCTTGCCCGTCTTTCTCACCGCCATCGACTACGGCCGCTGGTTGGCCATGCTCTTCTGCGTCGGCCTCCTCCTGATCTGTCTGGCCCATCCGGGCCGGGCGAAAGCGAGCGCGAGCGGCCCGGGGGCGTTGGCCGCCCCACCGGGCACCGGCTATCCCATCCTGGGCGCGGCACTGGCGACGCTCGAACTGGCGGTGCTTCCCAGCCACTGCTGCACCTACGGCCCCCGCGCCATCCTGGCCTTCCTCCCCTACGCGGCGGCCAGCCAATGGAAAGCCCTCTGGCTCACCGGTTTGTCCGCCAGCCTGCCCCTCCTGAGCGCCGGCCCGCCCGCGGCGGGTCGGCCTCTTTAATGCAACCAACCGCTCCCCCTCGAATCTCCGCCTCCCTTGCCTGATTCCATGGCCCCCACCATCGCCGGGGTGGTGCTCACCCTCAATGAAGAGCGGGATCTGGCCCGGGCCCTGGCCTCCCTGGCCTGGTGCGATGAGCGGCTGGTGCTCGACAGCGGCAGCGTGGACGCCACCGCCGCCGTGGCCCGCCAGCAGGGCGTGCCCCTGCTGGAGCACCGCCAGCCGCCCCCGTTTCGGATCAGCGAGCAGCGCAACTGGGCCCTCGATCGGGCCGGGCTCGCCAGCGATTGGGTGCTCTTTCTCGACGCCGATGAGGAGGTGGGGCCCGAGTTGGCCGCGGAGATCCGCCGGCGGCTGGCCGATCCCGCCGCCCCCGACGGCTTTGAGCTCACCCCGCGCTACTGGTTTCTCGGCCGCTGGCTGAAGCGCACCCAGGGCTACCCCAACTGGCACCCGCGCCTGGTGCGCCGGGGGGCGCTCCACTTTGAGGGGGGCGTGTGGGAGTGCTTCCCCGCCGGCGCCGCCGTGGGCCGCATCACCGTGCCCTACGAGCACTACGCGTTCAGCAAAGGGCTCGACGACTGGCTGGAGCGGCACCAGCGCTACGCCAGCTGGGACGCTCAAACCATCGAGGCCTTCCGCCTGCGGGGCGACGCCGCCGCCCTCGGCACCCGCCGCTTTGTGACCCTGCGCTCCCTGGCCGCCCGGCTCTGGCCCCTGCGGCCACCGTTGCGGTTTCTGCAAAAGTACGTGCTCCAAGGGGGCTGGCTTGAGGGCTGGCAGGCCCTGCTCTTTGCCTCCTTGATGGCGTGCTACGACCTGATGACCGTGGTGAAGGTGATCGAGCTGCGCCGCCGCCGCCGGGGGTTGCCGTTGTGAGCCCCGCCCCCACCGGGTCGCCGCCCGCCCGGCCGGAGCTGCTGATCATGAGCGAGCACTTCGCCCCCAGCACGGGCGCCACCGCCCCGCTCATCACCGACCTGGCCCGGGGCTTGGTGGCCCGGGGGCACCCTTGCCGGGTGCTCACCGCCACCGCCGGGCCCGGGGAGGACGCCGGCGTGCGGGTGGTGCGGCTTGGCCTGCCCCGTCGCCACGGCCAACCCCCCCTCGGGGTGATGGCCAAGGCTCTCCATGGGCTCCTCTTTGTGCTCGGCGGCCTGGCCTGGTGCCTGCGCCATGGCCGGCGCGGCCAGCGGCTGCTCATCGTCTCCAACCCCCCCTTCGTGGGTTTGGTGGGGCCCCCGCTCCGGGGGCTGAAAGGCATGGCGTACGTGTTTCTCTTCCAAGATCTCTTCCCCCGCTCCGCCGCCCTCACGGGCGTGCTTCCCGCCAGCGGCCCGATCACGGCCGCCTGGCGGGCCCTGATGGGGTGGGTGTGCCGGCGCAGCCTGGCCACCGTGGTGCTCAGCGAGGCCATGGCCACCCGCTGGCGCCGGGATCTGCGCCAGCCGCTCCCCCTCCAGGTGATCCACAACTGGGCCGTGGAGAAGGCCCTCGACACCCCCAAGCGCCTCAATCCCCTCGCCCGCGAGTGGGGGCTGAGCGAGTGTTTCACCGTGCAGTACTCGGGAAATTTCGGACGCCTCCACGAGTTGCTCACCTTGCTGGAAGCGGCCCGCTTGCTCCAAGGGGAACCGATCCGCTTTCTCTTCATTGGCGCCGGCGCCAAGCGGGCCCAGATCACGGCCTACCGGGACGCCTTCAGCCTCGACCATGTGATCGTCAAGCCCCTCCAGCCCAGGGAGCGGCTGCCCCTCAGCCTGGGGGTGTGCGACCTGGCCGCGATTGGCCTGATCCCCGGGGCGGAAGACACCGTGGCACCGAGCAAGTTTTATGGAATCCTGGCCAGCGGCCGGGGGGTGCTGCTCGTCGCCCAGCGCCGCTGCGACCTGGCCCAGCTGGTGCTCCAGGAAGGGTGCGGCCTCGTCGTCGAACCCGGTGAGGTGGAGGAACTCGCCCACCACCTGCGTCAGCTGGCCGCCGATCCCGCCCGGGCCGCCGCCATGGGCGAGCGGGCCCGCCGGCTCTACGAGGAGCGCTTCGGCCTGGAGCGTTCCCTCGCGGCCTATGAGGCCCTGCTCCTGTGATCCTCCTGATCACGTACGACATCCGCCGCCGGGGCGGGATCGAACGCCTCAGCCTCCAGGTGCGCGACGCCCTCCAGCGGGAGGGCCATCCCTGCCTCATCCTCGCCACCCGCCGTCTCGGCCCCGGCCGGCTGGGCCGTTTGGTCGGCCAGCTCTGGTTTCTGCTCCAGCTCGCCTGGTGGTTGCCCCGGGCCGAGCTGGTGTTCAGCATGCACGCCCTCCTGCTGCGTCCCATCCGGGCGCTGGGGGGCCTTCCAGGGGTGCGCCGGCCCCGCCAGCCCCTGCTCTGCTGGCTCCACGGCATCGAGGTGTGGGGCGCGAACCTGGCCCCCCTCCTCCCCGACCTGCGGCGGTGCGCCGCCCTGGCCGCCAGCAGCGCCTTCACCGCCGACCAGGTGCGGGCCGCCCTCGGCGACACCCCGCCGATCCAGGTGATCCATCCCCGCGCCGATCTCCTCCCCGGAGCCCCCCCCGGGCCGCCACCGCCGGGGTTGCGCCTGCTCACGGTGGCGCGGATGGCCAGCCAGGAGCGCTACAAGGGCCACGACCTCATCTTGGAAGCCCTTCACCTCCTGCGCCAGCGGGGGGGGCTCGCGCCCTTCCCGCGTTGGAGGGTCGTGGGGGAGGGCGACGATCAGCCCCGCCTCCAGGCCCGCGCCAGCCACCTGGGCCTCGCCGACCGCGTCGACTGGCTCGGCTCCCTCGGCGATGGAGCCCTCGGGGAGGAATACGCCGCCTGCTCCCTGGTGTTGATGCCCAGCGCCTTTGGCGTGTTGGCCGATGGCACCGCCCAGGGGGAGGGCTTTGGCATCACCTATCTGGAGGCCGCCCTGGCCGGCCGTCCCTCCATCGCCGCCGATCGGGGCGGCCAGACCGACTTGATCCTCCAGGGCCTCACCGGCTGGTTGCTCCCCCCCAGCGCCGAGGCCTTGGCGGATTTGTTGGCCCGTCTCCAGGCCGATCCCGAGCTGGTGCGCGCCTGTGGCGAGCGGGCCCGCCAGCGCGCCCTGGACTGGTTTTCGCCCGACCGGCAACGGAGCCAGCTGGCCCGCTTGGTGGCGCCTTGGCTCGGGGGCTGAGCCCCCCTGTGCCTCGTGGCTCAGAGCCTGGCGAGCCGGCCCTGGATCGCTTCCACCAGATCCTTCGGGTGCGGCAGATCCACCGTGGCCGGAGGCCGTTGGCTGGCGGCCGGGGCCCCCGCCAAGGAGGCGATGGCCGCCGCCAGGGCT
>JBKCPG010000057.1:0-4278 GCA_046309395.1 Cyanobacteriota bacterium | reverse complement strand
GGGGAACCCATTGCGTGGGACTGGAGGGGGCGAACAGATGATTTGTATCGTGCCATCGATGGGCTGAAACCGACGTGTCTGGTTCCGGGAGTGCGGAGACGCCCATCCCTAGGATTCTGGTGTCCGCAATCAGGCCTTGTCCGCTGCCGCCGGTGCCCCGCCGCTGGTCACCATCGTTTTGGGCACCCGCCCTGAAGCCATCAAGCTGGCGCCGGTGATCCGGGCCTTTCAGAACGCGGACGATTTTCAGACCCGAGTGGTGCTCACTGGCCAACATCGCGAGATGGTGAACCAGGTGATGGAGCTCTTCGGCCTGCGGGCCGACCATGACTTGGCCCTGATGGCCCCGCGGCAAACCCTCACCCATGTCACCTGTGCCGCCCTGCAAGGCCTCAAGGAAGAGTTCCAGGTCCATCGTCCCGCCCTGGTGCTCGTGCAAGGCGACACCACCACGGCGTTTGCCAGCGCCCTGGCCGCCTTTTATGAGCAGATTCCCGTGGGGCACGTGGAAGCTGGGCTGCGCACCGACAACCTGCTGGATCCCTTCCCAGAGGAAGCCAACCGCCGCCTGATCTCCCAGCTGGCCATGCTCCATTTCGCCCCCACCGAGCGCTCCGCCGCCAACCTGCGGGCCTCAGGAGTGGTGGGTGAAACCATCACCACGGGCAACACGGTGATTGATGCCCTCCTGCAGATGGCGGAGACCGCGCCACCTTGGAACGTGCCCGGGCTCGACTGGACCCATCAGCGCGTGCTCCTCGCCACCGTCCACCGCAGGGAGAATTGGGGGGAGCGGCTGGAGCACATCGGGCGGGGCTTTCTGGCCCTGCTGGATCTTTTCCCCGACACGGCCCTGCTGCTCCCCCTGCACCGCAATCCCACGGTGCGTGAGCCGCTTCAGGCCCTGCTCGGCTCCCACCCGCGGGCCTTCCTCACCGAACCCCTCGACTACGACCACCTGGTGGCGGCCATGCGGGGGTGCACCTTGCTGCTCACCGATTCAGGGGGCTTGCAGGAAGAAGCCCCGGCCTTGGGCAAGCCCGTGCTCGTGCTCCGCCGCACCACCGAACGACCGGAAGCGATTGAGGCCGGCACGGCCCGACTGGTGGGGACGGAAAGCACCTCAATCGTGTCGGAAGCGAGCCGGCTGCTGGAAGATGCCGAGGCCTACGCCGCCATGGCCCAGGCCCACAACCCCTTCGGGGATGGCTACGCCAGTGGACGAATCCTGGCCGCGGCTCGGCGTTTCATGGCTTCTTCCTCGCCCACGGGGGGAGATCAATGAACACCCGGGTGCCTGGCTGAAGTCCCGAAAGGATCTCGGTGTCCTTGCCACTGCTCACACCCAGCTCCACAGGCTGGAACGTGGGCTCCCGATCCTTGCCCACCAGGAGGACACCAGGCCGTCCCTTCTCGGTCACCACCGCCACCGTGGGCACAAGGGTGCGGGCCGGCAGGGCACCGGTTTTGAAGTCGACATCCGCCGTCATGCCAATCCGCAGCTCGGGGGGCGGATTCAGGAGGGCCAGCTTCACCTCAAAGGAGGTGACGTTGTTGAGCTTCACGGCGCGGGGGGCGATCTGGCGAACCCGGGCGGGAAAGCGGCGCTCGGGGAAGGCATCCACCCGCACGTCGGCCGGCAAACCCACCCGCAGCCGACCCAAATCGCTCTCGGGCACCTTGGCGATCACCTCCAGCCCTTGGGAGAGTTCCACGATGGAGCTGCTGGTGGCGCCAGCGGTGGCGGAAGCGGCGGTGGTGGGCGTGACAAAGGCGCCCGGTTCAGCGAAACGCTGGGAGATCACCCCCGCGAACGGGGCTCGCACGATCAACTCACTGCCCTCCACCCGCCGTTGCTGGATTCGCTGCTCCGCCGCGGCCACCGCCATCCGCCTCACCTCGTAATCCGACTGAAAGCGCTGCAGGTCGTTGAGACTGATGGCCCCTTGACGATAGAGAGGAAGGTTGCGGGCCAGCTCGCCGCGGCTGCGCTCCAGCTCGGCTTTGGCCGAGAGCAGATTGGCCCGCAGCTCCTCCAGCCGATCCCGAAGGTCGCCCGGATCCATCACGGCGATGGGCTGGCCCTCCGTCACCAGCTCCCCTTCCCGCACGAGCAGCTCTTGAAGCTGACCCTGGCGCTTGGGGCTGACGTTCACCCGCTCCACCGCGTCCAGCTCTCCGCTGGCCGTGACCACCCCCGGCAAGCTGCCGCTTCGGGCCAAGACGGTGAACGGGGCGATGTTTTGGCGGGCGGCGTCGCGCTGCCGCTTCCAGAGTCCAAGGCCGGCCAGCAGCACCAGCAAGGCCGCCAAGCCGATCCAGAGGGGCTTACTGGATCGGGGAGGCTTGTGAGGCAACACCCGTGGGGGGGAAGGCAAGGCCACCGGTGGGGGCACCGCCGAGGGTGGGGGCACCGGCTCAAGGGACCGTAGGGAACGCGAAGCAGACATCGGTGGGCCGGATGTCGTTCTAGTTTCGCGGTTGGAGGGCGTTTCTGGGGCACCTAGATTTCCGATCATGCTCAAAGCCGGAATTGTCGGCCTGCCCAATGTGGGCAAGTCGACCCTCTTCAACGCCCTGGTGGCCAACGCCCAAGCCCAGGCGGCCAACTTTCCCTTCTGCACCATCGAACCCAACACGGGAGTGGTGGCCGTCCCCGACGAGCGACTCGGGCGGCTGGCCGATCTCTCCCACTCCAAGGAGATCATCCCCACCCGGGTGGAATTCGTGGACATCGCTGGCCTGGTGAAAGGTGCCAGCCAGGGGGAGGGCCTGGGCAACAAGTTTCTGGCCAACATCCGTGAGGTGGACGCCATCGTCCACGTGGTGCGCTGCTTTGAGGATGGGGAGGTGATCCATGTCTCTGGATCGGTGGATCCCCTTCGCGACGCCGAAGTGATCAACCTGGAGCTGGGTCTGGCGGATCTGGCCCAGATTGAAAAACGGCGTGAGCGCTTGAAAAAGCAGCTGCGCACCAGCAAGGAAGCCCAACTGGAGGAGGGGGCCCTGGCCCGCCTGCAGGAGGCGCTGGAAGCCGGTGGCGCCGCCCGAGCCGTGGCCCTCAGTGAGGAGGAGGCCCCCCTGGTGAGGCCGTTGGGGCTGCTCACCGCCAAACCGATCATCTACGCCACCAACGTGAGCGAGGACGATCTGGCCACTGGCAACGCTCACTCCAAAGCGGTGGAAGCCCTGGCGGAGCGGGAGGGGGCGGCCGCGGTGCCCATCTCCGCCCAAGTGGAGGCCGAGCTGATCGCCCTTCCCCCGGAAGAGCGCCAGGAATTTCTCGAGGGGCTGGGCGTGAGCGAGGGGGGCCTTAAGAGCCTGATCCGCGCCACCTACCACCTCCTGGGGCTGCGCACCTACTTCACCACCGGGGAAAAGGAAACCCGCGCCTGGACCATCCGCGCCGGCATGACGGCCCCCCAGGCCGCCGGCGTGATCCACACCGATTTCGAGCGGGGCTTCATCCGGGCCCAAACCATCGGCTGGAGCCAGCTCCTGGAGGCCGGGTCGCTGGCGGAGGCCCGCAACCGGGGCTGGCTGCGCAGCGAGGGCAAGGATTATGTGGTGGCGGAGGGCGATGTGATGGAGTTTCTGTTCAACGTGTGACCCCCTGGAGGCCTGGCGTGAAACGGGGAGACCTGCTGGCGGGCCTCACCGTGGCGGCCTATCTGGTGCCCCAGTGCCTGGCCTATGGGGAGCTGGCGGGCTTGCCCCCGGTGACCGGCCTCTGGGCGATGCTGCCGGCCATGCTGCTCTATCCCCTGGTGGGGAGCTCGCCCCAGCTCTCCGTGGGACCGGAGACGAGCACCGCGTTGATGACCGCCGCGGTGGTGAGTCCCCTGGCGGCGAGCGACCCCCAGCGCTATGGGGCCATGGCGAGCCTTCTGGCCCTGCTGGTGGGGGTGTTGTGCGCCCTGGGCGCCCGCTTGCGGCTGGGTTTCTTGGCGGATTTGCTCTCCAAGCCCATCCTGGTGGGGTATCTGGCGGGGGTGGCCCTGCTGATGGTGTGCGGCCAGCTCCATGCCCTGACGGGCACGGGCCTTCGGGCCGACACGCTCCTGGAGGCGGTGCGGCAGCGGCTGCTCGCCCATGGGGAGGTGCATGGGCCCACCCTGGTGGTGGCGCTATCAGCCCTGTCGCTGATGCTGGCCCTGCGGCGCTGGGCACCTGGCTGGCCGGGCCCCCTGGTGGCGGTGCTGCTCACCACTGCGGCCGTGCCGGTGTTCCACCTTGACGAGCGGGGCGTCGCCCTGCTCGGAGCCATCCCCCCCGGGC
>JBKCPG010000056.1:0-3339 GCA_046309395.1 Cyanobacteriota bacterium | reverse complement strand
ATTGCCCAACAGCGACCTGGCTTGTTTGCCCATTGGCATGGTGAGCGGGCTGTGGCTGGATGACAGGAGCCGTATGACGCGAGAGTGTCACGTACGGATCTGTGGGGGCCTCGGGGGGAAGTTCCCTGGGGCTACCCGGCGCCGCCCACCAAGCCGTAGGCGCCTTGCTCGTAGCGGGTGATGCCGTTGAAGCTGAACCTTGCCCACCATCCGCTTGACACGTTCGGTGTAGTCACAGGGGCCGCCCTGCTCGGAGCCGATGCCCGTCTGCTGAGTCAGGAATACCGCCGTGTGCTGGCCCCGCCCGACTCGCATTCCTCCGCAGCGCCGCTGCGGCTGGGCTTTCGTGAGCTGCTCTACTTCCAGGTGGTCAGCGCTCTGAGTGCCGAGGGGCTGCAGCTTTCGCCTGTTCAGAAGCGTCAGGTGTTCCGTGTCCTCACCGAGAAGACTCAGCGGTTGCCTGTGGACTCACCCCCGGGTCAGGTCGCACTGGGTGAATGGTCCCGAGGCCACGGTGAACTGCGCAAAACCGGTGCGGTGACCTTCAGCTTTGATCTCAGCAGCGTGAGCCAGGAGCTCCGCTATCGCTATCGGCTCCTCAGGCGGCCCCATGCCCTGGTGGAGAGCAATCCGGCCATCTGCTCGGGGCAGCCTGTGTTTCGGGGCACCCGAATTCCAGTTGCCGTGGTTGTGGAGCAGCTGCGCTCCGGCGTCAGCCGCACCGACCTGGAGGCCGACTTTCCCCAGCTCAGCAGGCAGGCCCTCGACTACGCCCAGATCCAGGCCCGCCTGCCGAAGCCTCCAGGCCGTCCCCGCCAACCTTTCACCCTGCAGCGCGGCTGAAGGCCCATCCCTTGAGGCTGTTGATCGACGAAAACCTCAGCCCTCGTCTCGCTCGTTGGGCCTGTGACATGGGAATTCCAGCAGAGGCGGCCGTGCATGTCGGTCTTGCTGGCGCTGCGGATGAGGATGTCTTCGCCCATGCAATGGCTCGGGTTTGAATGCGGAAGAGCAATGGCTCAGGGTCCAGTCAGCCTTGCAACTGATCAAGCAGAGCAGTGACCCTGACATGGTTAATCGGGTGCTGGCCATTCCTGCTGGTGCAACGCCAACCCATAGGCCCCATGCCCGGACTTTGATCGAGCCGCTGATCGGCTTGCGGTGGTGGCTCCTGTGGGCGAAGACCTCCTCGCCGCGCTGCTGTCGGAAGGCATGAGGGCGTTGGCGGCACAGCTGCAGCAGCTCGTCGCGTAGTGGCTCCGCCATGCTGGCCTTCGGCTACAGCATCAGCGGCTGGTCGACGTGGCTCCTGCGCCTGCGCTTGACGATGGCGTGCCGCAGGCGCTCGATTTCCGAATGCGTAAGGACTGAGGAGTGACAGGAGCCATCTATGCACCTGTTGCATAACTCCTGTCGGGATTGCTCAGGGGGCCCTTCGCATGGGGGAGAGTTCCTGCAGAACGGCCCCAGATACGTAATCCTGGGGTGAGACGGTCGTACTGCCCATGCCGCTCCGCCCTGCCACCGACTTCCCGCCAACTCCGGAGCCCGAGGCCCTGGAGACCACCTATCAGGAGTGCCGCGCTGCGCTGGTGTCCGCCAATCGCGCCCGCGGTGCCCTCAAGGCTCTGAGCGACCGGCGGGGAGTGGTGATCACCGAGCTGCAGCGGGAGCTGGTGGCGCTGGAGGCGGATCTGGCCAATGAAGCCCGGGCCAAGGCGCGGCTCCATGCCCTCAACGCCAAGCTCGGCGGCGTGATCCGCGAGCTGGAGGAAACGGGTGACGTGATGGTGGGGCTGATCGAGGAAAGCGAACGGCAGAGTGGCTTCTGGCTGGTGGAGTTGTTCCGCCGCCTGGTGCAACAGGCAAAACGCTGGCGCACGGTGAAAGCCAGGGCTGCCACCCTTGCTGCAGAAGCCGCGGAGGAGGCTGGCGCTTCGGGTCAACTGGGAAGGAACCCATGAGCCCCTCCATCGCCGATCTTCTGGAGCAGACCAACCGGGAACTCGCAGGCACGGATGCCAGGGTGTATCGCCGCGTGGGTGAGCACCTGAAGCGCACGGGGGCTGCCCTGCAGAGCCTGCAGGATGCCGAAAAAAGCGAATCTGCAGCCACAAAAGCCCTACTGGCGCAGGGAAGTTTCCTGCGGCAATCGGTGGCAAACCTGAAGCGACTCTGCAAGGAGAATGGAATCAAAGGCTACACCCGGCTGCAGAAGAAGGCTCTGGCAGAGATTCTTGAATTGCATGGTGTCACGCCGCCACCGCCGCCCCTGGAGAGCTTCACGAAGACGCAGCTGATTGCTCTGGTGCGGCAATTGCTGGCCTCGCCATGAGCCCCAATTTCGCCCACCTTCGCCCCTACGACGAGCAGCTGTTCCGGCTGGGTTCCCTGGCGGAGCGCTATTTCCCCGACGACCCCAATACGTCTTTGCTGAAGCTGCGGCAACTGGGGGAGTTGCTGGCCCAGCAGGTGGCGTCGCGCTTCGGTGTGGAGCTGAGGGAGGAGGAAACCCAGCAGCAATTGCTGCGGCGGCTGGAGTGCGATGGCGTGCTGGAGCGGGAGGTGGCCGAGCTGTTCCATGGTCTGCGCCGCAAGGGGAATCTTGCGAATCACGATCTGCACGGGGATCACGGCACGGCGCTGAAGATCCTGCGCATGGCCTGGCAGCTGGGGGTGTGGTTTCAGCGCACCTTTGGGGATCCGCGGTTCCGGAGCGGCCCGTTTCAGCCGCCCCAGTCGCCGGCCAGCGGCGATCCGGAGCTGGCGGAGGAGCTGCGCGGCCTGCGCGAGGCCCTGGCCGCCTTTGCGCGTGCCGAAGGCCAGGTGGCCGAGCAGCTGGCCCAAACGGAAGCCCAGCTGCAGGCCGCGCGGCTGGAGCAACAGGAATGGGAAGCCCTGGCCACGGCCGCGGAGGCCGATAAGGCCGCCCTGGCCGAACGGCTGGCCGAGCTGCAACGGCAGGCCCAGGCTCAGGGGGCCCGCTCTCTGGCCACCTTGCGGCAGGCGGGCCGCCAGGCCGCGGCAGGCATCGACCTCGATGAGGCCGCCACCAGGCTGCTGATCGATGAGCAACTGCGCCAGGCCGGCTGGGAGGCCGATAGCCAGGTGCTCCGCTACAGCCAGGGCGCCCGGCCCGAGAAGCACCGCAACCTGGCGATCGCTGAATGGCCCACCCGCGGCGGCTCGGCCGATTACGTGCTGTTCGTGGGGCTGACGCCGGTGGCGGCGGTGGAGGCCAAACGGGCGAACAAGGATGTGGCGGGGGTGCTGCCGCAGGCGGAGCGCTACAGCCGTGATTTCCAGCCCAGCGAGGCAACCCAGCTGAGCGGAGCGGGC
>JBKCPG010000055.1:0-8091 GCA_046309395.1 Cyanobacteriota bacterium | reverse complement strand
GGACTCAACGGGTTGGCCCAAACCCTGCCAGCCCCATGAGCGTTTCCAGTTCCTGGCCCGCCGCCTCCAGATCCCCATTCACCAGCACCGCATCGAACTCCCTGGCCGCCGCGAGCTCCTCCCGCGCCCGCGCCAGCCTCTTTTGAATGGACTCCTCCGGCTCCGTGCCCCGCCCCCGGATCCGCCGCTCCAACTCCGCGAACGAGGGAGGCGCCACAAAAATCCTCAGGCCGGAGGGAAAGGTGCGCCGCACCTGGCGGGCCCCCTCCAGCTCGATCTCCAGCAACACCGGTTGGCCAGCCGCCAGCCGCTCCTCCACGGCGTCCCGGGGGGTGCCGTAGTGGTGTCCAGCGAAGGTGGCCCATTCCAGGAAGCCCCCGTCCCGTACCCGGTTCTGGAAGTCCTCCTGGCTGAGGAAGAAGTAATGCGTTCCGTCCACCTCCCCGGCGCGGGGCGCCCGGGTGGTGGCTGATACCGAGAGCCACAGGTGGGGATGGCGCTCCAGCAGCCCCCGCACCAGGGTGCCCTTTCCCACTCCGCTGGGTCCCGTGAGCACCGTCAGTCCCCCCGGCCCCTTTGGGGCGTCTTCGCTGGGAGGGAAGGGGGACGCGATCATCCGGTTGGCGGCAATGGCCGCACAGTATGAGGTCACCCCTTGCCCCCGTCCCGCGTGCAGCCCATCGACGCCACCACCCTGCGGGCCCTGGTGGGGGAGCTCCGCGGCGTGCTGCTGCCCAGCCGTTTTGAGAAGGCCCAGCAGAGCGATGGCCAAACCCTGCGGTTGGCGTTGCGCCATCTTTCTGGCGTGCAGTGGCTGGAGATCAGCTGGATGGCTGAGGCCCCTCGCCTGTTGGCCATCCCACCCCCTCCCCGGAAGGGAGAAGGGAGCACCCTGGCCCTGCAGCTCCAGCATGGCCTTCGGGGCCTGGCGCTCGTGTCCATCTCCCAACAGGGATGGGAGCGGGTGGTGCGTCTGGATTTCGCCGCGCGGCCGGGCCAACCCGTCGAGCGTCACTTGGTGGTGGAGTTGATGGGACGGCACAGCAATCTGTTCCTGCTGAACGGCCAGGGCCAGGTGATCGCCCTGGCGCGCCAGGTGCGGCCTGAGCAGTCGCGCTGGCGGCCCATTGGCACGGGGGACCCCTACACCCCTCCCCCCCCCTTGCGAGGGGAACCTCCCCGCTCCGATGAACCGCTGGAGCGCTGGCAACGCCGCCTCCTCGCCATCCCCCAGCCCTTGGCGGAGGCCTTGATGGGGGCCTACCAGGGGGTCAGCCCCGCCCTTGTGCGTCAGCTGTTGGCGACGCCCCCTGAGGACGGCCCCCCCCTGTCGGCGGAATGCCCGGTGCGGGAGCTGGATGGTGAGCGGTGGGCCCGGCTGTGGCGGCGCTGGCAAACCTGGCTCAAGGCGGTGGAGGAGGAGCGCTTTGTTCTCAGTTGTCGGCCAGAGGGGGGGTACTGCTGTTGGCTGGGCCCTGAGCGTCCAGAGGCCTCCGCCGATCCTTTGCCCATCAACAGGGCCCTGGCCCGCGACACCTATGCCTGGTTGGAGGGCCGCGAGCTGACTCGGCGACGGATGGCCTTGCGCCACCGCCTCGAAGCCCTGGTGGCGCGGGAACGGCGCCAGCTGGAGCACCAGGAGGCCCTTCTGCTCGACGCGGCCGGCAGCGAGGGGCTTCAACGCCAGGCGGATGCCCTGCTGAGCCTCCCCGCGCCCACCAAACAGCGCATCCAGGACGCCCAGGCGCTCTACAAGCGGGCGCGCAAGCTGCGGCGTTCCGTGGCCGCGATCACTCCGCGCCTGGAGGCCCATCGGGGGCGACTGGCCTGGCTGGAGGATGCCTTGGTGTACGTGGACCAAGCCGATCACCTCGATCAGTTGGTCGCCTTGGAGGAGGAACCGCGCTCCCTGGAGCCCAGATCAAAGGCCGTGTCGAGGGAGAAGGCGCGCTCCCGGTCGAAGGGCGCCGGGGAGGTCACGGCGCCCCAGCCCCTGGAACTCCTCTCCCCCTCCGGCCTGCGTCTTCAGGTGGGGCGCAACCACCGGCAGAACGAATGGATCAGCCTTCGGCAAGCGCGCCGCGGCGACCTCTGGTTTCACGCCCAGGAGATTCCAGGCAGCCATGTGGTGCTCAAAGCCTCGGCCGGACCCGCCGCCCGGGCTGATCTGGAGGCCGCGGCCGATCTCGCGGCCCACTTCAGCCGCGGCCGGGGGAACGCCCGTGTGCCCGTGGTGATGGCGCCCACCGAAAGTCTCCAAAGGATCCCCGGGGAAGCGGCCGGCACGGTGCGCCATCGGGGTGGCGAAATTCTCTGGGGGCAACCCGAGCGCGCCCGGCTCCTGCTGGCGGCTTCCTAAGCTCTGTCGCTGATGACCATGCCTGAGGCTCCTCCCCTGTCGTCCCCTTCGGATCCCCCATCCCAAGGGCCCCCTCCACCGGCCTCGCCGGCCACCTTGGCTTTTGACGACGAGTTTCCCGGCGAGGTGGAGATGAGCCTGGTGGAGCATCTCGAGGAGCTCCGCCGCAGGATCCTTCGGGGCCTTCTCGTGCTGGTGGTGGCCGCGGCGGGTGCCCTGCTGGTGGTTCGTCCCCTGGTGCGGCTCCTGGAACAACCGGCCGCGGGCATCCGGTTTCTGCAATTGGCCCCTGGTGAATTTCTTCTGGTCTCTTTGAAGGTGGCGGGTTACGCGGGTTTGGTGCTGGCCTTGCCCTGGTGGTTGTTTGAGGGACTCGCGTTTGTGTTGCCCGGGCTCACCCGCCGGGAGCGCCGCTTGCTGGCCCCAGCCGTGGCTGGATCCAGCGTGCTGTTTTTCGCGGGTCTGGCGTTCGCCTGGTGGGCCTTGGTGCCCGCCGCCCTGAGGTTTCTGGTGAGCTACGGGGCGGATGTGGTGGAGCCCCTCTGGTCGATCGAGCGTTATCTCGATTTCGTGCTGCTGTTGATGGTGGCCACGGCCCTGGCGTTCCAATTGCCGGTGTTGCAGCTGGCGCTGGGGGCCCTCGGCCTGATTGACGCCTCCACCATGCTCGGGGCCTGGAGGTGGGTTGTGCTGGCGAGCGCTTTGGCGGGGGCCGTGCTCACTCCCTCCACCGATCCGATCACCATGTTGTTGCTTTCCGGCGCGATCACGGCCCTCTATCTGCTGGGCGTGGTCCTGGTGGTGCTCAGTCAATCGGGGAGGTGGCTTCTGCCCTCAAAGCAAAAACTCGATCGCCCTTGAGGCACGCGGCTCAAGGGCAAGGGAGAGGGCCTTCCCCATCCTGGGTTTGTCACGGGTGGTTTCCAGCCAGCTTCGAACCTGATCCGCGGCGCCCACCTCATTCAAGGTGGCCGCCACCTCCGCCAACCGTTCCTCGTAAGCAAGCGGGGTCATCGGGAACGACTGCTGCTCCAGATGGCCCCACATGACCTGAAAGTACAAACGACCCTGGCGCCTCACCAAGCGCAAGTCGTACGACGCCTGCCAACGATTCCGCAGGAGCCGAATGAGCTCCGAGGCGCTGAGGACAACCTCCGACTCGGCCATGGCGCGGATGCTGGGGGTGACCATTGTGGGGCGAAGTGCCGTTGGTGTGTGGACGCCGAGGTCAACCCGTCGCGTTCAACCCTTCGAACCATGAAGCCTTCCATCGCCAGGAGCCCCCCGCTCCCGTGAGGGACCAGACGCCGTCCATAATGGCTGGGCGATGCCGACGGTCACCGGTCCTGCCAGATGACGCAATTTTCCGCAGCTTCTCCCTCCGCCGACGTTCCGGGCATGGGCCGGAGGCAGTTCATGAATCTGCTCACCTTTGGCACGATCACGGGGGTCACCCTTGGGGCCCTCTATCCGGTGGTCCGTTATTTCATCCCCCCCAAGGCCGCCGGCTCAGGTGGGGGGACCACGGCGAAGGATGAGTTGGGAAACACCGTGACGGCCACCGGTTGGCTCTCCAGCCACAAAGAGGGCGACCGCAGCCTGGTCCAAGGTCTGAAGGGCGATCCCACCTATCTGATCGTGGAGGGACCGGAGGCCATCGGCAACTACGGCATCAACGCGATCTGCACCCACCTGGGCTGCGTGGTGCCATGGAACAGTGGCGCCAATAAGTTCATGTGCCCCTGTCATGGCAGCCAATACGACGCCACGGGCAAGGTGGTGCGTGGTCCGGCTCCCCTGTCGCTGGCCCTGGCCCATGTGTCTGTTGAGAACGACACCGTGTTCGTGAGCCAGTGGACGGAAACCGACTTCCGCACCGGCGAGTCTCCCTGGTGGGCCTGACCCGCCCCTCTCTCCCCGTCTCGTCCGTTCCCCTGTTTGCCTGCCCCCGCCGTTCTCCCCATGCGTCGTCCCCTTCAGGCCCTATTCGGCAGCCTCGCTTCGCTCACCCTGGCCCTGGGTGTTGTCCTGGGAGGAGCCACTCCAAGCTGGGCCTACCCCTTCTGGGCCCAACAGAATTACGCCAGCCCCCGGGAAGCCACCGGCAAATTGGTGTGCGCCAACTGCCACCTGGCCAAGAAGCTCACCCGAGTGGAGGTGCCCCAGGCCGTCTTCCCAGACACGGTCTTCAAAGCTGAAGTGAAGATTCCCTATGACGCCTCCGTGAAGCAGGTGGCCGCCGATGGCTCCTCCACCGGTCTCAACGTGGGCGCTGTGGTGATGCTGCCCGAAGGCTTCAAGCTGGCGCCTCCCGAGCGACTCAGCGAGGAACTCAAGGAGGAGACCTCCGGTGTGTATTACACCCAATACAGCGAGTCCCAGCCCAACATCTTGCTGGTGGGTCCCCTGCCGGGCGACCAGCACCAAACCATCGTCTTCCCGATTCTTTCCCCCGATCCAGCCACCGATAGTTCCATCCACTTCGGGAAGTACCAGCTCCATGTGGGCGGCAACCGCGGTCGGGGTCAGGTGTATCCCACTGGCGAGAAAAGCAATAACGGCGTCTTCACCGCTCCTGCCGCCGGTACCATCGCCGCCATTTCGGAAGGGGAGAAGGGAGCTCAAGTGGTGGAGATCACCAAGCCCGATGGCGGCAGTGTGAGTGAAACCGTTCCCGCTGGCCCCACCTTGCTGGTGAAGGTCGGTGACGCCGTGGAGGCTGGCGCTCCCCTCACCAACGATCCAAACGTCGGTGGATTTGGTCAGGTGGACGCGGAAGTGGTGCTGCAGAATCCAATCAGGATCTATGGATTGCTCGCTTTCCTCGCTTCCGTCGCCCTGGCCCAAATCCTTCTGGTGCTGAAGAAGCGTCAGGTGGAAAAAGTGCAGGCGGCCGAGGGGGTCGTCTGACTCCAGCTTCCATGCCCCTGGCCCTGTTCACCTCCCCTGGGCCTCAGCTTGTGCTGGGGCCTTTCACGCTGCGGTGGTATGGCTTGCTCATCGCCACGGCCGTGGTGGTGGGCCTGGTGCTTGCCCGTAGCCTGGCCCGTCGTCGTGGCATCGATCCCACCCTGGTGAGCGACCTGCTCCCGGTCTTGGTCATCGGCGCCATTCTCGGGGCCCGGATCTACTACGTGCTTCTGGAGTGGCGCCACTATCGAGGCCAATGGGGGGAGATCTTCGCCATCTGGCATGGAGGCATCGCCATCCACGGGGCCCTGATCGGGGGCACCCTGGCCACCGTTCTCTTCTGCCGGTGGCGTCGCCAGCCCTTCTGGCCCCTTCTGGATGTGCTGATGCCCGCCGTGGCCCTGGGCCAGGCGATTGGCCGCTGGGGCAATTTTTTCAATTCCGAGGCCTTTGGTCTGCCCACCAACCTGCCGTGGAGGCTCACCATTCCGATCGATCGCCGGCCGCCCCAATTTCAGGGGGAGGCCACCTTTCATCCCACCTTCTTGTACGAGTCGCTCTGGAATCTGGGGGTTTGCGCGTTGCTTCTGGTTCTCTTTCGTCTGGCCTCCCGAGGCCGTCTGGAGCTCCGGCCCGGAGCCCTCAGTTGCGTGTATCTGATCGCCTACAGCGGCGGTCGCTTTTGGATTGAGGGGCTGCGCCTCGATCCCCTCTGCCTGTTCTCCCAGCCTCCCTTCTGTGGGGGAGGCCTGCGCATGGCCCAGTTGGTGAGCTTTCTGCTCGTCCTGGCTGGCGGATTTGGCCTCTGGTGGCTCTATGGCCGCCGCCAAGCCCTCCCCGACCCCGCCAGGGTCTCGTCATGAGCCCACAGGATCTTCCACCGGTGCAGATTGTGGGAGCTGGCCCCGGAGCCCCCGACCTGCTCACCCTGCGGGCGGCAGCCGCCCTAGAGCGGGCCGAGGTGCTCCTCTGGACCGATTCCCTGGTCAATCCCCGCGTCGCCGCCCTGGCCCCACCGGCGTGCGAGCGCATCGGCACCAGCACCCTGACCCTCGAGGAGGTGATCACCACCTTGCTGGACCGGGCCCGCTCAGGGTTGCGCGTGGTGCGTCTCCACGACGGGGATCCCTGCCTCTATGGCGCCATGGCCGAGCAGATTTGCCGCCTGGCGGAGGAGGGGTTGACCGTGGAGGTGGTGCCTGGCCTGAGTGCCTACCAGGCCACGGCCGCCGCCCTGGGCAGCGAGTTGACCCTCCCTGGAGTGGTGCAAACCATCGTGCTGAGCAGAGCCGGTGGACGCACGGGCATGCCCGAGAGGGAATCCTTGGCCCGTCTCGCCGCCCTGCGTGCTTCCCTTTGCCTGTATCTCAGCGCCCGCCATGTCGAGGAGGTGGAGCGGGAGCTCCTGCTCCACTACCCCGCCGATACCCCTGTCGCCATTGGCTATCGCGTCAGCTGGCCGGATCAATGGATCCAGGTGGTGCCCCTCCGGGACATGGCGGCCACCAGCCGGGAGCGCGGTCTGATTCGCACCACGCTCTACATCGTGAGTCCAGCCCTGGCGGGGCCGGGACAGGCCCGTTCCCTGCTCTACTCTCCCCACCACAACCACCTGTTCCGAGGCGGGGCCTAGAGGGCGCCTGGGCCCTCTTTCGTTCCCCCAAGGCTCCGCTGGTCGCCTGGCCCTACCGTGGTTTGGCCCAGCTCGTCCCTCACGCGGTGTCATGATCCGGCCCCGCCACTCCGATGCCTTCCTCCCGAGTCAAACGTCTGGATCAAGCGCTTTTTGACGCGGTGGCCGCGGAGGCGCGTCACTCCCCTCGGCTGCGGCGCAACCACAACCTGCACGCGGAACCGGAGCTGGTGCAGCGCTTCTTGAATGTGATGCAGCCAGGCACCTATGTGCGCCCCCATCGCCATCTGCGCCCCACCCCCGGGGAGGGGTTCGAGTGCTTTGTGGTGTTGCAAGGAGCGATGGGACTGGTGCTGCTCGACGCCCAAGGGGAGGAGACCGACCATCTCCGCCTCGATGGCGAGGGACCCGTGAGGGGCGTGGAACTCCAGGAGGGTCTCTTCCACACCCTGGTGGCCCTCAGCCCCGACACCGTGATGTTTGAGATCAAGCAGGGCCCCTACCAGCCAGCGAGCGACAAAGACTTTCTGCCCATGTTTCCCCCGGAGGGGACCCCGGAGGCAAGGGAACAAGAGGAGCTGTGGCGCCGGCGCTTCCTCAGCGAGAGTGGCCCAGTTCCCAGCTCAACGCTCTGAGGAGAGCCGGGCCCGCCGGCAGAACCCGCAGGTGCCCCAGAGCGCCATCTCCCCAGTGGGAGCCGGTCGTTGACAGGACGGGCAGTCGGCCAGGCCATGCACATCAATGCGGCTGGGGTGCCGCGCCCAAACTTCCGCCTCCACCTCCTTGGCGACGGGGGCCGGAGGATCGGGGTGGTGCTGCCGCACCCGCACCTCGCGCACGGCAAATCCAGCTCCCCTGAGGGCTCCGAGCAATTGGTGACGGGCGTATTGCAACCCCTGCAGCCAGGGCCCTGGTGCCGCCCCCACGGTGAGCACCCCCCCAACCAGTGACCGGGGACGGCAGTGGGGGGCCAGCTGGGCACCCGCCAGCCGGGGCCAGGCCTGCCAGAGCGCCGCTAGGTGGCCATCCCGACGCCATTGTTGTTGGAGCTGGTCCAGGCAGTCGCCCAGGCCCACGGCGGCGGCCGGGGGGGGAGGGAGCAAGAGCGACAGGTTGCCCACCACCCGCTGTTCAAGGGCGGGATGGGGCCCTGAGCGAGCCTGCCGCCCTCCCCGCCGGCGTCCGCGGG
>JBKCPG010000054.1:0-2594 GCA_046309395.1 Cyanobacteriota bacterium | reverse complement strand
ACACCCCATGACCAGCGACCACCCCGTCAAACGCCGCAAGAAGCTGATCGAGGTGGCCATCCTGTTGGAGGCAGGCAGGGAGCCGCCTGGACAATCAGGGCATGCCGACGCCAGAATCCATTATTCAGAGGGATTACCCCGGAACGTGATCGTTACGCTTGCGAATCAGGAGATTGCCAAAATCCGTCACTTGACTGGCAAGAGCAAGAAGCATCCGTTTCGGGTGATCAAGCAGCAGTTTGGCTTTCAGAACCCCACTGGTGAGCCAGACCCGCGACAGCAGCTGGGACACCACCCTCGACAGCCTGCGCGGCGTGAAGCCGGCCAAGGCGTTTGTGAGCGACTGGCGGCGCGACAACCCTGTGCGGCCGGTGATCTTCTCCGACCCGGGGCGCCTCAGCGCCGAAGCGGTGCATCTGCACCTGGAGCACCGGCTGGTGCAACGGCTGCTGAGCCGCTTCCTGGCCCAGGGGTTCCTGCATCACGAACTGAAGCGGGCCTGCGTGGTGCCCTGCCGTGATCCACAGCCGCGGCTGATCGTGCTCGGCCGGCTGTCGCTGTTCGGCGAGGGAGCGGCCCGGCTGCACGACGAACTGATCGCGGTGATGGCCGACTGGCATCCCGACGCCGACCGCCAGCAAGCTCTCCAGCTGGTGGGACACGAGCAGCGGCAGCTGATCTGGACGCTCCTCCAGAAGGCGCTCAAGGAGGCGGCCGGCGGCAATTTGCCCGCGCTGGACACCAGCCATCTGCAGAGCGGCGCTGATGCCGATGTGTTGGCCCTGCTGCCCCAGCTGCAGCAGGAGGCCGTGCGGGCAAAGGAGGCTGCCACGGAGCTGCTGCAGGAGCGCGGCCGGCTGGAGGCGGAAGCCCTCAAAACGGTGCTGCGCAACCAGCGCCAACGCATCCGCGACACCGTGCGCCAGCGCAGCCAGGAGATCGCGAGGCTGGATCGCAAGGCCGCCAAGGCCGAGGCCACGCCGCTGATCACCGGCCTGTCCGATACCGTGCAGATCCCCGAGCTCGACCCTGCGGCAATGAGCGAACGGGAGAGGCGCCAGCTGGCCTCCGACCAGAAGCACTGGCAACGCCGGCTGGACACGATCGACACCGAACTGGCCAGCGAACCCAAGCGGATTGAGGCCAGCTACCGGGTGGTGACCCACCGGCTAGAGCCTGCTGGGCTGGTGTACCTCTGGCCGATCAGCGGGTAGACGGGATGCCCAAGCAATCAGCGATGGCCAGGAGTTCAGAGCAGCTCCCGAAACTGCCGCGGCGTGAGCCCCGCATCACGGGCGATGGCTCCCATGGTGATGGCGTTGATCGGGTCGTGGCGCGGGATCACCAGACGCCGCTCGCCATTGCTGAGGATCAGATGCCCCGATTCCCGCACGACGCGATAGCCCAGCTTCTGGAACACCCGCACAGCTTCCTTCTGGCTGATCCCTGGCAACCGGGGCATCAGACAGCTAGTTCCAACGTTTCCACGTGCTTCACGCCCGCCTCTTCCGCCTCCACCTCCAGCCAGAGGCCGATCGCCTCCCGGATGTTGGCCAGGGCCTCCTCGCGGCTTTCCCCCTGGGAATGGCAGCCCGGTAGATCCAGGCAGCTCACAGACCAGCCTTCATCGGTCTGCAGCAAGCGGATCCTGTACGTCACTCTGAACTCCAGCACTTGCCTGGACGCTAGCCGTCCCGAGCCGACAGCCCACCCCACCCCTGACCCATGCCCCGCCGCCCCCCCAAAACCGACCCCGAGCTCCAGGCCCATAAGGAATGGCTGGGCTACCTGCAGCCCCGTGGCCTGGTGGTGGCGCCGGCGGCGATGTGGGAGGCGGGCTGGGTGCTGGAGCAGAGCGGCAAGGAACTGCTGGAGCGCCAGGAGCAGTTCCGCGAGGCACTCCAGCCCCTGGGCCCGGACGAGGAGGAGGACGACGACCAACCCCGTGGCTTCCGCCGGTTGGAGTCGTTGCTGGTGGAGCAGCTCAGCTGGGATGCAGAGGCCCTGCAGCGCGATCCCGCCACCCTGCAGACCTGGACCCGTGAGCTACTGGAGCTGGGCGAAACCCTGGCTCCCACCGCCGTGGTGCGTGGCTTCGGGGCCGACGAGAAACCCCAGCTGCTGATCCAGGAACTGCCCCCTCCAGTGGAGGGCCTGCTCCCCCCAGCCGAGCCCGTGGACTTCGACCGCCGCCACGCCAGCGGCGACCAGGGCTGGCGGGCCTCCCCCCAGGAGCGCTTCGAGCGGCTGCCGCGCGAAACCGAGGTGCAGTTGGGGCTGCTGTTCAACGGCAGCCAGTTGCGGCTGGTGGTGGCGCCCAAGGGCGAGAGCTCGGGCCACCTCACCTTCACCCTGTCCGAACTGGCCGAGGTGAGTGGCCGGGCGATGTTCGCGGGGCTGCGGCTGCTGCTGGGGCGCGAGGCGGTGCTCGATGCCAGCCCGGGGCTGCGGCTGGTGGATGTGATTGAGGCGAGCCGCACCTACCAGGCGGTGGTGAGCGAGGAGCTGGCCGATCAGGTACTGGCAGGGCTGTGGCAGCTGCTGCGCGGCTTCCAGCGGGCGGATCAGCTCACCTCAGCCCAGGGTGCGCGACT
>JBKCPG010000053.1:0-5325 GCA_046309395.1 Cyanobacteriota bacterium | reverse complement strand
CTCCTCAGCCAAGCCGCGTGGAATCCTCACGCCCAGGCTGTTACCCCATTTCTGCACCTTCGTCTGCATGCCCAACAAGCGGCTATACGCTGACTATACCACGTCTTGACTCGGCAGCCATTGCCCCATCTCTCTAACGCTGCCCCTGAGTGGCAGGCAAAGAACCTGAGGTGGCGCAGCTGAGAGTTGGTGGTGGCCTGTCCACTCGAGGGGCTTGTTGGGCTTCCAAATCAGTGACAACCCTGACGGTGACTACATGGGGCACCGCATCCTGGCGATCGAACAAGGCGCAGCCATCTGCTAAGATCAAGTAACTGATCTTAGTATAGATGCTCGAAATTGCCAGAGCCGACATCGTCGCTAGGCTCTTATTTGACAATCCGTGGTGGGAATCTGGCTTTGATGGAATAATCCGCTACCAGGATATGCCTAGAAGAAAGTACTTCCAGTCATTTTTCTCGGCCGTTCGCGACAAGAATGTCAACAGAGCTGTTGTTTTGATGGGCCCAAGAAGAGTTGGAAAGACAGTAATGCTTATGCATGCCATTCGCGAGCTAATTGATACGGGAGTCAAGCCGAGTCGTATTGTCTATGTATCCCTAGAGACTCCTATTTATACAGGCCTTTCTCTTTCCAATATCTTATGTCTTTTCCAAGAACAGTTTGGGCACAGCCGTTCTGAAAGCCTTTATATATTCTTTGATGAGGTTCAGTATCTGAGAGACTGGGAAGTACATCTTAAATCACTGGTTGATTCATACAGCGATTACAAGTTCACCGCTACTGGATCGGCTGCGGCAGCTCTTGGGCTTAGGAGCGTTGAGTCCGGCGCGGGAAGATTTAGTGACTACATTCTTCCACCACTCACTTTTGCCGAATACCTCAACTTTATCGGCAGAGAGGATGAGCTCATCGTTCATGACGAAAGTTTTGGAGATCCAGAGACGACGCTGGACTGCAGATCCCCCGACATAGAAGAGCTGAACAAGGAATTCATTCGATATATGAATTTTGGTGGCTATCCAGAGGCCGTTTTCTCGGAAGCCATTCGAGATAATCCTTATCAATTTATAAAAAGTGATATTATTGACAAGGTTCTCCTGAGAGATCTGCCTAGTCTATATGGAATAACTGATATACAAGAGCTAAACAAACTATTCAATACCCTAGCCTACAATACAGGCAATGAAGTTAGCCTTGAAGCTTTGTCTAAGCAATCGGGCGTTGCTAAGAATACAATAAAAAGATATTTGGAGTACCTAGAGGCTGCTTTTCTTATAAAGAGAGTTGAACGAATAGATCAGACCGCTAAACGATTTAAGCGTGCTGTTTCGTTTAAAGTCTACTTGGTTAATCCTTCCATGAGAGCCGCACTCTTTGGTCAAATTAATGCTGACTCGGAAGCAATCGGTGCACTAACAGAAACAGCTGTTTTCAGTCAATGGCAGCATAGCCAGCAGACGCAACTCTACTATGCACGCTGGAAGACTGGCGAAGTTGATATAGTAAGCCTAGGCTCATTTGATCAGCAGCCCTCATGGGCTGTAGAAGTAAAGTGGAGCGACAGACCGTACAAAGTCCACAATGAACTCGATAATTGCATCGAGTTCGTCCAGAGAAACCCTGGCATCAAGCAGCCATTGCTTATAACGAGCAAGACAATCTCTGATGACGCTGTTCTTTACAGGGGTGTTTTTTTTCAATTTGCACCTGCCAGCCTTTATGCCTACACCCTTGGAGCCAACATTCTTAAGTATGTTAATGGCCCGTCTGCGTTCACGCGGAGGGCTATGGCTTAGGCCCGCCCACTGTAAGCGCAGGGCTGATTAAAAGTTTCAATCCGGGCTTGGTTCCGGTTGTTTCATCGCCATCGCCAGCAGTGCCGTGATGTCGTGCATCACCGCCTGCATGCCGGCCCTGATCGACTGAAAGCCGGTCAGCCGCAGCAGGTTGAGAGCCGCCGTCCGCAGCATCTTGCCATCACACACCAGCTGGTCAAGATCGGCTGTCCCACCTGGGATCTGGGCAATCGTCCAGTCGCGGATGGCAGCGCAGAGGGCTGCCACATCCACCTGGCGGAAGAAGTAGCGGAAGGCTGAATCGGAAGGCGGCCGCCGCAACTCAAGACCCAGTGCCTCGGTGAGCACGCCATGGTGGCGGATGGCAAAACGCTCCAGATCCCGCAGGCTCTGGCAACGACTCAGGATTCCCAGCACCGCCACCAGGAGCAGATACCAGGCCGGGATGCGCACCCCGCGCCGCATCCGCGCGTCCGGGATCGCCTTGAGGTGGCTGATCAGGTCGAGATCGGTTGCGGCAGAAGCGCTTTCGGGCACAAGGAGGAGGCGAATCCACCGACCTCAACCCATGCTGACAGCCCCGCAAGGAAGCCTGTGCCGGATTTTGAATCAGCCCTGGCCAGCAGCCCGATGGATCGAGGAGGTGTGCAGGCCGCGATCCAGGCGGCACGGAAAGACTGTGGCATCCACAAACATCTCACGGTTCACAGTCTGCGCCATGCCTACGCCACCCATCTCTTGGAATTAGGTGTGGATTTGCGCTCAATCCAGGTGGTGATGGGCCGTCAGAAACCGGAAACAACCGCCCGGTATGCCTACCTTACTGAGGTTAACCGACAGCAGGCAAAAGAGCGAATTGAGGATCTGATGGCCGGTTTTTCTCTGCGCCGGGATGACCTCTGATGACCACACTCGCTGAGATCGTTGATCGCTACCTGCCTGATCTGGTCAACAAACATGAGAATCAACTTCTGCCTGGTCATTATCAGGCTCTCCATGCGCTCGTCAGCAGAGCTCAAGTCACATCCGCTTCACTTCTCACACGGGCGCTCAGCTTCAGTCCAAGGGCTAAGCCGACCTTCAAGATAGTGCCAAAGCTTGGGCTGCGCTCGCCAAACAACGACTTGTTGAGGCTCTCCCTGGAAAGGCCTGAGTCTCTGACCACCTGGGTCATGCCCTGGGCTCGTGCGAAGTCGCCCAGGCCTTGGCGATGAAGGCGGCATCTCCATCCGCCTCCTCGATGCAGTCTTCCAGGTAGGACGCCATCTTCTCATGTGTCCGTAGCGGCTGGTCGTGGCTTTCATCGGGACTGCTCACTCAGATTGGCTGCCAACAGAAGGCCCTCATCAATGACCTTGGCCTGTGGGCTCTTGTCTACGCCAGCCAACAGGATGATCAAAGCGGTGCCCCAATTCCCACAGCACTCGCAAGTTGGCCAGTCGCGCCTTGGCGGCCTGGAAGCGGCACTGGGGATGGCCCTCCTCCGTATGCCTGTTGCTTCCTCGGCTCTGGCCCGGCTACCAATGGGGAGCATGCGGGTTCAGGCCATTGCGGGATCGTTCTCTGGGGGGTGACCCCTCCACACCAGCCAGCCGGTGGCAGAAGATCGAAACCACTGGCGAATCCGCAGGCCATCTCTACCTGGAGGTGCTGGATCGCGGTGGCCGTGAGGAGGTGGGTCTTCTCGATGGCATTCCCTTCCAGCAGATCACCGACCTACTCGGTGAGGTTGCTCTCCATCTGGGCGCCACCCTCCGCCGGGCCCGGCCTTCGAAGGCCTCGATCGAGCTGGGGCTGGAATTCGGCCTGGAAAACGGCCAGCTGGTGGCCCTCATCGCCCGGGGCTCGGGCAAGGCGAATCTGAAGATCGCCATGGAATGGGAACAGCAAGGCCCGCCGGCCGGCCAGGGCTGAGGGAGGGCAACGCCAGCCGATGGACATCGCCCCGGCCGATCCCCTTGTGGCCCATCTGCGCCGCTGCTGCCTGCGGGTGATGGGCGAGAGACCCGGCTGCGGCTTTTTCGTGGCCCCACAGTTGTTGATCACCTGTGCCCATGTGGTGGGGGATGAGGTACCGGTGGGGTCCAGGCTGGAGCTCAGCCCCTGGGGTGCCGGCGGAGCCGCGGCAGGGGTGGAGGGTGCCCAGAGCAGCCTGCCGCCGCGGGCGGAAGTGCTGGCCATCGATGCGGCAGACGACCTCGCCTTGCTCAAGCTGGTGGCGGGGGACTATCCCCATGTGGCGCTCGATGGGGAGGTGCGGCTGGGGGATCCACTGGTGGCGATCGGCTTCCCCCAACAGGGTCAGCGTCTTGAGCTGGATCAGTTCACGGCGGAGTTCGAGGCTGAGGTCCCCTTCGCGGAGGCTTCCGGGCAGGGACCGGCCGGGGTGGAACTGAAGTTCAAGGGGGGCCAGGTGCGCCACGGCTTCAGCGGAGGCCCCTTGCTGAATCGGCGCACCTGGCGGGTGATCGGCGTGGTGGCGGTCACCCTCGATGCCCGCTCCCCCAGGGGGGGCTTCGCCAAGCCCCTGGCATGCATCGAATCACTGCTGGCCAAGGCAGGGCAGGCCAGGCCACGTTTGGATTCCCGCTGGACCGATGCCGAAGTTCGGCAGCGCCAGCCGGCGGAAGGGGCTGTGCCGGCGTTTTCTCCTGAGCAGCTCCTGCAGCTTCGCCAGGTGTTGCGGGGGCCCGATTCGCCGGGGCTTCAGGAGCGGATCGAAGCCCTCAGCACCGAACTGGGGAAAGACCGTTTCGCCATCCGCCTGGCGCTGCGTCAGCTTGGAGCCGCCAGCGAGGAGATCCCCGATGAGCAGCTGGGAAGGCGGTTGCTGGAGAGCACGGAGTCTTTCGAGCGGGTGGCCCGGGCTGCCCTCCCCGATCTTGAGGATCCGCAGATCACCCAGACGTTTCAGCGGGGCCAGGAGGCCCTGCGGGCCGAGGATCCTGATCCCCAGGCTGCTGATGCCTGCTTCGAGCAGGTGGCCGACCTGGCCCTGGCCCAGGCCCGCCAGGCGGAGGCCTTGGAGGCGCAGGCTGCCGCGGCCCGGGAGCGCAGCCAGAGCGTGGCGGCCGAGGCGGTGGCGCAGCGCGCCCAGCTGGCCCTGGCCCGGTTTGCTTACCGCCAGGCCGCCGTCTGGTTTGCCGAGGCGGCCCAGCTGTTGCCAGCTGCGCGGCAGGAGCAGGCGTTGGCCTTCCGAGAGGAAGCCACGTCAGCGCTGTACAAGCAGGGGCTGGAGCTCGGGGATAACGGCGCCCTGAGGGAGGCGGTGGAGGCCTACCGCGATGCGCTGAAGGAGCGCACCCGCGAGCGGGTGCCGTTGCAGTGGGCGACGACCCAGAACAACCTGGGCAATGCGCTGAGTGTGCTGGGGGACAGGGAGAGCGGCACCGGGCGGCTGGAGGAGGCGGTGGAGGCCTACCGCGATGCGCGAGAAGCTTTTCTTGGAGCTTGGAGCGTCTTTCGAGAGGCGGAAGACAGCCGCTTCGATGACTATTTCAGTAATCGACTCGAGTCGATTACTCAG
>JBKCPG010000052.1:0-3314 GCA_046309395.1 Cyanobacteriota bacterium | reverse complement strand
CTCCTCGATGAGGTCCGGCAGGGGGATGGCGGTGATCGCCGCGTCGAGCGGGTAGCGATGCGCGCCGGGATGTACAACATAAAGGTGATCGAGGTGCAGGTCTTCGAGGGCGACGCGCATCGACTTTGTGGTGGATGGCTGGTCGGCGTACTTGAACTCGAAGCCGAGCCGGCGCCCCCGGTGGGTGAGCAGCAGGTCGAGCTCGGCGCCGCTGTGGGTACCCCAGAAATAGGCATCCCGCTCGCCGCACACGCTCAGGATCTGCTCGACGCAGAAGCCCTCCCACGAGGCGCCCAGCTTGGGGTGCCCCTGCAGCGCCGCCGCATCGGGCACGCCGAGCAGGGCATGCAGGATGCCGCTGTCGCGGATGTAGACCTTGGGCGAGCGCACCTGCCGCTTCTTCAGGTTTTCAAACCAGGGTGGCAGCTGCCGCACCACATAGGTGCCGCAGAGGATGTCGAGGTAGCGCCGCGCCGTGGGCTCGGAGCTACCCAGCGCGCGGGCCAGCTCAGCCTGGTTGAGCACCTGAGCGTGGTAGTGCGCGAGCATCATCCAGAAGCGCCCGAGCGTGGCGGCGGGCACCCGCAGCCCCAGTTGCGGAATGTCGCGCTCCAGGAAGGTCCGGCGGAAATCCTCGATCCAGCGCCGGGCCGCGTCGTCGCCGTGCGCCAGATAGGCCCGCGGAAAGCCGCCGCGCCACCACAGCGGTGCCAGCGCCTGCGCGCCCAGCTCAGCCAGCGAAAAGCCGGTCACGTCGATGAAGGCCACCCGTCCAGCCAGGCTCTCGCTGCCCGACTCGACGAGCGCCGGCGAGGCGCTGCCGAGCACGAGAAAGCGGGCCGGCAGGCCGGGGCGGTCAGCCAGCACGCGCAGCAGCGGGAAGAGATCGGGCCGCCGCTGCACCTCGTCGAGAATCACCAGCCCTTCGAGCGGCCGCAGCGCCAGCTCGGGATTGGCCAGTCGGGCGAGATCGGCTGGAGATTCCAGATCAAAGCTGTGCACCACCCCGGGCCAGGCTGCGGCCAACATGTGGGCCAGGGTGGTCTTGCCCGCCTGGCGCGGCCCCACCAGCGCCACCACAGGGCTTTCGGCCAGCCGCTGGTGGATGGCGTCGAGATAGGCAGCGCGCTGGAGATTCATATCCCTGCAATCCTAATGCCTGCCTTTAGGAATACAGGGATGATGGCCGTTGACCCGGCTTTGCGGGGTCGCGCGCATCAGGACAGGCTCCCCTGCTGCACCCCGGCGGGCGGAGCCTTGGCGGAGGCGGCCGAGGCGGGCACGGCGCTGGCGGGTTTGATGCCGTTCTTCTCGGCCTCGATGTCGGCGAGCAGTTGCTGGTAGCCGGCCTCGCCGAGCAGGTTGCGGGCGTGCAGGTGGCATTCGCGCCAGGATTCCTCCGCGGACTGGGCCAGTTGCCAGTCATAGAAGCGTGGACCCAGGCGGCTGGCGACCGGCTGATGTTCCGTAACCGTTCACGGGGCATCACCACCTGAGCAGAAAAATTCCCTCCTGGCTCCATGCCCGAGTGGTCTGAAAACCACTGGCCTCAGACCTGTTGTGCCAGCTCTGGAAGGATTCAGTCGTGCTGGGGGAGAAGGCTTGGTGCGGGCTGGCCAGTCCTGTTGGCTTCCCATGCCTCAACAAGAAATGCCATCACGTCTCGTCCCTGCTGCTGCAGGGTTGTCGTCACGGTGAGAAGACGACTTTGGCAGAGCGCACTCCTTTGGGATTGGACGCCATAGCTGAGTTTGCGATGGATCACCGCCGGTCTCAGCGCCCTTTCGGCGGCGTTGTTTGTGGGCTCCACATCAGGATGGTCCAGGAAGGTCCAAAGGGCTGGCGCCACTTTGAGGATTTGACGGCAGGTGCGCACAGTGGTGGCCCAAGGTGTTTTCTCCCCTTTGTTGAAACCCATATCGCTCACCTCCCGTAGTGTTGTCTCGATGGCTTGGCGGATGGGTGTCGTGATGGTCTGCAGATCCTCTCGGCTGATCTGTCCCTCACGCCAGCGATGCCACTGCTGAAACAACTGCCGCTCCAGCTCCAAAAGCCGCTTCCCCATCTGCGCATTGACGCCTGAGCGATCGGCGATGGCGGTGAAATCGCGCTTGATGTGAGCCCAACACATCTGGCGACGATGCAGGGGCAGCCAGCTGTAGGCGCCATAGCGATCGGTGACCACGATGCCGGCGAAGGCCTCACCCAAGATTTGCTTGGCAACCTCGGCTGAGCGGCTGAGGGCAAGCTGGAACACCGCCAGCGTGGGGGTGACCATGACCCACAACCAGCCCCGTTTCCTCTCGGGGTTGTTGCCGTCTGCGTTGCCGATGGGTCCACCGGTTTCATCCAGGTGCGCCACCTTCTCATGGCGGATCGCTTCCGCGGCTTCCTCCACCAGCGTCGCCAGGCTTTCGCTCAGCCTGCAACGGATGGCGTTGATGGCACCGGTGCTGATCTCAACGCCAAGCACCTGATCCAGCAGGCTCCGCACCTTGCGATGGCTGAGGTGATACGCGCCGCCCAACAGCCCCACCAAAGCGCTGAGCTGAGGGCCAAAGCCTCCGCTCTCCACTCCCGCGGGCAACGCAGCGCAGGTGGTGGTTTGGCAGTGGGGGCAGATCAGCCGATGGAGCTGGTGTTCGATCACGAACGGCTCGATCTTTGGAATGTCGACCACTTGATGGCGATGCGGATCTAGATCCTCACCACTGAGCGCCTCACCGCAACCGCGGCAAGTGCTGGGGAAATGGGGGATGACATCCGCGCACTGCTCCGCTGGAAGAAGGTTGCGGCTCGCGCCAGGATGACCGTCCTGGCCGCCACGCTTGCGGCCACTGCCCTTGCTCTTCTCTTTGGCAGGGGGCTTGTAGCCCGCAGGGCTTCCGCGCAGCGGTAACCGCTGCCATCACTGGATGGCGGCTTGGAGGAGTTCCTGGAGCTGCGGCCCATCTGCTCCTCCAGCTGGGCGACACGAGCGGATAACGTCTCCAGCTGGGAGATCAGTTGTGTCACCAGGGCTCTGACCGCTGGCGGTGTCGCCTCCCAATCACGATCGGTAATGCCGGCAGGAGGTGGGGTATCTCGGCCTGTCTCGTGCTGAGATCAAAGCTGTTGTGGGGGCGCTGTCAAGGGCGTCGTGGGCCAGGGGAGCTTTCACCCCCGTGGGTTACGGATTTTCAGCCAGGAGGTCCAGCGGCGCTTGCGCCTTATGCCGCAGGGCGGGTGAGGCTGAGGCCAGCTTCTGAGCATCCTTCTGCGCTTGCTTGGTGAACAGAACGGTCCAGCTCACCAACCGGGATCGGCGGACAATT
>JBKCPG010000051.1:0-9602 GCA_046309395.1 Cyanobacteriota bacterium | reverse complement strand
GCCTCACCAGCAATGGCGCCCTGCTCACCGCTGAGCGGGCCCGGACTCTACGGGCGGCCGGGCTGGATCGGCTCACCCTCAGCCTGGATGGGGCCACCGGCGAGGCCGTGGCCACCATGGCCGGTCTGCCGGGGGGAGGCGCCGCTGGCGAGGCGTTGCTGGCGAAAGTGTTGGCCGCCATCGCCCATGCCCGTGCCGCCGGCTTTGATCCGGCCCGCGGGGAGCTGAAGCTCAACGCCGTGATCCAACGGGGCCGCAACGACGACCAGCTGCTGCCCCTGGCGGCCCTGGCGCGGGAGCGGGGGGTGGAGCTGCGGCTGATCGAATTCATGGATGTGGGCAACCGCAATGGCTGGCGCCCGGAGGCCGTGCTCAGCGCCGCCGAGATGGTGGAGCGCCTCGGCGCCCGCTGGCCCCTGGAGCCCTTGGGCCGTGATCCCCACGCCACCGCCAGCCGCTGGCTCTATCGCGATGGCGGCGGCCTGGTGGCGGTGGTGGCCTCGGTGAGTGCCCCGTTCTGCGGCGATTGCGACCGCCTTCGGGTCACCGCGGACGGCATCGCCTTCACCTGCCTGTTCGCCACTCCCGCCAGCGGGCTGGATTTGCGGCCCTGGCTCCAGCCCGGGGTTCCGCCGGAGGAGTTGCGCGACGCCCTGGCCGGGTTGTGGCGGGCTCGCGCCGACCGCTGGAGCGAGGAACGGCAGGCCCCCCGGGATCCAGGGGCGCCGCCGGGGCCGGCCCACGCGGAGATGGCCTACTTGGGGGGGTGAACAGGGGGCGCGGCTGCCCTAGAACCACAGCATCCGTTCTCCATCCCCATGCCCCACGCCTGGCAGACCCCGGGTCCCAGCCAACCCCTGGAGCGGCGGGAGGTGGCCCCCCTGGAGCCAGGCCGCGACGAGCTGGTGCTGGAGGTGCTCCACTGCGGGCTGTGCCACAGCGATGTGTCGATGATCGACAACGCCTGGGGCATGAGCGCCTACCCGCTGGTGGGGGGGCATGAGGCGGTGGGCCGGGTGGTGGCGGTGGGCGACGGCGTCGATCCGGCCCTGATCGGCCAGATGCGCGGCCTGGGCTGGTTCGCCGGCAGCTGCGGCCACTGCGACCAATGCCTGGCGGGGCGCGGCAACCTCTGCGACGCCGCCGAGGCCACGATCGTCGGCCGGCCGGGGGCCTTCGTCAGCCAGGTGAAGGCGCGGCAGGACTGGGCGATCCCCTTGCCGGAGGGCCTGCCCGCGGAGGCCGCCGGCCCCCTCTACTGCGGCGGCATCACCGTGTTCGCCCCCCTGTTCGATGAGGGGGTGTCCCCCACCGCCCGGGTGGCGGTGATCGGGGTGGGGGGCTTGGGCCACCTCGCCCTGCGGTTCTGCCGCGCCTGGGGCTGTGAGGTGACGGCTGTCACCAGCAGCCCGGCCAAGGCGGAGGAAGCCCGCCAGCTGGGCGCCCACGACGTGGTGCCGCTGGCGGATCTGGCCGATCACGGCGGTCGGTTTGATTTGCTGATCAACACCAGCAATCAGCCCCTCGACTGGGGCGTGGTGATCGGCTCCCTGGGCCGCCTGGGGCGTCTGCACCTGCTCGGCGCCGTGCTCGAGCCCCTCACGGTCAACGCCTTCGATCTGATCGTCACCCGGCGGCTCATCACCGGCAGCCCCACCTCTTCCCCCGCCAGCCTGCGCAAGATGGTGGAGTTCTGCGCCCGCCACAAGATCGTGCCGACGGTGGAGCGGTTGCCGATGGCGGAGATCAATACGGCGATTGAGCGGCTGCGCAAAGGCGACGTGCGTTACCGCTTCGTGCTCGACGGGCCGGCCTGAGCGGCTCAGAGGCGCCGGGGGCGCTTCCCCCCCTTGCTTTCTCCCTTGGTGGGGATGTCGCCATGTCAGCGGCCCGGCCTCAGCACCCGCAGGCCCCGCAGGCCAGCTTCTCCACTTCTTTCCCGGGGCCATCCGGTCTGGCGCCGCCAGCTGTTGCGCGGCGGGGGGCCAATTCGCGGCAGGCGCCGGCCAAGACCCGGCGCGGTTCCAACCAGCGGAGGTGCCCAGTGGTGTCGCCGATCACCAATCCCTGATCTGGAAGCACGGCCAGGGCGGAGGCCCAACCGGCCTCCAACAGAATCGGGCTTCCCACCCAGGCGCCGGTGCGCAGATCCAGCACGCGCACTTCCTGGCCCGTGCCTCGGCGGTCGACCGTGCCGACCGCCAGATAGCGCTCGCCTTTCAGAAGGGCCAGGGTGCTGATCCCGTCCAACCCCGTGGGGATCACGGCGCCTCGCCGCGGCGCCCCGAGACGGTTGGGGTGCCACCGCTGCAGGAGGCCATCCATACGGCTGGCGCTCAGCAGATCCCCGTTTGCCAGTCGCACCAGGCTGTTGAGCCGCGGGGGGGGGAGGGAGAGGGGAGCACCCAGGGCCACCGGAGCCCCGTCGTCGACGCGCCACCGGCGCATGAGGCCGCTCCCCGAGGGACCGTCCCCGAAGCTGAGGACCTCCTCTCCACCGGAGGAGATCAGCTGGCGGATGGTGCCCATCTCTGTCGCGATCGGTGGGGTGATGGGGGTGCTTCCTCGCCACCGGCGCAGGCTGCTTTGCTCCTCTCCCTGGATGGTGAGAAGGCTGCCGCCGCTGAGGATGTCCCCATTGGCCAGCTCTGTGAGCGCCAGGATGCCACCTTGGCCCGAAGGGAGGGGTGGCCCGAGGGGTTTTTCCTGTCGCCAACTCCGCAAGCTGCCGTCTTCCCCGCCGCTGAGCAGGTGTCCTTGGCCCGTCAGCAGCAGGCTCCATACGCCCCGTTGGCCAGAGGGCACCGGTTGGGCCAGGGCGGTGGATGGATCGAGCAGGCGCAGCTGGCCGCTGGGGTCGGCGCCCACGAGACGACCATCCTTGAGGCCCACGAGTTGGCGAATGCCCGCGCTGGAGGCGTACCCCACCGCCACCACTTGGTCGCCCCGCCAGCGGCGCAGGCTGCCATCGTCATGGCTGGTGACGAGTTGGCCGGAGGGGAGCAGGGCGAGCCGGCGCACGGGCGTCGGCAGGCGCCCCCAGGGGATGGCGGCCCGCCGCCCCGGCTGCCAGAGCTGGATGGCGCCCTCGCCGCCGAGGCTGAGCACCCTGCCCCCCTGGTTGATCAGCTGGAGCACGCCGTCGTGCCCCGTGGGAATGGGTGGGCCCGTGGGGGTGCCTTGGCGCCAGCGGCGCAGCGTTTGGCTGGCGGTTTCTCCCTCGCCACCGCTGCCGCCGCTGAGTAGCTCGCCGTCGGGCAGGGGCAAAAGGGCGGTGAGGCGTCCCTGGCCCGCTGGGATCGGGGCGCCGATGGGGCGGAAGTCGCGCCAGCGTCGCAGGTTGCCTTGCTCATCGCCACTCACCATCTCTCCATCGCTGAGCTGGGCGAGGCTGAGCACCGCCGATGGGCTCGCGGGGATGGGAGGGCCAAGGGGCTCGCTCTCCTTCCAGCGACGCAGGGTGCCATCGGCTCCGCCGCTCACCAGGAGGCCATCCGCCAGCTCCAGCAGGCAGTGGATCTCCCCTTGCCCGGTGGCGATCGGGGGGCCCGCCGGTCTCCCCTCCCGCCACACCCGAAGGGTGCCATCCGCCGATGCCGTGATCCATGCGCCGTCGCGGCGTTGCAGGAGCCCGGTGATGGCCTGGCCCTCTCCTGGCAGGGTGCCGATCTCCCAGTTGAGGGTGACGGCCCGGGCGAGGGTGTCGGCCAGGGAGAGGGCTTCCGCTGGCTCATGGATCAACCGTTCCATGGCGGCCACGCCATAGACCAGGCTTTCGTGGGGACGGCCCGGCAGGAGGGCAGCGGCGGTGGCGGCATAGGCCCTGGCGCGGCTCAAACGGGTTCGCTGCCATTGGGTCCAGCAGAAGGCGGCCACCAGACTCGCGAGCAGGCTCAGCCCCGCCAGGCCCGCCAGCAACCGCCGCCGCTGGCGGACCTGGCGTCGGCGCTCGTCGTCCCGGGCTCGCTCGCCGCGCTCAAGGAAGGTAAAGGCCAGGGACGGATCGCTGTCGTAGCGCCGCGCCCAGGCGTCGGTGGGGTGTTGGGCCTCGCGCCAGTTGAGGGCTTGTCGCAATTCCGGATCGCGCCACAGTGAGGCCCGTCCCTGGGCGTGGCGGCGCGCGGCGTCGGCCAGACGCCGAAAGAGGGCGGCGGATTCCGCCTCCTCGTTGGCCCATTGATCCAGCCGTTTCCAGACGCGCATCAAGCTTTCATGGCTGATGTCGATCACGGAATCGGGGCGGAGCGATTCTCCGGCGGGTGGCATTAAAAAGGCCCGATCGCTTTGGCGGAAGTGATCCACCAGCCTGGTCACCACGTTTGGATCGGCGCCACAGATGGCCCACAGGTCGGCCAGGCGGGTGGGACGGCGGATGCCGCGGGGATCGCTGGCCGTGTCGGTGAGGGCTTGGAAGAGGCGACGGCAGATCCGCGCCTCCTCAGGGCCCCCACAGGAGGCAAAGGTTTGTTCGGCGTGGGAGTCCAGGGCCGTGGCCATGGTGCCGATCGCCTCGTAGTCGGCGAGGCTGATGGGACCCTGGGCGCCCCGGCTTCGCCAATGCTCCCAGGAGCGGCGCAGGGCGTGTTGAAGAATCGAGAGCTGATCGGGGTCGTCTCCCGCGTCGTTCACCAGTCGGGTGACCAGCACGGGGTCGACCGTGGCGCCACTGACCAGAGCGGGGTTGATGATCGCATCCCGACGTTCCTCCCGACTCAGGCGCGGCAGAAGGTGGAGGCCGGCCGTGATCGCTTCCGGCAAACCATGAAACTGGGCGCAATCGCCGAGGAAATCGGAGCGCATCGTGAGCACGATGAAGATTGGCCATCGCCGTTGCTCGCGGGTGGCCAGAAGCAGGTTCACCAGGGCCAGGCCCTCCTCGGCGCTTGACTTGGGAACGGTGGGCCGGGGACGGCTGTCTCGAAGGGAGCGGTATCGGAAGAGCTCCTCAAACTGATCCACCACCACCAGAAGATTGACGTCTCCCCGGGGGTGGTGTTGCCCATAGAACTCTAGGAGTCCCAAACGGCTGAGGCCCAGGTTGGTGGCGATCACGTCCGAAATGGGTAGATCGGGGGAGGAAGAACCCTCAACGGCGGGGGTGATCTCCACCAGGGCGGCGGCGAGGGAGGAGATGGGGTGCAATCCGGGCCGGAATCGCACCATGGTCCAGTCGGTGCCAGCGGAGCCCATGAGGCCGCGACGCAGGGCGGGTCGCAAGCCGCAATTCACCAGAGAGGACTTGCCACTGCCCGAGCCGCCAATCACCGCCAGGAGCCTCTGGGCGGCCAAGGTGTCGACCATGCGATCGATCTGCTGTTCCCTCCCGAAAAACAGGTGTTCCTCGTTTTCCTCGAACGGTCGCAGACCCGGATAGGGATTAGCGGCTGGTGGCGATGGAACGGACGTCACGGTTTGAGCGGAGGGCCGTTGATCTGTTCCAGGAAGGGCAAGAGCAGCTGGGGGGAAAAGCCCTCGCGGCCGTCAACCAGATGGGGTTCCTCCAGCTCCACCATGTCTGCCTTGTCGTCGCTGGAGGGGGGGGCCAGATAGAGCAAGGGTGGCGGCAGGGGGCGACCATCGCGGTAGGCCGGAGCTCGCCGCAACTCCATGCTCACCGAGCGGTGCCAGGCCTCATCCCCCGCGCCGTAGTACACCACCACCCCAAGGCAATCGCGCAGAAGGTGCTCATGGGCCCGCCGGATGGCGGCCGCCTCTCCGTCAAAAGCGGGTAGACTGATGTCACAACCTTGGCTTTTGAGCCATTTTCTCAGTGCCATGGTGTCTCCCCGGTCGTCTTCGACGCAGAGCAGATAGATCAGGCGGCTGGAGGCGACTGTGAAGGCTGGGGAGGCAAGGACGGGATCTGGACCCAGGGGGTCGGGCTCGGGGCGCTCCAAGGCATCGAGGGTGGTGTGCATGAAGGTGCGGAACTCTTCCAGGGAGCCCCGCAGGAGATCGGCGCCGGCCTGGCGGTTGGCGTCGGTGAGCAAGGCGGTCAGAAAGTGCCGCTGTTGGGGTTGAGAGGCCCTGAGGTCTTCCGGCACCCAGATCAAGCGCCTCAATCCCTCGGCTCGGGCGCGGCTGGCGGCCAGGGCGTTGTGCATCTCCACCAGCGGCTGGTGGCTGGGACCATCGGGAATGGCGCCGGCGCTGGCGCCAATCAGGTGAACGGAGAGATGGGCCTGGGCCAGAAGGGGCAAGAGCGCTTCACGATGGGCGTCCTCGTCTTCCACGGGCAGCTGGTCTTCCGGCAACACCCGGTAGCCATGCTTGCGCAGATCAGCCGCGATCACCTCCCGGTTGTCTCGCTGATCAAAGCCACAAGCCGCCAGAAACACCACGGTTCGCCGGGGAGGCGGCACCGTCGTGGCCTCCGTGCCCGGGGAGCTCGCGTCGACGCGGCGAATGAGCTGGGCGGCGTCGTTGGCGACGATGCAAACTTTGCGCAAATAGTCCTGTTTGTAGCGTTCGCCAAAGTCGGGATCGAGCTCCATCGGGCCTTGGCCCTCCCAGAGGAAAAACTCGTAGCCGAGGCTGTCGCGGATCACATCTGGCAGATCGTCAATAGCGTCGACGGGTGTTTTAACTATTTTCAATACTCTTGATTTGTTGTCAACGACCAGGCTGCCTGCCTCTTCAGCTTGTCGACAAAATCCTTTGATCTCCCGTTTGCACCATTCAGAGCGCACGTAGCGGGGCGAGAGGATAGAAACGAAGATGGCGGTCTGGCGAAACTGGTCTACAATCTCGGCGCCAAAAATGTCATTTCCCCGCAGCTTTTGGTCGCGCCAGATGCGGGCTTTGTTGCCAAGGCGTTGGCTGAGAAAGACGGACAGGGTGTTGTGAAAGCGGGAAATCCAGCCCAGTTGTTCGTCGCTCAGAGGAAGATTATCGATGTGGGCATAGCTGATGAAAACATCGTTGTCGTACATGTCCGCTACAGCCAGTTGCCCAGGAGGGTGAAGGCGGCCCAGTAGTAGGGGTGCTGAAAGGTTGGGGAGTCGCTCAACTGCCGCTGGGCCTGGCGCAGGGCGTCTACCTTGCTGATACGGCCCCCCTGCCAGGCCTGGTAGAAGGCGGCCATGAAGCGGGCGGTGGCCTCGTCGTTGACGGGCCACAGGCTGGCCAGGGTGCTGTTGGCGCCGGAGCGCACCGCTATCGCGGCGAGGCCGAGGTTGGCGCCTGGATCCTCCGCGGCGGTTTCACAGGCGCTGAGCACAAGGAGGTCGAGGGAGTCGCCCCCCGTCTGGCGGCTGGGACGCAGGAGGGCGTCGAGTTCCGTGACGGGAATACGCTGGTCCCAGGCCAAGAGGAAAGTGTCCGCGGCGTTGGAGCTGAACTGGCCATGGGTGGCCAGATGCACCACGGAGTAGTCGCCGCTGGCGAGGGCCCGTTGGAGCCCCCCTCGGGTGAACTGTTGATTGAGCAGCAGGGTGCCTGGCATGCGGGCGCGCAGATCTTGAAGCTCTGTGTCCACATTCGGGAGGGCTGGAAAGCTGTCCCGCTCTTCGGAGATGCCAGCTAGCAGGACGCGGGGATGGGCCCGCGAGGGGGCTTGGGCCGCGCGGAGTTGGGGGCCAGGCGCCAGGGCGATCCCGTAGCGCTGGGCGAGGAAGCGCTCACCGTCGTGGAGCACGGCCATCGGGAGGCCCCTCAGTGCCGCATCCGGCACAAAGACAAGGTTGCGAACCCCTGTGGCGGCCAGATCGGCGGCCACGGGCCTGAGGATCCAGTCGTAAAGCCGCTGGGTGACGGGAAGCAGGGCATTGGAATCGAAGCGCTGGTGCTCGATCGGGTCGGTTTTTAGGAGGCGCTCCAGCTCCGCCACGGTGCGTTGCAGCTCGCCGCCGGCGAGGGGCTGGGTGTGCGAGAGGAGCTTGCCGTCGGCACCTGGGAGCCGCACGATCACTTGCAGCCGATCGGGCAGCAGAATCGGATAGATCAGGGCGGCTTGAGGATCCATCTGGTCGATGGCTCGCGAGCCGGCTTGGAGGCAGGCCTGCTGGAAGAAGTCGTTGATTTCAGCGATCTGGAGGGCCTCCAGCACCTCTCGCGAGCGTTGCAGGGCCTTGGCATCGGGCGGGACGCTGGTAAGCAGGTCGATGTATTGGCGATAGAGGGGTTCCACGCTATTGCGAAAGGAGAGTTGCAGGGATGGGATGGCGATGGCAAGGTCCTGGCGCAAGAGCCGCTGTGCGGCGATGGCCCGCTCATAGGATTGACGGGCCAACGTCTGGTCCCCAGAGGCGCGCGCGATGCGGCCCTGCTGCCAGTACCAGCGAAAGGACAGTTCCGGGGCCTCCAGGGTGAGGGCGATTTGAAGGGCTTGTTGGGTGTGGCGTGCGGCATCCGTCCTGGCTCCAGTTGTTTCCGCCAGGCGCCCTAGTTCCCCAGCGGCGATGGATTGGGAGCGGCGATCGCCGAGGGTGATCGCTTGGACCTGGCAGCGGCTGAGGAGGGATAGAATCGTTGCCGCCGTTGGCCGGTCGTTGGCGGGAAGGGCTGGTCCGGCTTGGAGAAGGCGGAGCAAGCTGTCGGCGAGATGGAGGTTGGCGTCGAGGTGGGCCCGGCTGGCTGGCACGTTGAAGGCGGAGGTGAGGAGGAGGGGCCAGAGGCGCGCGGCGGCGTTGAATTGCAGGGTGTCGAGCAGCAGGCTGAGTTCGCCGCTGCCGGCCTGAAGGCTGCTGAGGGGCGTCGCGGCGGTTAGGCGGGCTTGTCGGTAGTGCCCCAGGGCATTGGCGGTTTGGCCTAGGGCCCGATGGCTGTTAGCGAGGGCCAAATGGGCGGCGCTGATGGCCTCCGGGGAGGCGATGGCGATGGCGCTGGCCAGGCTGTCGTTTTGCGAGACGATGGCGCTTTGGGGGTCGCCTTGACGGTGGAGCGTGTGAGCCAGGCTGAGCAGAGCGGCGGCGCGCAGCGGGGAAGGCGGCTGGGGTTGAAGGCTGGCCACGAGGGGTTCCAGCAGCTGGCGTGCGTCGCGCAAGTGGCCCAGGCGTTGCAGGGCTTCCGCCTGGTTCACAAGGCTGGCGTCAGCGGCGGCGAGATCGCCGGCTTGGCGGTAGAGGGCGGCGGCCTGTCGCCAGCCCCGCAGGGCCTCGAGGGTGTGACCTTGGTTGAGGAGCAAGCGGGCCCGGGTGTGGGTGGCCTGGGCGAGGGTGCGGAGGGAGTCGGGTGTGGAAGGAGTGGAGGGCTCTCGCAGGAGCTGGAGGCTGGCCTCAATGGCTTTCCAGTCGGCTCCGCTTTGGCCGAGGTGGTGGAGGGTGAGAGCGAGGTTGCTGAGGGCCATGGCCTGATGGACGCGGTCGCCGCTGGCCTGGAAAGCCTCGGCGGCCTGTTGCCAGAGGTCGCGGGCGAGGGCGAGGTTGTTGGTTTGGAAGGCCTTGCGAGCCCGCTGATCGAGGGCGGATCCATCAGCCGCGTTGGCGGGGGCGGAGGGGAAGATGAGGGTGGGATGGGCGAGCGGAAGGCTGAGGAGCAACCCCAGCGCCAGGGCCAGGAACCGTCGCTGGGCGCGGCGTTGACGAGCCATCAGCGGGATTCGGGACAGGGCGGCAGAAGCCCCAACGGAGCTGGGCCCTGGGTGCCGGCCTTGTCTGTGGGGG
>JBKCPG010000050.1:0-3528 GCA_046309395.1 Cyanobacteriota bacterium | reverse complement strand
GCAAAATTGGAGAGTTCGGGGCTACGGGTTTCTGATGTGGTGGTGTTGATTGACCACGGCACCGAAGATCAGAAGCATGGCGGGGGTCCCAGCGGTCGCCTGCGCCTCCAGGAGGCGGGCTATCAGCTCCATGCCGTTCTCACCATTGGGCGCATCACCGAGGGGCTCCTCAAGGCTGGCCGGCTAAGTGCGGCCCAGGCAAGCCTCCTTGGCAAGGGGGAAGGGGTCACCGTCTGAGGGGGCTGGGCATCGGCGGCGGCAGATGCCCCTGAGCCGTCGCAGGCCTGCCAGGATCCCCTTGGCCTGAGATCTGTGATGCCTAAAAGGGATGGCATTGAACTCTATTGCGGATCCCTTCCTGCGCCGCCCGGTGCTCACCATGGTGCTGAGCCTGTTGATCCTCCTGGCCGGCGTGGTGAGTTTGCCGGAGCTGCAGGTGGAAAATTTGCCGCCCATCGCCAACAGCCGTGTGACGGTGCGGGCCAGCTATCCCGGTGCCGGGCCTGATGCGGTGGAGCAGGGGGTGACCAATCTGCTGGAGAAGCAATTCAATGGGCTGGAGCGGCTGGATTCCATCCGCTCCACCAGTTCCGCCAATGGCAGCTCCATCTCCCTGGTGTTTAGCGGGGGCAACCCCGAGCTCAACCAGATCAACACCCAAAACCAGGCCACCGTGGTGGCACGGCAGTTGCCCTCCCAGGTGGCCCGATTTGGCGTGCAGGTGCAACGCAGCTCCGACGACCTCCTGCTGGTGCTGAGTTTCAGCGCCGATGGCTCCACCTACCGCGACACCTTTCTCAATGGCTGGGTGGATCAGGTGGTGCGGGATCGGCTGCGGCGGGTGCCAGGGGTGGGAGATGTGGGCTTTTTCGGGGGGAGTCCCCTGGCGTTTCGGCTCTGGCTGGATCCTGTGCGGTTGGAGCAGCGCAACCTCACCATCGCCCAGATCCGCCAAGCCCTGGAGCAACAAAACGTGCTGGCCGCCCTGGGCCAGATCGGAGATGCGCCCACACCGCCGGATCAGGAGATGGTGCTCCCCCTGCGGATGGAGGGCCGCTTGCGCTCAACGGAGGACTTCGAGGCTCTGGTGGTGGGTCGGGGCCCCGACGGCGGGGTGACCCTCCTAAAGGATGTGGGGCGGGTGGGTTTGGGCAGTGAAAGCTATGAGTCGCTGGCCACCAACCTGGCGGGAGACCGGGCCGTGTCGATGGCCGTCTATCAGCGGGCTGGGAGCAACGCCCTGCACGTGCGGCAGGCCGTGCGAGAGGCCCTTGAGGAGCTCGCCCCCTCCTTCCCCCCGGGCGTCACCATGCAGGTGATCGTGGATGAGGCCGAAACGGTGCGCACCAGCATCGATGGGGCCGTCACGGCCCTGCGGGATTCCGTTCTGCTGGTGTTTCTGGTGCTGCTACTGGGGCTCGGCAACAGCCGGCTGGCCCTGATCACCGCAGTGGCGGTGCCGGTGGCCCTGGTGGGCTCGCTCACGGTGCTGCGGCTCACGGGCACCTCCATCAACACCCTTTCGCTGTTTGGCATGGTGCTGGCTTCCGGGCTGGTGGTGGATGACGCCATCGTGGTGAGCGAGGACATCGGCCGCCGCCTGGAGGGCGGCACCCCCGCCCTCCAGGCGGCCAGAGAGGCCATGGCCGAGCTGGGGGGCGCGGTGGTGGCCACCTCCCTGGTGCTGGTGGTGGTGTTTCTGCCGGTGCTTGGTTTGGAGGGAAGTTTGGGGCGGCTCTACGCGCCGATTGCCTTGGCGATCAGCGCCGCCATTGGCTTCTCCACCATCAACGCCCTCACCTTCACCCCTGTCGCCGCCAGCCGGCTCCTGCATGCCGATCAGCGTGAACCCGGCTGGTTGAAGCGCTGGATCGATCACCCCCGGCGGTGGCTGGAGGCTCTGGAGGCCCCCTATGCCCGTTTGCTGCGCCAAGCTCTCGCCTGGAAGCGCTCCGTGCTGGCCCTGCTGATGGTGGGGCTCCTGCTCACGGCGGTGGTGGCGCGAACGCGGCCCACGGCCTTCATCCCCCAGGAAGACACGGGCCAGCTGCGGGGTGTGGTGGTGCTGCCGGAGGGCTCGGCCCTGGTGCGCACCCAGGCCGTTTTGGAGCGGGTGAGGACCGCGGTGCGACAGGAACCCCTGTTGGCCAGCGCCAACTTTTTCGCCGGCCGCTCTTTTGACGACAGCAGTCCCAACAAGGGACAGGTGTTTCTGCGCTTGGTCCCCATTCGGGATCGGCCCCGGGCCGATCAGGCCACGGCCGCCGTCGGGGAACGGATCAAGGCGACGTTGCGCCAGCGGGTGCGGGGGGCGGTGGTGCAGCTCAGTGAGGCGCCCTCGGTGCGGGGCTTCGGCTCGGAGGGGGGCCTGCAGATGGACCTGCTCGACACCAGCAATGGCCAGATGCCCCTGGAGCGGTTCGAGCAAGAGGTGAGAGGGTTTTTGAATGAGGCCCAAGCCCTCACCCTGGGGGGACGTCCGGCCTTTGAGCGGGTGACCACCCGTTTCTCCGCCGGGTCGCCCCTGATGCGTCTCACCCCGGATCGGCTCCGGATGGCGTCCCTCGGGGTGGACTTGGCCGATGTGGTGGATCTCCTCAACGCCAGCTTTGGCAGCGCCTATGTGAATGACAGTTTTGAGGATGGTCAGGTGCGCCGAGTGATCGTGCAGCTCGATGGCCCGGCCCGCCAGAGGGTGGACGACGTCTTGACGTTGCGGGCGCGGGCCAGCGATGGACGCCTGATTCCCTTGGCCCAGCTGCTGCGCGTCGAGAGTGACGCGGGAGCCACCACGATCCAGCATTCCCGTCTGCTGCGCTCCATCGCCGTGCAGGCTCTCCCCCGGAGCGGAGTCAGCACGGGCCAGGCCATGGCCCTGCTGGAGGAGCTGATGGACCGGCGGGACAACACCGCCCTGGCCCTGGAGTGGGTGGGCCTGGCCAGGGAAGAGTCTCGATCCAGCGGGGGAACGGGTCGGGCGTTTGTGTTGGGCACCCTGGTGATGGGCCTGGTGTTGGCGGCGCTGTATGAAAACGTCCTGGATCCCCTGATCATTCTCGTCACCGTTCCCCTGGCCTTGCTCGGGGCGCTGACGGGCCTGGCCCTTCGAGGTCTGCCCCTCGATGTCTACGGCCAGATGGGATTGCTCGTGCTGGTGAGCCTGGCCGCCAAAAACGGCATTCTGATTGTGGAATTCGCCAACCAGCGTCTCAAGCGCGGCCTGCCCCTGGAGGAGGCCATACACGGCGCTTCGGTGGCTCGCCTGCGGCCCATCCTGCTCACGGCGATGTCCTCCCTCGTGGGTTTTCTTCCCCTCCTGCTGGCTTCGGGGGCTGGAGCCGCCAGCCGCGTCAGCATCGGCACCGTGGTGTTCAGTGGCCTCTTCGTGGCCACCCTGCTGAGCCTGTTCGTGGTTCCCGTGGTGTTTCGGGTGGTGAAGGGCTGGGAACTGGGCCGGCTCGCTCCCTGAGGCGGGCCTCAATCCAAGGGGGGAGGACGCAGGATCGGTAGGCCGGCGGGGAGCGGTGG
>JBKCPG010000049.1:0-6468 GCA_046309395.1 Cyanobacteriota bacterium | reverse complement strand
AGGGGGGGTCAGGGGGGTGAGGGCATCACTTGGGGGGGCTGATCTGCGGGGGTGATGCATGTCTGGGCGGGCATTCCCTGCTTGAGGGGCGGGTGCTGTTCTGCGGGGGTGGGGGATCCCTGGGAGGGCGTTGTTGACTGGGGGGTGTCTGTTGATCTGGGGGTGTCTGTCGATTTGGGGGGAGAGACAAAGGAGGGCTCTGGCGCACCGGAGGCTCGGGACGCTGCGGCTGGGTGGATGGAGGGCCAGCAGGGTGGTGCCCTTTAGGTGGGGGAACGGGTTCACATCAACGGCTGATTCCATAACCCTGGGGCCTGGATCGGCCCTGGTTCCGCAGCCCCTGTCTGCCGGGCTGGCTACCCTGAGGCCATCCTGATCACTGGCTCTTGGCCCATCTCTTTCTGTCCCACAGCACGGCCGATGACGGCTTTGTGCGGGAGTTGCGGGAGGCGCTGGCGGAGCTGGCGGAGCTGGGGCAAGAGGTGTGGATCGATTCGCGGCAGCTCAAGGGGGGCGATCCCCTGTGGAGTGAGATCCAGGCCGCTATTGAGGCTGCGGCGGGGCTGGCGGTGCTGGTGAGTCCTGATGCCTTCCAATCGGATTGGGTCGTCAAGGAGCTCAAGCACGGACTCAAGGTGCAGGCCGAGCGAGGTCGGGCCCTCTTTCCGGTGATCCTGCTGGCGCTCAACGGCACGAAACCCGGTTCCCTGGCTGGCTATTTCGATGAGGAGCCCGCCTACATCCCGGTGAGCAGCGCCCCCGGCGGGGCCACAGCCGCCCTCGACCCCATCCTGGTGGCCCTTGGCCTGCGCCTGCCCACCGACCGGCCGCCGGTGGTGCAGCCCCGGCCGGAGCCGGTGGAGGAGCTGGTGCTAGGGCTCAGCGACCTGTGCTTCCACGAGGAGGGCGGCGTGCGCCGTGCTGCCGCCAACGCCGAGCTGATCTACCAGCCCGCAACAGTTGGGCAACCGAAGGTGATAAGTGCCCATCGCTGGCGGCTGGTCGCTCCCTTGGGGCCGATCGAGGCGGAGGAGCTGGGCTGGTACCTGGAGCGCTGGCCGGTGTGGCCCAACCCGGTGCTGGCGGATCGGGCGCGCAAGGTGGAGGCCCGGCTGCGGGAATGGGGCGAGGCGCTCTACGCCGCCGCCCTCCCGCCGGACTGCACGGCATCGGTGCTGCAGGCCTGGGCGGGCGTGGGCGATCGGGCCAGCCGTCGCTTTTCGGTGAGCGTGACCACCAGGACCGTGATAGGCGCCAGCCAGGAGGAAAAAAACACCCTGCAGGAGGCCGCCACGGCCCTGCTGAGCCTGCCTTGGGAGCTGCTCCATAACGGCGATGGCTTCCTGTTTCAAGGCGCCCGCCCCACCAGGGTGCGGCGCCGGATCCCTAACACGCGCTACCTGCCGGTGTCGGTGGTGGCTCCGCCGATCCGGGTGCTGCTGATCACCGCCCGCCCGGAGGACGACGCCTGCGGTTACATCGACCACCGCGCCAGCGCCCTGCCCCTGGTGGCCGCCACCGAGGAGGTGGGCGATCTCCTGGATCTCCACCTGCTGCACCCACCCACCTACGCCGCCCTGGAGGCCGAACTCGCCCGGGCCCAGCAGGCCGGCAAGCCCTATCACGTCGTGCATTTCGACGGCCACGGCGTCTACGACCGGCGGGTGGGCCTGGGGGCCCTCTGCTTTGAGGACCCCCGCGACAGCACCAAACTCAGCGATCGCCGCCACGAGAGGGTCACCACCGAGACGCTGGGGCCGCTGCTCACGGGCTACCGCATCCCGTTGGTGTTTCTGGAGGCCTGCCAGAGCGCCCAGGCGGAACAAGGCGGTGAATCGGTGGCCAGCGAGCTGCTGCAGCGGGGTGTGGCCTCAGTGGTGGCGATGAGCCACAGCGTGCTGGTGGAAACGGCCAAAAGCTTTGTCGGGGCCTTCTACGGCGAATTGGCCAAAGGCCAGCGGGTGGGCCAGGCGATGCTTGCCGGCCAGCGGGCGCTCCACAGTGACCCCAGTCGGGGCGAGCGCTATGGCATCGGGGAGCTCACCCTGGCCGATTGGTTTGTGCCCGTGCTCTACCAGGAGGAGGCTGACCCGCAGCTGTTTGCCACCACCCCCGCCCCCCAGACCCGCGAAGACCTCCAAGCCCGCCTGAGAGCCCGGCTGGGGGAGGTGCCGCCTGAGCCGGTGGAGACGGGTTTTGTGGGCCGAAGCCGCGAGCTGCTCGCCTTGGAGCGCCTGCTGCGCCTGGAGCGCTGGGCAGTGCTGCGGGGCCAAGGGGGTGAGGGGAAAACCGCGCTGGCGGCGGAGCTGGCCCGCTGGCTGGTGCGCTCCCGGCAGGTGCGGCGGGCGGCGTTTGTGAGCGTGGAGCTCTACAGCGGCGGCCAGGCGGTGCTCGAGGCCCTCGGCCGACAGCTGGTGGGGGCGGAGTATTCCATCGCCAAGTTCGAGACCACCGAGCAGGCGCTGCAGCCGATCGAGCGGGCACTCAAGGAGCAGCCCACGTTGCTGGTGATCGACAACCTGGAGAGCGTGCTGCTGCCGCCCTATCTGGAGGCCCCCGAGCTGCTGAACGAGGAGGCCATTGAGGAGCTGGAGGCGATCCTGAAGCTGGCGGAGCGGCTGCTGCGGGCTGGCGACACGCGGATCGTGTTCACCAGCCGCGAGGCGCTGCCGGCGCCGTTTGCGGCCACGCCGCAACGGCTGGAGCTGCATCAGCTGGAGCGGGGCGATGCGGTGGCGTTGATCGAGCGGACCCTCGCCGCCGGCGCGGGCGCTGGCGAGGACGGGACATCGCTGACGGCCCAGCGGGAGGCGATCGAGGAGCTGGCCGCTGCGGTGCAAGGCCATGCCCGCACCCTGGCGCTGCTGGGGCCGGAGCTGCGCCGCCGCGGCGTAGAGGCCACCCGCGAGGCGCTGGTGGAGCTGATGGAGCATATGGAGCGGCAGGTGGCCCACTTACCCGCCGATGATCCGCGTCGCCGGGAGCAATCGCTCTCTGCCAGCGTGGAGCTTTCCCTGCGGCGCCTTTCGGCAGCCAACCGGGAGCGGGCGCGGGTGCTGGGGGTGTTCCACGGTGGCGTGCACCTTGCGGTGCTGGGGGTGATGACGGGCTGGGAGCCGGCGGAGGTGGCTGGGCTGGCGGTGGAGCTGGTGGGCACCGGCCTGGCCACAGCCAATCCCTACAACCATCTGTCGCTCAATCCGGCCCTCTGCCCCTTTCTCAAATCCGGCCTCTCCCAGCAGGAGAAAAACGTTTACATGGATCGCTGGCTTGCGGCGATGACTATCCATCTCGCCTTCCTCATCCAACAAGGAAACACGAATGCGGAATTGGCGACAACGTTGACCCTGTTGGATATCTCCAACCTTTTTGCGATGCTCGACTGCTCCAAGGCCGTTCACGTCTCTGAAACCACGATCGATTTGGTCACATCGATACATTGTCTACTACAACAGCTGGGCAAGCCGCAGCTGCTGGAGCGGCTGGCTCGGATCCGCGATACCACTGCGGTTGCCCTGGGTGATGGCTGGAACTCAGCGCACTTTCAGGTCAGCCGCACCCGTATCGAGTTTCACCTATCAAAAGGACAGTTACGGGAAGCGTTAGCGGACGCTGAGCCGTTGCTCCAAAAAGCCCGGGCTGCGGGGGAGCATGCCTACAAAGGGGCGGACTACGACATAGCGATGGCTTACAGGCTTCTAGGCCGGGTGTTACGGATAGCAGGGGGGGCGCAGCAGGCACTGCCGCTCCTGCAGCAAGCCGGGCTGCGGTTTGAGGCTTTTGCCAACAAACGATCAGATAAGGCCGCAGAAGCGATGGCCTACGCTTGTCTCACGGAACAGGGCGACTGTTTACGCACCCTGGGCCATTACGACTCCGCAGTCGCTGTCTACGAGGACGCGATCCTCAGGGCCGAGCAAGCGAGTGATCAACGGGCTGTGGCCGTGGCCAAAGGCCAACTCGGCACAGTTCGCCTCGAGCAGCGGCGTTTTGGCGATGCATTAGATGCCTACAAGGAAGCATCTGAAATCTTCTTTCGACTTAATGAACCGGGCTCCGTAGCCACCTCATGGCATCAGATCGGCAGAGTGCATCATGCGGCGGGTCGGCCAGTCTTGGCAGAGAAGGCCTACAACAACGCTTTGGCCATCGATGTACAATTAAACGATCAAGCAGGCCAGTCGAAGACACTTGGAGAACTGGGCAACCTCTATCTCGACGCTCTTCAGCAACCTGAACAAGCGGAGAAATTCTATAGACGAGCATTGGAGATTAAGTGCGCAATCGGCGATGCCCTAGGCGAAGGGCAAGAATGGAACAATCTGGCAATCTCCTTGTTGCATCTCAACCGTCTAGAGGAGGCCCGAGATGCTATTACCAGTGCTATAAAATGCATGAAAGGCTTCGGCCACGAAGCTACACAATGGAAAGCTTGGGACATCCTTGCAGATATTGAGACGGAGGCCGGCAACCCTGTCGCCGCGACAAAAGCACGCCAGAATGCGCGAGCTGAGTACATCGCCTATCGCCGCGGTGGCGGTGAAAATCATTCCGGGAATGGCCGCCTTGCGCAGGCCGTACACCTGATCATCAAGACCGACAAGCCAGGTGCTGCCGTCACCCTCCTTCAGCAACTCACCGCCAATCCTGACCAGGTGAACCATCTCCCCTTCCTTACCGCTCTCCAAGCAATCTCCGCCGGCCGCCGTGACGCAGCTCTTGCTGAAGTCACTGGACTTAATTACGAACAAGCCGCCGAAATAATGTTGCTAGTTGAGGCTTTAGAAGATAGAGTTAGCAGTTGAAACTGAAGCTCGTGAAAGAATCCTAACGATTAAATTTACTGAACAATATTACGCGTTAATTCTTGTCAACAGTGGACCAGGAAATATACATGACGGAGTACTCTGTCACCCAAGCAGAAAATGTGAGCGAGGCCTGCTTCCTTGTGGATGCCGAGCTCTGGGCCTATTCATCAATCAATTTAGTCAAGCCCGGCCATTCAAGCGCTCTCACTAACTTGTTCCTTGATTACAGTCTTGTTCAGATCCCCATGACCACCAAGTCAACAGCAAGCTCCACCAGAATTGCGCAGGCTGTGGCAGAAACCCAAGGCTTGCTCTGGCTTCTCGATGATGTGCTGCAGGCCCAGGATGATCTGCTTGCCCTACTGGCCAAACCCTCCGGATTGCCGATGAAGAAGCGGGATCGGTTGCTCATCTTTTGTGATCGAGTCAGCACGACCTGCAAGGAAGCTGCGTCTGATTCGTTAGCATCGATGGATCAGCAATGCATCGGCTGATCTAATCCAATCCTTGACGCCCCGCTTGTGGGAGCAGCCCGCACCCAGCGGCGGTCTCTTATTGTGTCACGCGGCGCAAGGGCTTCGCAAGTGCGGCGTCTCTTGGTTGCTGTAGGTCGTGGCTGGCGTTGGGTGCGACTGGACGCCAGGCCGCACCCTTGCGCTCGCGTGATTGGTTCTGCCTTGCCGCCGCCGGGATGGCTGGGGGAGGTCATGGCAGCGGGGCGGCTTTCCCGCGGCTGCGGTGGCCCGGTGCTCGGAGGCCGCTGGCTTGGCGCCTGGAGCCGTTGGGAGGGCTGAGCCAGAGGGATTGGGTTGGGCCGGCTGTTGCTGAGGGCAGGGGTTCTTGGCTCAAGTTTCTGAAGTCTTCTAGCCTCAGTTGGCTGTGCTTCCTAATGCTTCTATAAGCCTTTTCTGCCCTTGCTGCAGCCACTTTTCCTTGCCTGCCTGCTCCGCTTCCAGCTTCAAGAATCTCAGCAATTCCAGGCGCTTTACCTTGCCAAGTAGTACGCACTTACTGCTAGGATAAGGCCATGGGAAGAGGGCTCCCGCCCACTGCATTCTCTCCCTCCCAATCTTTCGTTCATCCCCTGGAGATCCCCATGGTTTCTCTCCATTCGGCCGCCGCGTCGTGCGGCCCCGAGCCGCCGCTTTGCCTGCTCCCTGCAGGCTCCTCTTGTGATGGCCCATCGCCATCGATCATTCGCGCTTTGATCATCGTGGCCGGTGGTGGTCGCAGCCTCGATTGGTCGCCCCTGCGCATCGCTGCCGCCCTCCAAGCGCAAGTCGCTGGCCGGCTGGTGCATCGCCTCCTGCATGGCGGTGCTCGCGGGGCGGATCAAGCGATCGCCGCCGCCGCTGCCCGGCTCGGCTGGCCCGTGGAAGAAATCCCCGCCGAGTGGGCCCGTTATGGCCTGGCCGCTGGCCCCATCCGCAATGGGCAGATGCTCCGCCGCGCCTGCGAGCTCGCCGCCGCCCAGCCCCTGGCCACTCCCACCGCCGTGGCGGTGATCGCCTTCCCCGGCGCCCAGGGCACCGCCTCCCTTCTGGCCCAGGCCAAAAAGCTGCAATCCCACTCCGCCGTGGTCCTCGAAATCTTCCAAATCACCGGCTGAGAGCCTCCGGGCTCCCTCACACGCACACCCTTCACACCCTCATTCCTATGG
>JBKCPG010000048.1:0-4049 GCA_046309395.1 Cyanobacteriota bacterium | reverse complement strand
CGCCTCCGCCATGGCGCCGATGGCCAGCGATGGCGCGGGCTTTGCCGGCTTCGCCGCCTGGCTCGATCTCTCCCCCGCCCGAGCCGATCTGCTGGCCTTCCCCGATCCCAGCAGCCTGATGCCCCTGCCGGGCCAACCCGACGTGGGGTGGGTGGCCACCGACCTGGCGCTCGACGGTCTGCCCCTTCCCCAGTGCCCCCGGGGGGTGCTACGGCGCCAGGTGGCCCGGGCCGCCGAGCGGGGCCTGCGCTTCCGCACGGGGGTGGAGGCGGAGTTTTTTCTGCTCAATGGCGAGGGCTCGGCCCTGGCGGACGGGCGCGACAACCGCCGCAAGCCCTGCTACGACCAGCTGGCGCTGATGCGCCACTACCCCTTGATCAGCGACCTGCTCAGCGCCCTTCAGGATCTGGGCTGGGGGCCCTACCAGGCCGACCATGAGGATGCCAACGGCCAATTCGAGATCAATTGGACCTTCGACGACGCCCTGATCACCGCCGATCGCCACGCCTTCTTCCGCTTCCTGGTGCCCTGGCGGGCGGAAGCCCATGGACTCACGGCCAGTTTTCGCCCCCGCCCCTTCGTGGAGCTCACCGGCAACGGCTGCCACTTGCACCACTCCCTGTGGGACACCAGCGGCCGCAACCTCTTCCCTGATCCCCAAGGGGAGCTGGGACTCTCAGCCATGGCGCTCCACTTCCTGGGCGGCGTGTTGGAGCACGCGCCGGCCCTCTGCGCCTTCACCAACCCCACCAGCGCCAGCTACCGCCGCCTGGCCGGTGCCAGCACCACCTCCGGAACCACCTGGAGCCCGGCCTGGATCAGCTGGGGAGCCAACAACCGCACCCACCTGGTGCGGGTGCCCGACGACCAGCGGCTGGAACTGCGACTCGCCGATGGCGACAGCAACCCCTACCTCCTCCCGGCGGCGGTGCTCGCCGCTGGTCTGGATGGAGTGGAGCGCCAACTCAACCCTGGCCCCCACAGCCTGGAGGATCTCCATGCCCACCCCCCCAGCGACGGCCGGCCCCTGCCCCGGTCGCAGGCGGAGGCCCTGGAGGCGTTGGCCGCGGACGGGGTGCTGAGGGAAGCCCTGGGGGAAGAGTTCTGCCAGGCCTACGGACGGCTGCTGCCCCAGCGCTCCGGGCCCCCACCGTTGCGGCGGGCGCAGGGGGCCGCGCCAGGACTGGATCTCTAGGCCCGGACCTCAGCGCACGGCGGTGGCCAGGGCCGGGCGGCCCTCCACGGGTGCCGTCAGGGCCTCCCTCAGGGGAGCGCGGCCGTAATCACGCTCCAGCAGATCCATCACCCCGCGGCCGAAATCCCGGGGCCGGGTGGCGAACGCCTCCAAACAAACCCGACCAAACTCCCGCCCCATGGGCTCAGGATTCCAGAGCAGCTTGCGGGCGGTCCAGGGCATCATGCTCATTGGGTCGTAGCCCGGCTCCAACCGGCCGGTGTCGAAAGCGTGTTGCTCCAGGTGGGTGTGCGGCTGCAGGCCGATGAAGAAGATGGCGGGCTCCACCTTGTCGGCCCCGAAGATCGCCTCCAGCTCCCGGTGATAGGCCACGGTTTGGCGGATGGTTTCGGGGCGCTCGTCGATCACGTTGAAGGAGTAGTTCACCGAGATGTGCTCCCGGAAGCCCGCGGCGGCCAGGAGACGGCAGTTGTCCAGCACGGTGCGCAGGTTGTAGCCCATGCGCATCTTGCGCACGAGCTCCTGGGAGCCGGAGGTGATGCCGATCTCGAAATAGCTCATGCCCGTGGCCACCATCAGCTCAGCCAGCTCCGCGTCCAGGTTGTCGGCGCGGATGTAGGCCGCCCAGCGGATGTCGGTCATCCCGGCGGCCTGGATCCCCCGCAGCAGCTCTTTGGCGTCCTCGATGTAGCGGCGGGCGGGAATGAACTGGGCGTCGGTGAACCAGAAGCCCCGCACGCCGCGATCGTAGAGCTGGCGCATCTCCGCCACCACCTCCCGCGCCGGATTGACCCGCACCGCCTTGCCCTCGATCACGGTGTAGACGCAATAGCAGCAGTTGTGGGGGCAGCCCCGCTTGGTTTGCACCCCCACGTAAAAATCGCCCCCCTCCAGATACCAGGACATCTGGGGCCAAATGGATGCGATGTAGGTGTAGTCGCAGGCGGTTTTCTCCAGGGGCGCCGGGGGTTCATGGATCAGGCCCGGCCGCGGCGGCTCGCCCACCACATAACACCGCTGCCCCGCCAAGGGCTCGCCCCGCACCAGCGCCTCCAGCAGCAGCTCACCCTCCCCCACCGACACCACCGTGCCCCGGGGCAACCACCGTCCCAACTGCTCGTAAAACACGCTGACGGCCCCGCCCCCGAGCACCGCCCGAGCACCGGGCTGGTGGCGGCGAGCCCAACGCAGGCCGGCGCGCACCAACCGCAGGTTGCGCGCCAGCTCCCCGTAGTACGCGCCCATCAGGCCCAGGCCCCCCAGGGCCCCCCGCAACCGCCGCAGGGGATGGCGGGCGTAGAACACCTCGAAGGAGTGCTGGAGGGGATTGCCTCCCCGGCCATCCACGGGCGCGTAAATCTGGATGTCGCGCCAGGAAAACACCAGCAGGGTGGGACGAAAGCGATCGATCGCCTGCCGCAGCACCCGCCGCACATCCAGCACGGGCACCGCCGCCAGATCCAGGATCTCCTGGGGCAGGGTTGGGAAGCGCTTGTGCAGATGGTCGGCCAGATAAATCGGCCCCACCGGGAAGATCGGATTGCAGGGCAGGCGCACCAGCAACACTCGCTCGCCGGTCACCGGGGGCTGAGTGGACAGCGCGGCTGGGGGAACGGGGGCGGGCAAGGATCCGGGGCCGTCTGGGGTGCTGACGCTAACAACGCCATGACGGCGGATGCAGAGGGGCCGAACCTCGGGCACCCTCCTCAGACGTCGTCTTTCGGCCCGCCACCCTCGCCAGGGGATTCGATCTCGGCTTGCGACCGCCAGACCCGCTGACGCAGATCCGCGGGCAGCCAGGGCCACCAGCCCTGATGCACGCAGAGCCTGGGGCGTAGAACCCAACCCGCCTCGATCAACACCTCGGCCAGGAGAGCGGGGCACGGTTGGGGATAGGCGGGGTTGATCACATCCACCTCATCAATTCCCCCCAAATCATCGATGCCCGCCTCCAAAGCCTCCACCAAGCGAGACAGGGGCCAGAGGTTGGGCGGCAGCTGGAGGTGCACCTCCGGCGGAAGGATGGCCCGGGCCGCGGCGATCGTGTCCAACACGGCCTCACAGTCCCGGGGGCCGAGCTCCCGGGCCGGCTGCCCGGGGGGCCGCCAGGGCTGGAGGATCACCTCCTGCAGATGGCCCCAACGGCACTGCATCGTCGCCAGAAGCCGCAGGGCCTCCCGCCGCTCCGCCGGGCTCTCCCCCACCCCCAGCAGCAACCCCGTGGTGAAGGGGATCCCCAGCCGGCCCGCCTGCTCCAGCTGGCCCATCCGCACGGGGAAGGCCTTGCTGGGGGCCCGCCGGTGGAGGGCGTCGTAGGCCGGGCCCACCCCCTCCAGCATCAGTCCCATCGACGGGTTGAGACGGCCCAGTGCCGCCATCTCCTGAACAGAGAGGGGGCCCGCGTTGGTATGGGGCAGACGCCCCCGCCCGAGCGCCAACCGGCTCAAGGCCATCAGGCGGGCAAACCAGCGCCCCCGATGGGGGGAGGAGGGCGCCACCTCGCCGCTGACCAGAAACCCCCCCCTCGCCGGGGGGGCGGCGGCCAGCGGGGCGAGGGCGGCTCCATCGCTGAGGGCGTCGGCCAGGGGGTCGCCTGGCTCGGGCGGCGCGCGAAACCCGCAATAGCCACAGGCGTTAAAGCAGCCATGGGTGGGCACCAGGGTGACGCTGGGGCTCCAGGTGACCACCTTCCTGGAGGGGGTCCCCCACCCCGTTGCCCAGCCCTCGGAAACTTTCTTCATGAACCCCCTTCACAAAAGCCGCAACAGTCCGTTACACTTCAGAGCGACGGAGGCCCAGGCGGTTTTCCGTCCTTCCATCCGTCCCGCGTCCTCCCTTCGGGGTTGGCGTACTC
>JBKCPG010000047.1:0-3786 GCA_046309395.1 Cyanobacteriota bacterium | reverse complement strand
CTTTATAGGCAGGTTGCCTTTGTTGATGGCAAGCCGTTGCCTCTCTTGGGAGCTACCCATTGGGCCCATGCCAACGCCCTGCCCCTGCCGGCTGCGCCGGTGGATAAAGACACGTCCGCCACCGCTCCTGCCCAGTCGTCGCCCGCCGGGGCGCTGGTAGAGCTGGTGGCGGAGGCCATCATAAGCGCGACCGGCAGTCGAAACGCTGAACTGGAGGCCTGCACCGCCATTGACGTTGTGGCCGACTGGCTGGAGCGCAAACACTCCGCACGCATTGCCAACGGCAGCGGGTTTGCGGATCTGCTGCGGGAGATGCTGGAGCGGGAGGCGGGGCGATGACTGAAGACGCGCCAAACAGGAGGGCGCCAATGGCTGACATCTCCCCCGCCCAGAAGATTGTCGCTGCTTTCAACGAACGCCACGAGTTATGCGGCCCTTTTGACGATGACTGGATTGAGCAGTGCCTGGCGGCTGCGTTGCGCGCTGCAGCAGATCAGGTGCTGCCGGAAGACCTGCGTGAATGCGAGAACTACACCAATGAGGCGATTCGCCTCAACCTTCAGGGTAAACGCCGTCAACTCCTCGCCATCGCCGCCGAACTGAAAACCCCCACCACCAACACGCTATGACCGACTACAAACCCCCGCTAGGACTGAAGCCCCGCTGGCTGGCCGCCGAACACCGATTAGCCGACGTCGACGCCGCGCTGGGACGCTACACGGAAGCTGGAATGATTCCACCGAGCGAGTGGCTGAAGGAGCGCCGGGATCTGGTGCGCAGTTTGCTGCAGCATCGACCCACTTATGTCACCCAGCCGTAAACCGCTCATGCACGTAATGAGCAATGCGTCTGCCGCATTGTTGGATGCGACCTTTGGCAATGCAACCTCTCGGGCATGAAACGCTCACGCATCGCGGCCTACTTCCGCAGGCTGCCCAACCATCCCGGATTCGGCATTGCGTTGATTTGCTCGGTCATGGGCGCTGTTGCTGGTAGAGGCAACAGAGGCGCGATTGTCAGAGTCCTCGTTATGAGCATTTTCTGGGTTCCTGTTCTCATTGCCAACCGTTCCCGCTATGACCGCTGACACTCCAGCCCCCGAAACACCAATGTGTAAACCCGGGCAAAGATTCTACGGCGACAAACCACCACTCCCACCACCAGTGACACTCGACAAGCAAGGGCCGCTGTGGCGGGTGATGGCCGGCGCGTGGTCCGCCCGTGTCATCGTCGGCCGGCTTGACGCTGAGCGGCTGGCGATTGCCGCCGAGATCCGCGCCCTGCGGGATTGGCTGGTGCCATTTGAAGAGGTGCAAGGCCCCTATGCAAACGGTCCCCTGGGCTGGGTCATCAACACCGAGGAGCAGCACAGATGCGACGAACGCCAACGCCTCCGCGCCCTGCTCACCGCCGAGGCCGAACGGGCGGAGAGAGGGGAATGAGCGAAACAGATACTATCCGCCGTCGCGGCCCCTCATTTTTCAATAACCCCGCGCTTCGCATCGAAGCAAGACATAAGGAAACTGGCGTTGAATTTTACGCCTGGAGGCCGCACGTATCTATGTGGTTTGGTGATGCGCAGGCTTTATTGCGCTGGGTTAAGTGGCCAGTAAAAACTCCGACAGGTGATGCGTTGCGTGCGTGGCTGCAGGAGCAAGTGCACGAAAAGGAGGTCGCGCAGTAACCATGCTTTACTAGCGGCCCCCTTGCTTGGCAGTTTTTTAATTTTCTTGCCTTGTGGTGGAAGCCGTGCTATCATTCCTTTGTTGTTTCGTTTCACGCCATGGCGCGTTCAACCCCTCCTCCTCTGCCGGCACAGGTGGCACCGCCTCCCATGCAGCAGCCCGCTCCCGCAGCACCGCCCCTCCCCGTGCAGCGCACCGATGATCCCCACTTGGCCATGATGCCGGCCCAGCCGATTCAGCACCGCAAGCTGTCTCTACTTGAGGCCATCGCTGCCGCCTCTGGTGGGTTCGGGGATCTCACGAAAGATTCCAAAAACGACTATCTCAAGTCGAGCTACCTGGCGCTCCCTGGTTTACTCAGGGCCATCAAGCCAGCGCTTCTTGAGCAGGGCATCGTCATCTACTCGCAATGCGTTTACTCCAGCGGCGCCTGGTTTGTTCGCACCACGCTTTCATTCGTGGATGGCAGCGAAGAGGTTTCGTCCGACTTCCCGGTGCCCGATGCTACAAACCTTCAACGCATCGGGGCTGCCTTCACTTACGGCGTGCGCTACAATCTGTTTGCGCTGCTTGCCGTTTCCCCCGAGGCGGACGATGATGGCAACGCTGCTGGGTCCGGCTCTTTCGCTGCTCCCGCTCAAGCCGGTGGCCTTCCTGGGCTGCCCGCCGCTGCTTCATGGCCGGTTCCTGGGCAGCAGGTTGTTGCGCCTCAGGCCATGTATCCGCAAGCAGTGCCGCTTCCTGGTTATGACCCCAGGCAGTTTCAGCAGCCGGCGCTGCAGCCCGCTCCCCAGGTGGCTGTCGCCTACCCAGTTCAACCCCTCCCGGTTCTGCAATGAACTCCTACCAGCCGCAACAGCAACAGCCGCAGTATCGCCCCAATCGCGCTGCCCTTTGGGTGAACGCGCACAAGACTGCCGCCAACCAGCCTGATTACAAAGGCAATCTTGAAATCTCCTACGCATTGCTGCAGGAGCTTCAGGCTGCTTTCAATGCTGGCCAGTACGTGCAGGATCGTGGCGGGCAGCCCTGCATCAAGCTCGACCTTGCGCTTTACGCGCAACAAGGCGGGGTGTCTGCATCCGGCAAGGCGAAGCCGATCCTTTCGGGTCAGCTCTCGACCGTGGCCGAGACCCAGCAGAGCGCGGCCCTTCGCCAGCAGGCCCAGGCGGGCCAGCCTCAGCCCCAGCCGGCGTATCAGCCCCAGCCGGCGTATCAGCAGCAGCCGGGGCCGCAGTATCAGCAGCAGCCGGGGCCGCAGTACCAGCAGCCGCCTCAGGTGTACGCCCAGCCGCCACAGCCGGCCCCGCAGCCCCAGTACCAGCAGCCACAGCCGCAACAGCCGGCGCCCGATGGCTGGCCTGCCCATGTGCCGGTGCCCGCTGGCTTCGCTGCCCCACAGCCGCCGACGGCCCCTCCTGCGCCGGTCCAGCCGATGCCTGGGGCGATCCATGGCCAGCCGCCTGCGGCTCCTTCTCCGATGCTGCCGTCTGGGTTCTGAGCATGGAGCCAGGGATGATCAGTCAATGGATCGCTGTAATTTTTATGGCGGTTCTTGTTGGCACTGTAGCGTTTGCTCTTGTCCGCTTCCTTTTCAGTAACCTCTGATGCCTGAACTGCAACTGCTCCCGGCTCAACCGGGAGTTTTTTTTAGCGAGAAAGATCACGAGTATTTTTTCTTTCGGGGACCGGAGCCTGTTCAGGTTCCGTCGTCGTCGCACATCATAGCGCTTGCTGGCGGCAAGGACTTCAATAAAGAGCCATGGCGTCAATCGCTGATGCGCAAAGGCTTGAACGAGCGTGGCGCCAATTACTTCATGGAGCGTGTTAGGGATATACGCGCCGCCATTGGCACCGAGGCACATGCACTGATTGCGCATTGCGGTCTAGGCGTTCCCGACGAGCGCACAAAGGGCGGGGCAGGCAATGAAGCAGAAGCCATTTACGATTTATGGGTCAAGCACGTCTTGCCACGCATCGGGAAAGTCTATATCATTGAAAATCCAATGATCCATCCGGGCGGCTGCTATGGCCTTATGCCTGATCTCGTCGCCGAGGTTGATGGTATCTTGACCTTGTGCGACTGGAAGACTAACCAGGC
>JBKCPG010000046.1:0-3292 GCA_046309395.1 Cyanobacteriota bacterium | reverse complement strand
CCGGGGGCGGGGCGGGAGAAGCCCATCCCGCAGGGGGCGGGCGGCCTCCTGGTGGAGGGCTTGGGACGCCGGGGTTTGCCGGTCCACCGTCGGCCCGGGGGCGCCCGGGGGGGCGGGGGGAGGCCTTTCGCCGGGACGTTGGCTTGGCCGCCATGCGCTCCTCCCGGCTGGCCAACCGGCTCCTGGCGGCCCATTACCCCTGGGGCCCCCTCACCACCCGCTCCCGCTATGAGGAATGGGCGCCGGATCGCTGGCGGGTCCTTCCCGGTTCCGTCCCCCGTCCCTCGGGAACGGCCGCCAGCAAGGTTGAGCACGCCCGGCGGCTGGCCTTTTGGAGCTGCTTGTTGGCGATTCCGGAGGTGTTTCTCGCCGATCTCCCCATCAAGCTGGCCCCCTATCCCCACCAGGGGGTCTGGCGGGTGAGGTGGTGGCATCGCCTGTGGTGGCACAGTGGCCGCCGGCTCTCGCGCCTGCCCGTCTTCCTCCTCAGCCGCACCCGGGGCTGGCTGGGCCGACCAACGGAGTCGCCCCCCGGGGCGCCCCGGGACGAACGGTGATCCGGCTCACCCTGGCGTCCAACGCCATCCACCTGGAGGCCGCCCGCCGCCTGCGGGATGGGCTGCTCCCGCCCCTCCCCGGTCTGGACCTCCTGCTGTGGGAACCCGAGCGCTTCTCCCTCACGGCCGCCGACCGGCGCCGCTGGCCCTGGCGGCTTCCCGCCCGGCCCTGGAGTTACCTGCTGCTGGCGCCCTGGGCCCTGCTCGGCCTGGTGCGGGAGCTGCGGCTGGCGCACCAAAGCGGCGCGGGGCTGGGCCTGCGTTGGCTCCTCCGGCGGGCCCGTCGGCTCACCTTGCTGGATGACGGGCTGGATCAATACCGGGCCCAGCCGAAGGCGGTGGACCCCCTCGGTTTCCCAGCCCAGATCGACTGCTGGCTGTTCTCCGACGCTCCCTCCTGGCGCGCTCCCTGGTGCGATCGCTTCCGCTGCCACGACCTGGGACCTCTCTTCCACCGGCTCCCCACCGATGGCGCGGCCGTGGCCCCCGTCCCGCCCCCGTCGGGAACCCTGATCATCGACTCGCCAGGGGTGGAGTCGCTGCACCGCCAGGCTGCCGTCTTAACCCATCCCTGGTGTCTGATGCCCCACCCCGTGGCCGCGAAGCGTTCCTGGCGGTTGCCCCTGGAGGCCGGGGACAGCCGCCGCCTGGGGCCACCGGAGGCGGTTTTGCCGAGCTGGAGGGGGACCGTGGTGGTGGGGGAGAGCTTGATGCTCCTGGCCGCCCTCCGCCTGCGACCCCCAGGCACCAGGCTGGTGCTGGCTCTTCCGGCATCGGTGGATGCCCACCTGCGGCGGTGCGTCGCCCTGGCGGCCGCCCAGGACCCTTGGATCAGCGTCGTCCCCCCATGAGGGGAGCGCGGTGCCCGGTCTTCCCCTCAGGCCACCTCTTTCAGCACGGCGAGCACTTCCGCGGCTGTTTGATCCCACCGAAACCGGGTGGCCCGCTCCGCTCCCGCCCGGGCCAGGGTCTCAGCCAGGCCTCCCTCCCGCTCCACCTGAACCATGGCCGCGGCGATCTCCGCCGGGTCGCGGGGATCCACCAGCAGGGCCGCCTGCCCCACCACCTCCGGCAGGGCCCCGGCCCGGGCGGCGATCACCGGCGCCCCACAGGCCATGGCCTCCAGGGCCGGCAACCCGAAGCCCTCCCAGAAGCTCACCAGCACCAGGGCCCGGCAGCGGTTGAGGAGCTCCAGCCGCTCCTGATCACTCACCCAGGGGAGCCAGTCGCAGCGAGGCCCGATGCCCAGTTCCTCGGCGAGCCGTTGGAGGCGGGGGGTGTAGCGGCGATCGTGGGGGCCCACCAGCTTGAGCCGCAGTTCCCTCTCCGGGTCGGGAACGGTCGCGAAGGCCCGCAACGCCCCCACCAGGTTTTTGTGGGGATCGTGGCGCCCCAGCACCAAAAAAAAAGGCTCCCGCGCCAGCCCCAGGGGCCGCAAACGTCCCGGATCAAAGCCCAGCCGCAGGGGCACGAGGCGCCGTGCGGGCACCCCGAGCCGCCCGTGCACCTCCCGGGCGGTGGCCTCGGAATTGCAGAGCACCCGCACGGCCCGGCGCAACACCAGCGGCACGTAGGCCAGATGATAGGCCAGCAGGGGGCTGGGCTGGGGGTAGCGCAGGGGCAGCAGATCGTGGGCCAGCACCAGCGAACGCACCCCCCGCAGCAGGGGCGCCTCCGGCAGGGGGGAGAGCAGGAGGGGCGCTCCGCTGGCCTTCAGCAGCCTCGGCACCTGGTTTTGCGTCCACAGCAGCCGAGCCAGGTGCCCTTTGCGCCCGTGCTCGGGCGAGAGGTGGGCGGGGATGGGCACGCTCCCGGGCCGATCGCCTCCGAGGGGATCGAGAAGGGGCACCCGCGCGGGATCCAGGGCGGCCACCAGATCGCGGGCCACCACGCCGATTCCCGTGGGGTGATGGCCCAGATAGCTGCCGTTGAAGAGGGCCCAGGGCGTGCTCATGGCTTCCCCCCGGGCGGGACGTGTCTCGCCCCTCCCCACACCTCCAGGACCCCGGCGAGCACGGCGAGGGCGCGACCGGGCTGGAATGGAAGTCGCAGGGCGGTCACCACCAGCAGCCGCAGCCCCCGCGGGGCCGCCACCCAGGGGGGACAGTGGCGCCGCAAAAACCGCAGGTAGCTCACGGTGGACAGCCGCCAGCGACGGGGGGAGCCGCCGGCGCTCCCCTGGCCCCGGCGGTGGATCACCCGCGGGGTGGGCAGCCAGAGCACGGTGGCGCCCTGGCGAGCCAGCCGCAGGCACAGGTCCATGTCTTCGTAGTACAGGGGAAAGGCGGGATCGAAGCGGGCCGGAGGGTGATGGGCCGTGGGCCACAGGACGAGGCTGCAGCCGCTCAACCAGTCGAGGCGCAGAGGAGCCGCCGGGCTGGATTCGCCGCAGGGGAGCCGGCGTGAACGGAAGCGCGCGCCAGGGGTGAACCAGCCGCCGCTGGCTTCCAGTTTCCCGCCGCCATCGTCCACGGCGGTGCCCACCAGGGTTTGGGGGGCGATCCCGCCCAAGCGACGCTCCAGCTCCTCCACCTCGTCGCCTCGGGGCAGGGCCGTATCCGGGTTGAGGAGCCACACCCACCCCCGCCAGCCCCGCCGCTCCAGCCAGGCCAGGGCCCGATTGCAACCCGCCCCGAAGCCATCGCCCTCCTCGCCGGGCAGGAGCTGGAGGGCCAGGGATCCCCTCGCCCCCCCCTCGCACGGGAGGGTGTCCAGGTTGACGGGGTGGGTGCGGG
>JBKCPG010000045.1:0-7248 GCA_046309395.1 Cyanobacteriota bacterium | reverse complement strand
TGGAGATTGCCCTTCCCAGACTGCAGAGGCTCATTCAGAGGAGGTGATGGCATCCATCGGCAGGCTGCTGAGGCGGGCCGCTGTGTTGCAGCGACGCGAGCGCCGCCGTGGACGCAGGGTGCAGCCGCGCTTCCGGCTCTCCCAGATCGCAGTGACATCCCTTGGCGGACTGATGGCCGTGGGATTGCTCGCTCTGCTCTCAGCCTGGAGCGGCCATGTGTTGATCGTCGCGCCGCTTGGGGCCTCGTCCGTTCTGCTGTTTGGCTATCCACGCAGTCCACTGGCGCAGCCCCGCAATGTCGTGGTCGGCAACACCCTCGGAGGCTTTCTGGGAGTGGCTTTGGTCTCTCTTTTTGGCCAGGGGCCTCTGGTGCTGGCTCTGGCCGTGGGTCTGACGATTTTGTTTGGCCAGCAAATGCGCTGCCTCCATCCACCCGCCGGAGGCATGGCCTTTCTGGCGGCCTTTTTTGCGATGGGCTGGCCATTTCTTCTCTTTCCGGTGCTGACCGGATCTGTGTTGTTGGTCCTGCTGGCCTGGGGATTCAGCCGCTGGGTCCCAGGAGCAATGCCCTATCCCCTGCATTGGTTGTAGTTCGACCGGCAGGCTCAGCTGCTGCATCCAGCACAGTGCGGCCCTCACCCCCGCGAGAGCTCCAGCTGCCGGGCCAGCCACAGGTTCACGTCCTCGTAGGTGTAGCGGACGAGGGGGGCAGCACAGGAGTGGTGGTCACGGTTCAGACCCGCACCAGCGCTGCGGTGAACCAACTGCCATGGCCGCTCAATTGCGGGTCGTTGCCCCGGTTCGCCAGGGTGGGGAGCATCAGCGGCAGGGCCTGGGCATGGCTCGAAGCCCATGCGCTTGAGGGCCATGTTCACGGTGTTGTTGCTGATGAAGCCGGTGGCGACGCGCTGGCTCTGGAAGCCATAGCCGCTGGGGCCGCTGATGGCGTGCTGGGCCTGGAAAAGCGACGCGACCTGGCGGGAGAGGAGGGGCACAAGGTGCTCACCGCGGTTGCCACGTCGGCCCTTCATGCGCTCAGCCGGGATGGTCCAGAGGGCCTCCTCGAAGTCGAGATCCTCCCAGCGGGCGGCGATCAGCTCGCTGGTGCGCACGAAGGTCAGGGCCAGCAAGCCCATGGCGTTGAGGGTGCTGGCATCGGCGCCGATGCTGTTGGCGCGCATGGCCGCCAGCAGCTCAGGCAGCTCGTTCCAGGCGATGCAGGGGTAGTGGCTGGTGGTCTGCTTGACGGGGCGTGGCGCTTGAGGGAGTGGGCCGGATTGATCGTGCAGTGGCCGATGGCGACGGCGTAATCGAGCACCTGGCTGATCACGCCCCGTCAAGCAGACCACCAGCCACTACCCCTGCATCGCCTGGAACGAGCTGCCTGAGCTGCTGTCGGCCATGCGCGCCAACAGCATCGGCGCCGATGCCAGCACCCTCAACGCCATGGGCTTGCTGGGCCTGACCTTCGTGCGCACCAGCGAGCTGATCGCCGCCCGCTGGGAGGAGCTCGACTTGGAAGAGGCCCTCTGGACCATCCCGGCTGAGCGCATGAAGGGCCGACGTGGCAACCGCCGTGAGCACCTTGTGCCCCTCCTCTCCCGCCAGGTCGCGTCGCTTTTCCAGGCCCAGCACGCCATCAGCGGCCCCAGCGGCTATGGCTTCCAGAGCCAGCGCGTCGCCACCAGCTACATCAGCAACAACACCGTGAACATGGCCCTCAAGCGCATGGGCTTCGAGCCATGCCCAGGCCCTGCCGCTGATGCTCCCCACCCTGGCGAACCGGGGCAACGGCCCGCAATTGAGCGGCCATGGCAGTGGGTTCACCGCAGCGCTGGTGCGGGTCTGAACCGTGACCACCACTCCTGTGCTGCCCCCCTCGTCCGCTACACCTACGCGGACGTGAACCTGTGGCTGGCCAGGCAGCTGGAGCTGTCGCGGGGGTGAGGGGCGCACTTTGCTGACTGCAGCTGAGACTGCCGGTCGAACTACAACCAATGCAGGGGGTAGGGCATCGCCCCTGGGACCCAGCGGCTGAATCCCCAGGCCAGCACGACCAGCAGCACAGATCCGGTGAGCACTGGAAAGAGCAGAAAGGGCCAGCTCATGCCGAAAAAGGCCGCCAGAAAGGCCATGCCTCCGGCCGGTGGATGGAGGCAGCGCAGTTGCTGGCCCAACAAAATCGTGAACCCCACGGCCAGAGCCAGCACCAGAGGCCCTTGGCCAAAGAGAGCGACCAAAGCCACTCCCAGAAAGCCTCCGAGGGTGTTGCCCACGACGACATTGCGGGGCTGCGCCAGTGGGCTGCGTGGATAGCCAAAGAGCAGAACAGAAGATGCGCCAAGTGGAGCCACGATCAACACATGGCCGCTCCAGGCTGAGAGCAGAGCGAGCAACCCCACAGCCATCAGACCGCCAAGGGATGTCACTCCGATTTGGGAGAGCCGGAAGCGCGGCTGCACCCTGCGCCCACGGCGGCGCTCGCGTCGCTGCAGCACAGCGGCCCGCCTCAGCAGCCTGCCGATGGATGCCATCACCTTCGCCGAATGAGCCTCCGCACTCTGGGAAGGGCAACCTTCCGGCGTGGCAGCGTCAGTAACGTTCTCCGTGATGCCCACCCACCCCCCTGGCAATAGGCGGTGAGCACAGCCCGGATGGGGTGCTCACTCCACGCCTGCAGGAGGCCGAACGCCAGAAGCAGATCCTCGAGCAGCAGATGGAGCTGCGCGAACGCTAGATGGAAGAGGCCTCTTCTCAGAAGGTGGCTGCCGTCGCCGCTGAGCGCGATGAGGCCAAGCAGCAGATCCTGTAGCTGCGCAAGAACCGCCTGCTGGAGCAGGCTTTCTCCCAGGCCGAGGGCCGCACCGGTGGGGATGCCAGGGGCACGTTCTTCGACAACTTCAAGGGGCAGCTGGGGGCCTGCTTCCGTCTCAGCACCGGCGGCGATGGCAAGGACGTGCTCGAACCGCTCGACAGCGCCAGCTTCACGCCCCAGGAGCAGGGCGCCCTGCTCTCCCTCGCCGAGGGGATCGACCCGTCCGGCGGCGCCGAGGCGCTCACCTCCCAGCTGAGCCGCTTCCTGCTCGATCAGCCAGCGATCGACGCCCGCTTCCACGCTTCCTTCAACGGCCCAGGAAACGGCCAGCAGCAGCAACGCGGCATCGGCGGCCAGCCGATCAAGCTCAGCCCCGAAGCCTTCAAATCCAACCTGCGCAACGTGGTGCTGCATCCCCAGCCACCGAGCCGAAAGGATGAACCCTCCACCCCCAAGGGCTGAGCTGGCAAAGGCTGAGCTGGCCACCCTCACGCAGCTGCTCTTCCACCTCCATGCCGCTGTAGGCGCCACTGCTCCCCCCTTCCCTCTTGAAGAGCTGCTCGCCCCCTTCCCCAGCCTCGCGGCTGAGGATCAGCAACGCCTCCGCCACTGCTTCTCCACCCTGCCGCCGCCGGATGATGGCCCGGGCCACCCGGGCTTGCGCCGCCTGCTGGGGGCCGACGATGAGGCCAACACCATCACCCTGGCGACAAGCGATTCCTTGACGCCCCGCTCGACAACATCGCCGCCGACCTGTCAAATCACCCTCAGCCCCCATCTCCTGCACGACACCTTCGTGGTGGACCTCACCACGACATGGCAGGCCCCCTGCCTTTCCAGCCTGCGCTCAGCACCCCCCCAGACCCCTCAGACTTCGCTCGGGACGTGCTGCATTCTCTATCTCCAACTCCACGACCCTGCTTCGTTCTCCGCTGCATCCGCCGCAACCTATCTGAGCGCAGTCAGTCAGCGGGAGCTGCTGATTTGTGGCGAGGCCACCCTATTGGGCCGGAAGATCTGGGAGTTTTCTGATGGGCGCTGCCCCTGGTTTGTCTGGTTGGATGATGTGGCTCAACCCATCGAGACAGCGTTTGATGGTTCATATCAGCAGCATCTGGTGAATCTGCTCTGTTGCCGCGCCAAAATCGACTTTGCCGCCCGGGCAAGCCGGCGCAGCTTCGCCGAGGGTTTCCACATCTATCAAGCGATCGAGGCATGGGCAAGCCAGATCGCCCCGCTCGACTCTGAATGGCCCTCCCAAGACCAACGCATGGCCAGCCTGGAGGAGCCGCTCCGCAGGCTGCCCCTACTCGGGCGGGACCTGGCCCGTTGTGAGCGGGACATCGCAACCCACCGGCTCACCCTCAACATCAACGCCTTCAATGCCGCTCAGGCCGCCAAGGCCTTGCTGCTGGAGGGCGACACCTTTTTGAAGGCTGTTTTGGAGCAGGACGCCCCCACCTGGCTCCGCCAGATGGACCACGACCTGGAGGTGCTCCACGCGGGGCAGCGCTATGCCGAGCAGCTGATCAGCGCCTTGCGCGCCATCGTCGCCCTCGACGGCCAACAGCTCCAGCGGAAGCTGGAGGGAGAGGAGAAGGCCCGCAATCGCTCGCTGCAACTGACGATCTTCTTCGTCGGTGCCGCCCTCAGCTTCAGCGGACTTGCCACCGCCACCCGTCCGCGGCCCGCCGCCGCTGGCGCGACGGGCCAGCCAGGCTTCCACGCCGGCTCAAGGCAGACGATCGGTGAGATGCCGCAAGCGCTCCGCCGCCCGCGTGGCGTCTTGCAGGATCTCTTCCCAGTTGTCCGGCGGCTGGCCGCTGGCCAGCATCGACTGGAAGACCCGGTAGGCATCGGTCTTGCCGCCGTAGGCGCGCTTGGTGTTGGTGTCGTTGACCCAGCCCAAGACAATCAGCCGCGAGCGGCTGTGAAACCGGAAGAACAAGCGGAACTGCTGAAAGAACTTGGCCCGTCGCCAGTGGCGATGGGCGGCGCCGAGTGTGGATCCCTGTTGGACCTCCTTGCGGCTGGGGTCCCGGGGGATGTCGTGGAGCATCAGCCGAGCGATGGCAGCCAGGCGCTTGCTGGCATTGCTGCTGCGGTAACCCTGAGGATCCCTGCGGCGCAGGGTCTCCACCTCGTTGATCAAGGCGTTCAGCTGATCCAGAAACAGGGGATGGGCATAGATCCGCCAGCCATGGATCCCCGGGGGCACCTCATCGCGGTTGTCCACAGTCAGATGCTCGTGTCGTCCTCCGGCAGTGGGGCCTCGAGATCCACCTCGAGATCACCGACCAGGCTGTGGAGACGGTCCACCAGATCGGCGCTGATGGGCTGGAGGCGTTCGGGGTGGCGGCTGATGTCCTGCTCGAGCAGGGTCAGGAATGGTGCCAGTGCCGGATCCTCCTCTGCCGCGTCTGGGCTGACGCGCTGCAGCACCACCTCACCATTGGCGCGGAAGCAGTAGCGGATGCGGTCGCGCTTCCCCAGCCCCAGGGCCCTGCGCACCGGTTGCGGCACGGTGGTCTGATAGCGATCCGTCAGGGACGATTCCACCCCGTCCAGCGCTGAGTCGACCGGAGTGGACAGCGAGGGCGAGGGGCGAACAGCCATGGGACAGCCACCTGAGACAGACCCTTGGTAATGCAATTGCATTGTCCCAGCAAGGGACGCCTTAAGGCTTGCGCAAGGCAGGATCCCTCCGCCCAGGGATGGGCCAGGCGACGGCGGTGGTGATGATGAGCGCCGCCAGGCCCCTGACCCCTCAGCTGCGTTGGCTCGCCGCTGCCGCCGCCGCACGGGGGCCATGGGCAGGGAAGGTGATCACAAACGGCCGATCGGCCTGGGCGCAGAGGGGTATGCCCTCATGGCGGAACACCGCCGGCGCATTCGATGGTCTCGGCTGTGCCATTGGTTGCCCAGCCCTGTCACCTTCCGCGCTGATGGAGCGGGGCGGCCCGATCAGGCTGGTGGGCAGCACTTTCAGCCAACGCCATGCTCCGCATTCACGGCGACAGCGCCAGCCTGCTGGCGGCCCTGGCGGCCCACTGGGCCGACCGGCAGCCGCAGATCCCGACGGCGCTCAAACCGGTGGTTCAACCGATCCGCCACCGCCCACGGCCGCTGCGTTGAACGCTTCGCTCAGCCGAGGCTGTCCACCACCACCGCCCAGCCCTTGCCTGCGGCATAGCGGTAGGCACCGCCGCCGATGGGCTCCACCATCCAGCGCTTGCCGTAGCCGCAGGCCCGCGAAGCGGTAGTTCTGCCGGCTGAACCGCTGCCCCATGCCGTTGGCGTTGAGGGTGGTGCCGTGGATCAGAACGGGCTCACCCCAGGGGTCGTTGACCACCACCTGGCCGCCGTGAAGCCCTGGGCCGAGCAGGCGGAGGCGATGGCCAAGAAGGACGACGGCTACTTGCTCAACCAGCTGGGCACCTTCAAGGACAGCTGGCTGGATGCCGAGGAAGACCTGCTCACCCCCCTGAAGCAGTTCCTCAACGGCAATCAAAAGAACGTCTACGACGAGGTGCGGGCGTTTGAACTGCGCTACGGCGATGAGTTTGCCGATCTGCCGGCCGAACAGGTGATGCCGCTGCGAAAGCTGCTGGAGAGCGACAAGCCCTATGCCGGCGGGCTGATCCCCCAGGCCAACAGCGCAATGGCCGAGCTTCAGCGGCAGCTAAGCGAGCGGCTGGCCGAAGCCAAAGCCAAGGCGCTGGAGGAGATCAGCGAGCAGGAAGACCGGCTGAAGGCCACGGCCGACTTCCAGAAACTCGACACCAGCCAACAGGAGCAGGTGCTGGCGACGACGGCAGCGGCCAAGGCCGATGTGGAAGCTGCCAGCCAGCCAGGACGAGCCTTGCTGCGAGTGAACCGCTACCGAGCTGAAGAGGTGCCCAAGCAGCTGCAGCGCATGGCGGCACTGGCTGCCCCGGCGGACACACCCACGGCAGCCCCCATCAAGGTGGTGGCGGCGTCAGCCCTGAAGGTGGACTGCCCGCTGAGCCAGATCACCAACACCCAGGAGCTGCAGCAGTGGCTCGATGCCCTCCGTGCTTCTGCTCAGGCAGAGCTGGATCAGGGTCATCGAATCAGCCTATGACGCCACCAGAACCCAGACCAGCACCGAGCTGGATAGCTAACTTAATCTTGATTAAGTTATGAGCAAGATGGCGGGGAGTGGGGGTTCTACGGCAGGAGGCGTGAGCGGGCGGAGCTGGGGCGTGCTCGGCCGTGGACGTTGGTTCTTCCTCCAGATCTCTGGGCGCCGCCGCATTGGCAAGACGCGGCGCCTCACCGACACGATCAGCCTGGGGCATCTCGACATCGCCTCGCTGCTGGAGCTGCTGCAGGCCCATGCGGACACCAGCCCTGATCGGTCGCCCCCGAGATCGGCAGCCAGGTGGGCGGCTACCTCAAGACGTTGGAA
>JBKCPG010000044.1:0-6145 GCA_046309395.1 Cyanobacteriota bacterium | reverse complement strand
GTTCAACATCCCGGTGAATCGAAGCGGTGGGCCCCGCACCACCGTGGGGCTGCCCGGCACCGGACTGAGCTGGAGCGCGGAGCACACCCCCGATCGCCCTGCCGCGATCCCGGCCGGTCCCGCGGCGGGTCTGCCCAACAGCCGCCGGCTGCGGCCGGGCCAGCTCGATGCCCTCAAGCAGTCGCTGTTGGCCGTGCCGCGCCAAGAGCTGTTCGTTCCGGGCTCCACAGGGGAGCAGCTGTGGGAGCACGGCCTAGTGAGCCGCCTGCTCGCCGATGGTTCCCTCGGCGCCCGCATGACCGGCCTGCTGGCGCTGATCGAGACGCCAGAAGCGATGGAGGGGTACGTGCCGCGGTCCCAGGGTCAGGACGATGCCAAACGCCGGGCACAGCACTGCATCACCGCCGTGCAGGAAGCCTCCAGGCTGGCCGCTGGGCGGGGCTGGCTTGCCTGACATTGCAAGGGCAGACCAGCCCGGAAGCAGAGGTTCTGCAAGCCGCTGTAAGGGCGCACCACCGCCAGCTGCGAGAAACGAATCCATGCCGTGGCGATCAGGCCCAGAAAGGCTGGCCATGAGGAGGCAGGAGCCAGCAAGTAGGGCAAGCGCCGTGCTGCCAGACGAGCCAACGCCGGGCGGTGAGCAGTTCATGCCGGCGACTCAACGCTTCCCGGTCGCGGCATGCTCAGGGGACCGCCAGGCTCTCCAGCTGTGCTTCCAGCCGCTGGCGCAGCCGCGTCTGCACCAGCAGGCAGAGATCCTCCACCAGCTGCCCCGCGGCGCGATACAGCAGGCGCACGCCCGCGCGCTCGGCGGGGACCAGACCGGCGCGCTGCAGCTGCCCCAGCTGGCGGCTGATGTGCGACTGGGAAAAGCCCGTGGCCTCGATCAGCGAGGCGACATCAAGCGGTCCCTGCCGCAGCTTGCAGAGCAACTGCAGCCGGGTGGGTTCGCCCAGCAGCCGGAAGAACTGGCTGATCTCCTCCAGCGCCTGAGGACTGGGCATGTCCTGGGCCACCGCAACCTCCCTGCGCTGCATGCGCTGTATGACGATAGACGCATTCTGCATCGCCCATGCACCCCGATGAAGCCAGGACCCTCCCCCCCCTCTCCGATCCGGCCGGCTTCTGGAATGGCCGCTACGCCGAGCCCAGCTACGCCTACGGCGAGCAGCCCAATGAGTTCCTGCGGGACAAGGCGCCTGCCCTGCCGCCGGGCGACGTGCTGTGCCTGGCGGAGGGCGAGGGGCGCAACGCCGTGCATCTGGCGCAGCTGGGACACCGCGTGCTCGCGCAGGATCTCAGCGTCGTGGGGTTGGCCAAAGCCGAGGCGCTGGCGCAGAGCCCCGGCGTGACGATTCAGACCTGCTGCGGCGATCTGGCGGCGTTCCACCCGGCCCCGCAGAGCGTGGATCTGGTGGTGGCGATCTGGATGCATCTGCCGCCACCACTGCGGGCCCAGGTGTTGTCCCGTGCTGTGGCGGCCCTGCGGCCCGGCGGTCACCTGATCCTGGAGGCCTACACGGCCCAGGCAGCTGGAGCTCGGCACCGGCGGGCCGCCGCAGCTGGAGCTGCTCTGCGAACCGGAGACCCTGCGCAGCGAACTGGCCGGCCTGGAGCTGCTCGTGCTGCAGGAGCGGCGCCGGTGGATCGAGGAGGGGCCCTATCACCACGGCGACAGTGCGGTGCTGCAGGTGCTCGGGCGTAAGCCCCTCTGAGCCTGGGGCCCTGGGGCGGCGGAAGACCCCGGGGCAGCGACCAGCGACCTGCCGATACGAAGTCCGCTTGCGTTTCAGCCACTATGCGCATAAGCTCATAAACAGCTTTCGAGGGTTGTCCCTTGGCCGTCGCTACCGCCTCCTCGCTGCTCGCGACCGCCACCGGTGGTGGGCAGCTGCTGTTCCGCCAGTTGTTCGACGCCGGCACCGGCACCTTCAGCTACCTGCTCGCCGATGTGGCCTCCCGCATAGGCGTTCTGATCGACCCGGTGTTCGAGCAGCACAGCCGCGACCTGTCGCTGATTCAGGAGCTGGGGATCCGCCTAGTGGCCTGCCTCGACACCCATGCCCACGCCGACCACGTGACCGGCAGCTGGCTGATGCACCAGGCCACCGGCTCGGCCATCGGCCTGGCCGCCGCCGCTCGTGCCGAAAACGTGAACCTCCCCTTGCAGCACGGCGATCGCGTTGCTTTCGGCGGCAGGCATCTGGAGGTGCGCAGCACCCCTGGTCACACCGACGGCTGCGTCAGCTATGTGCTCGATGACCACTCCATGGCCTTCACGGGCGATGCGCTGCTGGTGCGCGGCTGCGGCCGTTGCGACTTCCAGCAGGGCGATGCCCACACCCTGTGGCGCTCGATCACCGAACAGCTGTTCTCACTGCCGGAGAGCTGCCTGCTGTATCCCGGCCACGACTACACCGGCCGCATGGTCACCTCCGTGGCGGAGGAGAAGGCCTTCAATCCCCGCCTCGGGGGCGCCGCTACGGAGCGCGACTTCGTCGGCCACATGCAGGCCATGAAGCTGCCGCATCCGGGCCGCATCGCTGAAGCCCTGCCGGGCAACCTGCGCTCCGGCAAGCCCCGACAGGAGACGCCCAGCGAAACCTGGGCTCCACTGAGCCGCAGCTTCGCCGGGCTGCTCGAACTGCCGCCCAGCTGGGTGGCCGAGCACCGCGGCGAGCTGACGCTGCTCGATGTGCGCTCGGCCGAAGAGTTCCATGGCCCCGACGGCCATGTCGCCGGCAGCCTGCTGATCCCGCTGCCGGAGCTGGAGCAACGCAGCGGCGAGATTCCCACTGGCAAGCCCGTGGTGGTGGTCTGCCATTCCGGCAGCCGCTCGGCCCTCGCCACCCAGCAGCTGCTCAAGGCCGGCCACAGCCAGGTGGCCAACCTGCGCGGCGGACTCGCCCGCTGGGGCGATGAGGGCTATCCGCTCGAGGGCGTCGTCGCCTGATCCTCTGCCGCCGCCTGAGGCCGGAGCGCGCTGGCGCCGCATCCACAGCTCCCCCCACACGATCCCCCAGTTCTCTCTGAACCATGGCCAACAGCACACTGAATCTCCCCAACCTGCAGAGCCCCGGGCCGGAGCGCATCAGCGCCAATGACCTGGCCGAACAGCTCGCCAGCAAGCGGGTCACCGTGATCGACGTGCGCGAACCGATGGAGTTCGCCAGCGGCCACATCGCCGGCTGCCTCAACGTGCCCCTCTCCAGCCTGGCGAAGGCCGATCTGCCCCAGGGACCCCTGGTGCTGGTCTGCCAGAGCGGCAACCGCAGCGCCAAGGGGGTGCAGACCCTGCTGCAGCGGGGCCATGGCCATCCCGTCTGCGATCTGGAGGGGGGCATCCCCAGCTGGCAGAAGGCCGGTCTGCCGCTGCGCAAACTCAAGAACGCGCCGCTGCCGCTGATGCGTCAGGTGCAGATCGCCGCCGGCTCGCTGGTGCTGCTCGGCCTGATCCTCAGCCACACCGTGGCCCCCCTCTGGATCCTGCTCACCTGGTTCGTGGGTGCCGGTCTGGTGTTCGCCGGCGTCAGTGGCTTCTGTGGCATGGCCCGCCTGCTGGCGCTGATGCCCTGGAACAAGGTGAGCCTCTGATGGAGATCGCCAGCCTCGCCCTGCTGAGCGGCGGCGGCGCCCTGATCGGCTTTCTGCTCTCGGTGCTGGGGGCCGGAGGCTCGATCCTGCTGTTGCCCCTACTGGTCAGCGGCGCCGCCCTCCCCACCAAAGAAGCCGTACCGCTTTCGCTGCTGGTGGTGATGCTGCTGGCCCTGGCCAACCTGGGTCCTTGCCTGCGACGCCGTCAGTTCGCGCCCCGTCCGGCCCTGCAGCTGGGGCTGCCAGCCCTGGCGGGGAGCTGGATCGGCGGCAGCTGGGTGAAGGCGGGGTTCGTCAGCGAACCCCTGGAGTTGTCGGTGTTCGCGGTGGCGGCCCTGACCGCCTCCTGGCTGATGACACGGCCGGCGACAGCCAGCCGCGAGCGCCTGACAAGCGTGGCACCGACCTGGAAGCGCGGTGGCTGGGCCCTGTTTCCTGGAGTCCTGCTCTGGAGCGGCCGCCGCCTGCTGCTGTCGTTGCCAGCCCAGGGTGTTCTGGTGGGTCTGCTGACCGGCATCGCCGGGGTGGGCGGTGGTTTTGCGATCGTGCCGGCCCTTGTGCTGCTGGCAGGCCTGCCGATGCAGCTGGCGGGCTGCACCAGCCTGCTGCTGATCGCCGTCAACGCCCTGGTGGCGTTCGCGGCCCTTGGCCACTGGCCGGCTCAGAGCCTGCCGCTGCTGCTCCCCCTACTGCTGGGCGGCGCGCTGGGTGCGCTGATCGGTCAACGGCTGGCGCCCCACCTGCCGGATCGGCGCCTGCGCCAGGGCTTTGCGGCCCTTCTGGTCGGCTCGGCCCTGCTCACCGGCGTGGAAGCCGTGCATCGCCATGGGCGCGTGGCCAGCGAGCCCCGGGACCAGAGCCAGTCCCCCCTGTCCACGCCAAGGACATCGACGCATCCGCCTCGGGCGATCCAGTCCTGAGTTCTCCTGACCCTGCCTCCACCCCAAGGAGCCCCATGAGCCACCGCATCTTTCAGTTCCGGCTGCACGATCAGCCTGGCCAGGCAGACGCGACACCGGTGGTGGAGCGGTTCAGCGACGCGGGGGTCTGGGAGGTGCAGCAGAGCGATCTCTCCACCCCGCCCTTCCGGTTGTCTCTGATCTCCCTCCTGCTGTGCCTGCGCTATCACCTGGTCAGCGAGGCCCGGGACCGTCAGATTCCGTTGCGGGAGCTGAGGGCCACTCTGACCGTCGAGGTGACGCAGGACTGGGACATCGAGGGATGGAGCGCTGAATTCAGCCTGCTGCTCGATGAGGCCGCAGACGGGCCGGAGAGGCAGCGCGCCGATGCTGCCGCTCTTGCGGCCATGCGCACACGGATGGAGAACAGCCCGGTGGCTCGCAACCTGTCGCCCACCATGCAGAGCCACATCGACGTTGCGTGGGCCGACTGAAGGGTTCCATCCAGCCGGGCCGGACGTCGTCAGCCCGCGCGTGGCGAGTGTCGAGGCCTGCGGAGCCCTGCTGATTCGGGGTGACAGGTGGGAGCTGCATCACTACAAGAAGGGGAGACCAGGTTTCTGAATCCCATGCCACGTCGCCCCGTAGCCGCTGCGCTTGCCCTGACTGTCGTGGGATCCCTCCTGGGGGGGAACCCGGCCAGCGCCTGCACTGGCGGAGCCCTCACAGCGCGTGACGGGTCGGTGGCGGTGGGCCGCACCCTGGAGTTCGGGCAACCGCTGGATTCGCAGATCGCGGTGTGGCCCGCTGGCAGCAGCATCCAGGGCCTGAGCACCCGCGGAGCCGGTCTGAGGTTTAAAACCCGTTATGGCTTTGTGGGTGCCACCGCAGGCAACAACAGCGACATGCTGGCCGAGGGACTCAACGAGAAGGGCCTGAATGTGGGCCTCTTCTATTTCCCCGGCTACGCCCACCCCCGCGGACAAGGCTCGCTCGGGGCGCATCCTGGCGCCGGTGCAGATCACGGCCTGGATTCTGGGTAACTTCGCCACGGTTGAGGAGGTCAAGGCCCAGATCCACACGGTTGATCTGACACCTCAGGTGCTTGATCTGATTGGCATCGTGCCGGACATTCACATCAAGGTTCAGGACGCATCGGGCCGCAGCATTGTGATCGAGCCCCGCGGTGGCCGGCTTGTGGTGCACGACAACCCCACCCGCGTGCTCACCAACGCCCCGACGTTCGATTGGCAGATCACCAATCTCAATAACTATGTGAACTTGATGAAGAGCTATCCGACAGCCAAGGTCATCGGTGCACCTGGGGCAGGAGAGCTGACGCTGCAGCCCATGGGGATGGGTGCCGGTGGTGCGGGCTTGCCGGGTGACTTCACACCGCCCTCGCGCTTTGTGCGCATGGTCTATTTCACCCAGGGCTCCACCCCGGCCGCCGATGCCGCTGGAGCCGTGTCGGGTCTGTTCCACATTCTCAACAATTTTGATATTCCCTATGGCCCCCTGTGTCAGGAAAGTTGTCCACCTGTTTTGACCAGACCACCAGGGGGCCATCCGAACCACCATGAAACCGACCTATGACGCCGCTGTTAAGAAGGAGGTTCACAAGCGCATGAGCCCTCCCAATCGGGAAAGCA
>JBKCPG010000043.1:0-2852 GCA_046309395.1 Cyanobacteriota bacterium | reverse complement strand
CACGTAAGCGAACTGCAAGAATGTGCATCAGCGCTCCACATTTTGGGCAGATGATTGGCGTTTTTTCCCTTGGTGGCTTAGGCCATGGCAGGCGCACATTCAGAATCAGTTGCACGATTTGGACTAATCGTTTGGCGTTAGTGCTCGGTGTCAACTACGTTGGCGGGTCGCGTCAATTACGTAGGCGGGTCGCCCCCCCCCAGCCCCCTGCCATGGGAGGGGGCGGGGGGGGGGGATTTGGCCTGTGGAAGCGACACCAAATCTGGTCCACCCCATGATTTCCCTCACGTGTGAAAGGGGTCTTGCTCCGCATCAGTGGCTCCTGCCTCGGCAGATCACCAGCCCAGGGTGGGGCGGTCTGCTTGATCGTGGCGGTGGAGCGCACGAGCCGGCGGACCCCATAGTCCGTCGGCGGCGCGGAGCCCACCACCGGCGCCTTGATCCACGGGCCTGGCCCCGGTTGGCTGGTCATTGACGCCGATTCATCGCGTCATCGCGTCCCCTTACCTGTTGGTTCCAGGGCGGCCAGGGCGTCGTGCTCTCTTGCGGCGGTAGCTCTCACCATTGATCTGGATCAAGGTGCTGTGGTCCACCAAGCGATCCACCGCCGCCACGGTCATGGCACTGGTGGAGAACACGTTTTCCCACTCGCTGAACGGCTGATTGGAGGTGACCAGCAGGGATTTGCGTTCGTAGCGGTGCATCACCAGTTCAAACAGCACGGAGGTTTCCGCCTCGTCCTTGCGCACATAGCCGATATCATCGATCACCAGCAGGGCAAAGCGATCCAGCCGTGTCAGGGCCTTGGCCAGGGCGTAGTCCGCCTTGGCCCGCTGCAGCTCCTGCACCAAGACCGTGGCCGAGTAGAAGCGGGCCGAGCGGTCCAGGCCGATCAAGGCCCGGCAAATCCCTGTCGCCAGATGGGTCTTGCCCACACCACTGGGGCCAAACAGCAGCAGGTTCTCGGCCCGATCCACCCAGCTGGTGTCATGGGCAAGCTGCTCAATCTGGGGACGGTCCAGATCGGGGATGGCCGCCCAGTCCAGGTCGGCCAGGGTTTTGGGCACCGGAAGCTGGGCCTCATGCAATAGCCGCCGCAGCCTCGCTTGATGGCGTTGCTGGTGCTCCTGTTCCGCCAACACATAGAGGTAGCTGGCCGGGCTCCAGCCATCGGCTCTGGCCTGCTCCTCCGCCGCCTGCCACTGGCTGCGGAACTGGGCCAGTTTCAACTGTTTCAACAAGGCCGGCAGGGCACTCTCCAGTGCCGGCCGGCTCGGGGGTTCCACCCAGGAGTTCGTCATAGCTGCTCAGTTGGTGTTCAGGGATGTCCAGTTGGGGAAGGGCCGCTAGGCCCCGCGGGGGCCTCAGCCCGTAGTGATCGCGCAGAGCGGTGAGGCTCAACGCACCCCGCCGCAGCGTTCGCCGCAGATAGGCCTCCACACCGGCCAGGTCGTTGTGTTTGGCGGCGACATGGAGGGCATCGACCATCACTTTGGCGGCCTCATCCGGCGGCAGGGCCGCCAGCAGTTGACGCCAAAGCTCCCGCCAGCTCTCACCCGGCAGCAGGTCGTCCTGCAGCCTGGCGCGCAGCAGGGCGCGGGGTTTGCGGCGCAGGCTCTCGATCACATGGCGAAAGTCAATCCGCCGTGTCGCCATCCCCTTGTCCCCCTTGCGGGGATGGAGCCGCGGCAGGGTCTCCAACAACCGCCCGAGCCGGTAGAGCTCCAGCCGGTCATGGCGCACGTGCACCGTCAGTTGTTGGCCAATCAGCCTTGAGGGGACGCTGTAGGTGACCTGCCGCACCTGGATCGTGCCCGTGGCCCTCACCCGCGCCACCAAAGGCTCGTAGTCCGCAAAGCGATCCACCGGCAGGGGCGCCAGGGCCAACCGCTCAATGGAGAGCTTCTCCCGCACGCTGGCGCGGCCATTGAGACCCTCGCTGACCCGAGACACCAGTTGGCGATAGGCCTCTTCCGTTTGGAAGTCACGGCTGCCGCGTTGGAGCAGCTGCTGCTCCAACCGGTGTTTCCAATGGCGATGTGGGCCCTCAATGGCCCCGTTTTCATGGGCCACGCCCCGATTGTTGCGGGTGCCGACAACGCCCAGGTGGGCGCAAAGCTCCTTGTAGCGGCTGGTGAAATCCGAGGCGTAGCTGCCATCACGGTTGCGATAACAGGCGCTCAGGCTGTCGGTACGGTGCTCTGCCGGCACCCCGCCACAGGCGAACAAGGCATTTTGCAACGCCTCGGCCAGGGCGACAAAACTCTCCCCGCCATGGATCACCTCCACATGGCACCAGCCGGAAAAAGGCAGGCGAAAGTGAAACAACCGGTGCTCCAAAACCACTCCCGCCACACGGATCGGCTCCCCTTTCAGCAGAGTGAAATCAGAGATGCCCAAGACACCCGGACGGTGCTCCTGCAAAAACATCACCTCCCGCTCCGGCCCCCGTTCCGCCCGCCACTGCTCCACACGCCGCTGCAGGGTCCGCTTGCGGCGATGCCACTCCTGATCAGGCCTGATCTGCTCAAGGTGGAGCAGCAGGGTCTGGGGTTCAAGGCCCGGAGCCTTCTCCAGCATCGGCACCAGCTCGCTCTGCCAGACCTCCGCCAAAGGATCGGCTCGCGTCCGCCAGTGTCGCCCCTGGCGGGGACTGGGTTGGTGGTCACCTCGATCGATTCGCTGGGCGCTGCGAACCGAAATGCCAACAGCTTCTGCGGCCACCTCCTGGCTCAAGCCAGAGGCTCGTTTCTCCATGTAGCGCTCCTTGATCCGTAACGACAAAGCGGCGGGCATCGACAGGCTCCTGACCTCGATCAGAACCCTGCTGTCTCATCCTTGGACCCGCCTAT
>JBKCPG010000042.1:0-2879 GCA_046309395.1 Cyanobacteriota bacterium | reverse complement strand
TCAGCAGAACCTTCAGGGGCGCAGTGTGGCCATCCTGGTGCTCACAACCACCAGCTGGCCTCGGATTCTTCAGGCCACAGAACGCATCGTGGCCGCCATCACGCAGATCGAGGCAGGGGGCTACCAGGAGCTGATGATCCCCTGAGGGCCGTGGGCACGAGCATCGGCGCCTTCAAGGCCAAGGCCCAGTTGTCGCAGCTGCTACAGGCCGTTAAGCGGGCGAGCGGTTCTCGATCACCGTGCGGGGGAAGCCGGTGGCCGATCCGCTTCCCCATGGTGTGCAGACGGAGCACAGGGCATTCGGGCCTCGTGATTGATGACGTTGGCCCCATCCGTGAACGGAAAGGCCACCAGAACGATGTCATAGCGAGCCAGTATCAAGCGGCCACGACCGGTTCGCCATCCGAGAAGCTGTAAAGCTCAGGTTCCTGAGCAAGGTCGTCGAACGCTTGGCCCGCCTGGGCGAGGTCGGCCAAGTCCTGGTTGCTGAGATCAGCGCTGTCTTGACCGAGCTGCTCCAGCAGCCAGCGGCGATCCTCATCCGGCAGGCTCCGGATCACCTCCAGGAGGTTCTTGGTGAGCTGGGGATTGGTCATGAACTGAGGCTAGCGCTGATCCAGATCTTCATCGTGAGGCGGATTCTGATCGCCCCCCTGGCGCCTTTCTTCTCTCCAGGGCCGCCGCCTGGGCACCGTATCGGTGGTGTGAGCTACCTGCAGGCTGGCTGCGGCCTCGCACTTGGCCAGCTTTCCCCCCTCCCCCTACAGCGGCTCGACCTGCGCAACTTCTACCGCGACATGCGGGAAGCCCTGATCACCGCCAACCGCCGCGCCGGAGCCCAGCAGGGCCTGGTCACCAAGGCCAGGAAGAAGATCGCCAAGCTGGAAGTCGAGCTCAGCCGCCTGGAGCGGGAACGCGATGACCTGATCTCCTACCGCCAGCGGGTGGAGCGGGAAGCCAACGAGATTTCGGCCATGCTGCCACGGCTCAAGGCGCGTCTGCTGCAGGTGCGGCAAATCGAACAAGCCCTCGAAAACCTGGCCGACATCAAGGAGGCCGTGGACCAGCAGGAGCGGGCCGACGCGGTGGAGTTCTTCGAGGAGACCGTCGAAGACATTGAATCCAAGCCCGAATCCGAATCCGATCGCGATTCCAGCTCCGACAACAGCCCCGAATCTGGTGAGGCCTCCGATGAGCGCTGAAGCTCCCCGCTCCCGTCGGCGTGGCACGCCAATCAGCGACGGACTCGGCGCCGACCTGCACGCCCTCGGCGGCATCCTCGCCAGCCATAGCCGTGGTCTCGACGCCTATCTCAACCGTCAGACCGAGCGCCTCAATGACCGTCGCCACTCCTTGCAGGCGGAAAGCGCCGCCCTGTTGTCAGCCTCGGATCTCCAGCTCGATCGCCTCTCCAAAGGGGAACTGCAGGCCCTCTGCCGCGACCACCAGCTGCGCGGTTGGTCGCGACCGCGGCACGACGAACTGCTCGCTTTCGTGAAGCGGCATCTGGAGCCTTTGCCAGCCCCTACAGGGGTTCCGGATGCCACGGAAGCAAGCCGCATCGAGCGCCTGTTGCTGCTGCTGTTGGAGCATCTGGGCGTGACGCCGGAGGCGGTGCGGGAGGCGTGGCGGGGGAACAACATCGAGAGCTGAACGTTCTCTCAGGACATGGAGTCAATCAGCCTCATCCCGCCCGCCCGATCAACGCAGCCTTCAGGCGCTGCTCAGCCCAGCCGCAGCCGCTGAAACGGCTCCCGCCTGAAGCGTCGATACACATCAAAATCCCCATCAAGGCTGAGGATCTCCTCCACATCCAGGCGTTCCGAGAGGGCAACCAGCGTGAGATCAGCAAAATCCCCGGGCAGTTCAGCGTAGCGTTCGTTCAGTTCCGCAACACGGGCGTAATCTTCTGGCAGCAGGTTGATCGCTTCAAGCCCGCCACGGCTTACGGCCCCGAGTAGATGGTTCTGCGCCATAAGCACCCGCGGATCTCCCGGATCACCCAGCAACCACAGAACTTCAGCGATGCAGATCGGTGAGCTGATCAGTTGCGCCGAGGTTTGATCAAAGAAGGCCACCACCGCATGATGCAGGGGTTCGTTGCGCTGGTAGTAACTCAGCAGGATGCCCGAATCCACCAGGATCCTGCGCATCAGCGGGGCTCCAGCCGGCCTGCCTGCAGCCGCTGCTTCAGCAGCTGGCGTCGCTGTGCGCGTTCGGCGCTACCGGCGGGCAGGGTGTCCAGGAAGTGGGCTGGATGGCCGCCCAGGCGTTGGCTGATCGAAGCCGCGGGTTGTCGTTGTTGCCAACGCTCCCGGATCAGTTCGCGGATCAGGGAGCTGCGGTCCTGGCCGGTTTCAGCCTGAAGCTCCTGGAGGCATTGCTCCGTCTCTGGATCCAGCCTCACCGTGAGGGGCATGGCTTGCCAAGGCCGCAGCCTGTATTACAGATGCCTTCATCGTAGTACAGATTGCCGATCGCGGAGGCCCCCCTGATCAGCCCGGCAGGCCTCTTTCGCGGCGCCCTGGAGGCGGGGCGGCTCCATCAGCGCACTGGGTTTGAAGGTGGGCGAGACTGAGAGCCTGATGCACGCGCCGCCTGCTCCGGTTCCATGAGCCTCGCCCTGGCCAAGCCCCAGCTTGATGCTATTGCAGACGCCTGCCGGCGGCATCACGTGGCACGGCTGCACGCCTTCGGTTCGGTGCTGCGGTGCGATTTCCGCCCTGGCGAAAGCGACATTGACCTGCTGGTGGAGTTTCTGCCGCTTCAGCCGATCGACCTGGCTGATGCTTACTTCGGACTGGAGCACCAGCTCACGGAAAAACTTGACTCACCCGTGGATCTGGTGATGGCCGATGCCGTGCGTAATCCGATTGTAC
>JBKCPG010000041.1:0-5981 GCA_046309395.1 Cyanobacteriota bacterium | reverse complement strand
CTGTTCCCCCTCCCCCTATGGCGGCGTCACCGTCGCCCTGGCCACGCGCCCTGGCAAGGAAAAGGTGATCGCCAGGCCCCTTCGGCGCGGCCTGGGCGCGGAACTGCTCCATGTGCCGGAGGTGGACACCGACGCCCTGGGCACCTTCTGCGGCACGGTCCCGCGCCAGGGCGGCGCTCTTCAGGCCTGCGTCGCCAAAGCGGAAGCGGCCCTGGCCCATGGCGGCACCGACTTCGCGCTGGCCAGTGAGGGAAGCTTCGGGCCCCATCCCCACCTGCCCTTTCTGGCGGCTGGTGTGGAGTGCATGGTGTTTCTCGATCGCCGGCTGGGGTTGACGATCAGTGAACAGGCCGTCTCACGCCACACCAACTTTGCCCATCGGCTCGTCGCCGCTCCCCTCGCCCGAGCCTCCGACCCCGACCTTCAAACCTGGCTCCAGCGGGTGGGCTTTCCCCGCCATGGCTTGATGGCGCGCCCCCATCACGGTGGCGCCGAAGGGGAGGTGGTGAAGGGGCTGACGAGTTGGGAGGATCTGCGGGAGGCGATCGAGGGGGCGGCCGCCCGATCCGCGGATGGGCTCGCCCTGGTGGAAACCGACATGCGCGCCCACCTCAACCCCACCCGCATGGCCTCGATTCGGGCCCTGGCCTTTCTCCTGGTGCGGCGCTTGGCCAGGAGTTGTCCGGCCTGCCAGAGCCCGGGCTGGGGAGTGGTGGATCAGCGGGATGGACTGCCCTGCGACTGGTGCGGCCTGCCAACCTCCTTGACTCGCGCCGAGGTGTGGGGGTGCCAGCGGTGTGGCCATCAAGAGGAAGCGCCCAGGCCCGACGGGCTCTTGAGGGCGGATCCTGGCCACTGCTCCTGGTGCAACCCCTAGTCCTCCTCCCGATCTTCAAGCTTGGGCGACTCGGCGCCGCCGGGCCTGGGCGGAGAGGCGTCAGCCAGCTCGGCCACCAGGATCTTGTCGACCCGCTTGCCATCCATGTCCATCACCTCGAAGCTGAGGCCATCCCAGCGAAAGTGCTCACCGGCCATGGGAATCCGGCCCAATTGATGCATCACGAACCCACCAATGGTGTGGTATCCCCCTGAGGCCTCATCCGGCAGCTCATCCCGATCCACCAGCGCCTTGAAATCCCCGATGTCGAGGGAGCCATCCAGAAGCCAGGAGCCATCATCCCGCTGAATCACCAGAGGTTCCTCCTGATCTTCAGCGGAGGGCAGATCGCCAACGATGGCTTCCATTAAGTCGTTCAGGGTCAGCAGACCCTCAATGCCGCCAAATTCATCGGTGACCAGGGCGATGTGCACGCCCGTTTGCCGGAACTGCTCCAGCACGTTGAGGGCCCGCATGGAGGCGGCCACAAACAGGGGAGGCTGCATCATTCCCTCCAGGTCGACGGGCTGGTTTTCCACCACCGCCGTGAGCAGGGTGCGGATGCGGATGGTGCCCACACAGTTGTCGAGGGTGCCGCGCGCCACGGGAAAGCGGGAATGGGTGCTTTCCAGCACCTCTTTTAACGAGAGCTCCAGGGGCTCCTCCAGATCCAGCCAGGCGATCTCGGTGCGGGGGGTCATCATCGATTTGATGGGCCGATCCCCGAGCCGAAACACCCGTTGCACCATCTCGTGTTCCGCTTCCTCGAAAACCCCGGATTCGGTGCCCTGGCGGATCAAGGCCTTGATTTCCTCTTCCGTGATCTCCGGCTCTTCCGAGGCCCGCACCCCCATCAACCTCAACATGGCGTCGGTGGAGCCACTGAGGATGTGCACCAGCGGCGCGGTAACGCGCGAAAGCACCCTCATCGGACCGGCCACCTGGCAGGCGATCGACTCCGGATTGCCAAGGGCGATGCGCTTGGGCACCAATTCGCCGATCACCAGGGAGAGGTAGGTGATCACGGACACCACCAGGGCCAGGCTGAGCAGATCGCTCGACCCCCGCAGGGCCGGCACATTATCGAGAACAGGCTTGAGGCGTTGGGCGATCGTGGCTCCGCCCAGGGCACCGCTGAGGATGCCGATCAGGGTGATGCCCACCTGAACGGTGGAGAGAAAATCGTTAGGAGAATTGGCTAGCTTGAGGGCTTTTCTTGCCTTGCGATTGCCCCGATCGGCGAGTTGCTCAAGGCGTACTTTTCGGGCCGAAACAATGGCAATTTCCGATCCAGAAAAGATTCCATTCGCTATCTGGAGAAGAAGAATCAACAGACACTCGCTGACGAGTGAAGACACGAGGAAGGCAATAGTGATGGCCGACTATAGCAGCAGCTCACGAATTGGCTGTCAAAATTGCTGACGCAATCCTCCTCAAGCCGCGACTTCTTCAGCAACTGTTCAGGTTTTGCCCCGTCCCGCCCCGTCCTGCCCCGCGCAGCGAAACACGCGGGCGGGGGGAGGGCTGGGCAGCGGCTCGCAGGTGGCTCCCTCAGGCGTTGGCGGGGTGGTGTCTGTGGTGATCAGGAGAAAGGGAGAGCCGATCGGCTCTCCGTTCTCCCAGCGGCGGAGGCGCCTGCCGGCATACCAGTTGAGGCTGGGGCGCTCCTCCAGGCGCCAGAGGCGGGCCTCCCAACCCGGATGGCGGCGCACCACCTCGGCCACGGGCTCCACGGCCCAGCTTTCGTTCAACTCCCAGAGCCAGAGAGGCCCGGCCATCAGCGCCAACAACGCCCCCCAAAGCCCCGCCACCAAGAGGATGGCTCCCGCGAGGCGCCGGCGGGTTTGGGGAGCCAGAAGCAGCCCGCCCGCCACCCCGAGGCCCAGTCCGCCGAAACCGGCGATCGGGATCCAGGGAGCCAGGGCGGGAAGGGCCGTGGCGAGGGCGAACAGGGCCCCGGCGCCCAGGGCGGCGCCCAGCAGGACCCAAAACGCGGGCACCCGGCGGGTCAGGGCCGGCCAGGCGGGACGAAGGGCCGGATCGCGCTCCACCAGCCACACCAACACCGGCCCGCAGCAAAGCAGAAACGGCGGCCACAACAGCAGGCTGTACCAGGGGAGTTGGGTGCGCAGGGGCAACACCAGCGCGGCCATCAGGGCCGTGGTGCCCAGGCACCAGCGGCCGGCGAGGCCGCGACGGTCCCGCCAGGCCAGGCCCATGGCGCCAGGCCAGAGGGCCAGCCAGGGCCAGCCCCCCTCCAGCACCTCGATGATCGGCATCCAGGGGCCGCCGCTGTGGCCCTCCAGCCGCTGGTGCACCCGGGCAAACCCCTGGCTGAGCCACATCCGCAGGGCGTCCGGCCCCCGCACCAGGAGGTGGGCGCCGTGCCAGGCCAGGCCTGGCAGCAGGCCCAGGGCCAGGCCGGCGAGCAGCCAGCGCCAGTGGCCCCCCCGCGGATCCCGGTCCCATGCCCGCAGGGCCAGGGTGCCCCCCAGGAGGGGGAGGGCCAGGGGGGCCTTGAGCAGCAGCAGGGCGGATCCCGCCAGTCCCATCAGCGCCCCATGGCCCAGGAGGGAGCCGGGGCGCCGGTCTGGGCTGAGGGCCGCCCACCAGAGCAGCAGGATCGCCGCCAGTTGGCTGCCATCGAACATGGCCAGACGGCCATGGCGGGCCAGGGGCAGCAGGGTGAGGGCCAGGGCGGCGCTCGCCAGGGCGGTGGCGGGTTGGCGCGGACGCAACCGGGCCTGCACCAGCCCCACCAGCGGCACCACGGCGCTGGAGAGGAGCGCGGGCACCAGGCGCACCACCCCTTCCGGCGGCAGGATCCCCGGGGCGGCGCCGCTGGCGGTGCGCCAGAGGCCGATGGCAGCGGCGATCAACAGATGGAGGCCGGGGGGCTTGTTGAGGTAGGCATCCCCCCAGAACACGGGAAACAACAGATCCGGCCAGGGCCTCTGGGAGGTTTCCAGGGCCACCCGGGCCATCAGGCTTTCGTCCCAGTCCCGCAGGGGCAGCTGGCCTAGGCCGGCCAGCGCCAGCGGGAGGGCGAGCAGCCAGAGCCCCGCCAAGCCCCAGCCCAGGCCAACGGTGGGGCGGCCATGGGCGGCCCCGGGGGAGAGGGGGCCGCTCACAGCAGCTCGCTCAGGGCGCCGGGGGGATGCTCCGCCACGGGCATGGAATGGAGCAGTTCGAAATCCTGAAAATCGAAGCCGGGGCCGACGCAACAGCTCACCAGCGTCCAGGCGCCTTGGCAGCGGGCCGCCTGCCACCAGCCCGCGGGCACCACCCGCACCGGTTGGGGCGTGGCCTGCCCCTCCCCTGGGCACGGCGTGCTGGGGAGGGGGCCCACCAGCCGTCGCTCCGCCACGCCGCCCTCGGGGGGCAGGAGCCAGAGCTCCAGGGGGTCGCCGCCGGCGTGGTGCCAGGTTTCGTCCGCCCCCAACACCCGATGCCAGCGGCTGATCTCCCCGGCGCTGAGCAGAAACCAGATCAGGGTGAGGGCCGAGCGCTCGGCGCCATCGGCCCGCCGCACCGTGAGGGCGCCGCGGTGCTCCTCCCGAAACCAGCCGCCCTCCGGGTGGGGTTGGAGGCCCAGCCGCTCCACCAAGGCCTGGGCCGCGTCGTGTCTCGGATCGGGCACAGGCTCCCCCGCAAACGGCCCATTCTGCGCCAGCTTGGCGGGACAGAATCTCAAGCCTGGGGCTGTGGCTCCCCCGCCGCCGTGGGCTGGTTGGCCTCCCCGGGAGCCCTCTCCCAGAGAATCCAGAGAATCTGGGCGGAGAGCAGGGCGCTGGCGTAACACCACAGGGAGGTGAGGGCCTGACGGCTGGCCCACTCGGTGAGCGTGAAGGCGAGCAACAGCGTGAGGGCGAAGGCGCGCACCCGCCCGCTGGGCACCCGCAGCAGGGGGACGACGATCAAGGCCGCGTAGAGCACCGGGCCCACCAGCGCCGGGAGCAGCTGCGCAGTCCAGGGGTTGAGCGGGTACACCAGGGCGTGGCCGATCGAGGTGGGAAGGGCGGATTGGGGCTGGCCCAGCAGGGGCAGCCAGAGCAGCAGGCCGGGTACCAGCCCCAGCCCGGGCAGCCAGCTCCACAGTCCCGCGCCCTCCCCGAACCGGCGCAGCAGGGAGACGGCCGTCCAGGGCATCCACACCGGCCAGAAGGCGTAGGCGAAAAATAGGTAGGCCAAAGTGGCGGCCACCGTGGTGGGGCTCGCCTCCCCGGGGTGCCGGCCGTGGGCTTCGATCCCTAGCCACACCAGCCCTTCCAAAGCCTGTTGCACGCCAAAAAGCAAAGGCGCCAGGGCGAGGGGAAGCCTGGGGCGATCTCCCTTGTCGCGGGCGATCGCCCAGGTGGCGCTGCCCACCGCCACCAACACACCACTGGCCAGAAAGCTGGCCGTTGCTGAGAAGCACATGGAAATTCGGCTTCCCAGGACGTTCAGCCTAGGGGGTTTGGTCTAGCGGGCTCCACCGCCGCTCCCCCACCTCCGGGCTGCCAGACCAGCGGCCGCCAAAGGCGCCGTCATGGGCCACACCGTCGAGCACGATCGGCCGCGAGCCCGCCAGCAGGGCGCCGGCCAAGGGCACCAGGCAGCGGGCCGAGTCGCGGGCTCACCCGCCGCCGGATCCAAGCTCAGCGCCCCGGCCACGGAGGTGTAAACAACGTCTTGAGAGTGGAAGGCGCCGAGCAGCTCCTGTTCCACAAGGGCCCAAAGCGGCGTGGCCTTGAGGGCGGTGTGGCCTTGAGGGCGATGTGGGGGGTGCCGAGGCAGATCAGACGATCGGCCAGCCGCCGGCCGCGGTCGTGGAGCCCCTGGAAGGGCGGGTCGCTGAGGAAGAGCCGCTACATGATGCCGCCGGAGCTTTGGCCGATCAGGGTGATCGTCCCGGTGGGGGAGGCCTGGGCCAGCTCGGTGGCGGCGGTGGCCACGCGATCGAGGATGAGGGGCCAGGCGAAGGGGAAGACGGTGAGCAGGCACTCCAGCCGACCCACCTCCACCAGCCGCACGGGTTGGCCGGTGAGGCGGGCCAACGTCTCCACCATCGCGGCGTAGGCCTCGGCGGTGATCAGGAAGCCGCCGAGGATGAACACCGGTTGCG
>JBKCPG010000040.1:0-5686 GCA_046309395.1 Cyanobacteriota bacterium | reverse complement strand
TCCCCCACCCCGGGCACCCGCCGCAGGCGATCCCCCACCACCTGATTCACCCAACCGTTCAAAAAGGTGTCGGCGTAGGTGTCGGCGGCGCTGAAACTGAGCACGAGCAACAGATCGTCGGAGCTCCGTTGCACCTGCACGCCAAACCGGGCCACCTGGGCCGGCAATTGGCGCGCCACCACCGTGGCCTGATTCTGGGTGTTGATCTGGTTGAGCTCGGGGTTGCCCCCGGTGAAGGCGAGGGTGATCGTGCTGCCATTGGCGGAGCTGGTGGAGCGGATCGAATCGAGCCGCTCCAAGCCATTGAATTGGCGTTCCAACAGGTTGGTCACCCCCTGCTCCACGGCTTCGGGGCCGGCGCCGGGATAACTGGCCCGCACCGTGACGCGACTGTTGGCGAGGGGGGGCAGATTTTCCACCTGAAGCGCCTGCAAACTCACCACCCCGGCGAGCAGGGTGAGCAGGGTGAGCACCATGGTGAGCACCGGGCGCCGCAAAAAGGGATCCGCCACCGACTTCCACGCCATGCCCTAGGGATGCCACCGAACTGAAGCCGGAGAGATCCTGGCAGGCCCGGGAGGGATCCGGGCCCGGTCCCGCCAGGCCATCTCGGTCAAGGGTTCCTGGACAGCTCTCCCTGGCCCAGAAGGGAGGCCTGGGCGGGGCTCAGCCGGCCGGCGGCGAGGAGCGTGGCGGTGATGCGATCAATCGTGAGCACGGCATGGAGGTGATAGCCCGCCTCCTGGAGGCGCGTTCGCCCACTGGGGCTTCCCCCCTCCCCATGCTCACTGGAGCCATGGTCAATGAACACCACCACATCCGACACCACAAGGCCCGAACTCTCCAGCTTGGCGATCCCTTCCAACACACTGCCACCGCTGATCAAAATATCGTCAATCACCACAACGGTTTCTCCCTCCTGGAAATCGCCTTCGATCAGACGCCTGGCCCCGTGGGCTTTCACCTCCTTACGGGGATAGATCAGCGGTTTGTGGAGCTGAAGCGAGAGGCCGGTGGCCGTGGGCAAAGAGCCATAGGGGATCCCCGCGATTCGCTCAAACGTCAAGCCGTTGAGACAATTGGCATAGGCATGAAGAACGCGATGGAAAAGATTGGGATCAGAAATAATCTGCCGCAGGTCGATGTAGTAATTAAAGACGGCGCCTGAGGCCTGTTTGTATTCGCCAAACAGCAAACAGCCAAGATCAAACAAATCCAGAATCAATTGGTCCATCGGCTCCGCCGCCTTCGTCTCGGGAAGCCAGAGGCTGCAGCGGTCATCCGTCTGCCGCGCCAGGCGGGCTTGCCGGTGGGTCTGGATGCGTCGCTTGAGTTGGGCGGCCCGCTCCGCCATGTCGTCCTCCACCAGAAGGTTTTGGGGGAGGGGAAGCAGCAGGCCGTCCGCCGCGGCGGTGAGCCCCGCCTCCAGCAAGGCATCGAGGCGATCCTCCTCCGCCCACAGGCTGCGAAGAATGAGGAAACGCTCGGGCGCCTCGGCCCTCACCCGGGCCAGGATCTCTGGATCGCTGGTGCCCACCTCCAGCAGCAGTTGATCAGGCGTGGCCCAGCGTTGGGCCTCCCGCACCATCTTCAGGTAGAGCGGATCGGCCTCATTGGGGTGATGTTGGAATTCGCGGGCCGCGGGGTTGGAGCTGTGGCACGTCACCACCACGGCTTTGTCTGGGTAGAGCAGAAAGGGGGCCGCGATGTCCTGGCCGGGCAAGGGGGAGAGGGTGACCGCGTCGGCCCCCAGGTCGCGAAACAGATAGTGGGCCAGCGCGGAGGAGCTGTTCAGATCGCCGTGCTTGGCATCCACGATCAGGGGGGTGTCGAGGGGCACCAGCTCCCGCACTTCCCGGAGGAGCTCCAGGCCGATGGGTCCAAGGGATTGGTAGAAGCCCAGGCTGGGTTTGTAGGCGCAGACGTGGGAGCCGGTGGCCTCAATCACCGCCTTGATCCAATGGCGGGCCTGGGAGAGGAAGGAGCGCCCCGCCATCCCTCGGCGCTGGGACCAGGACTGCAACATTTCCGGGTTGGGATCCAGACCAGTGACCAGAAGCGACTGCTGGGCAGTGATGGCATCGGTGAGCTGAAGGAAAAAGCCCATCGATCTCAGCGGGAGAAGGCTCTCATTCTCCGTCGGTGGGGCGCGCCGCCACCACATGGGGATAGACGGGCTCCCAACGCCGCTCCACCAGGCATCGCAGGGCCTCTTCTGGGGTGCTGGCCCGGGTGGCCAACCCTTCCTTGAGGGCGGCCAGGGCCACGGCCTCAGCCACCCGGTCCGACACCCGGCGCACGTCCCGCAGGGGGGGCATCAGGGGGGCCTCTGGATCCTGGCTGGCTGGGATGTGATCCGCCAGGGCCTCCACGCAGGCGTCAATCATGGCCTCGCTCACCTCCCGGGCCCCCACCGCCATGGCCGCGAACCCCAACCCCGGGAAGACAAAACAGTTGTTGCACTGCCCGATCTCCCTCCGCCGGCCATGGATCTCCACCGGCGGGAAGGGGCTCCCCGTGGCCACCAGGGCACGGCCCCCACTCCAGCGCAGGAGATTGTCGGGGGTGACTTCCGCCAGGGGAGTGGGATTGGAGAGGGGCAGCACAATGGGGCGGGGACACCCCTGGCAGAGGGCCTCCACCACCGCCTGATCAAACGCTCCCGCGCAGGTGGAGGTGCCGATCAGCACCCCGGGGTGGAGCGCCTGGATGAGCGCCAGCAACCCGATGGGGGCGGCGCCATCCAGGGAGAGGGCCCGCAACCGCTCAGCGCTTTTCACATAGGGGGTGACCGCCTCGCTCCAGCGGGCCAAGCCCTCATGCACCAGGCCATCGCGATCCACCATCCAGAGCTGATCCGCGGCCTGCTCGGGCGTGAGCCCTTGAGCCTGGAGGAGCCTGAGGAGCCGTTCGGCGATGCCACAGCCCGCGCTGCCCGCTCCAAAGATCACGATGGGCCGCTCGCCCAGGGATCGACCCAACCCCCGCAGGGCGGCCAGCACCGCGGCGGCGGCCACCCCGCTGGTGCCCTGGATGTCGTCGTTGAAGCTGGGGAGGATGTGGCGGTAGCGATCCAGCACCCGGCGGGCGTTATGGGCTCCAAAGTCTTCCCAATGGACCAGGGCCCCGGGACACACCTGGCGCACCGCCGCGATGAACGCGTCCATGAATCCGTCGTAGGCCTCACCGCTGAGCCGAGGCTGTTTCCACCCGGGGTAATGAGGGTCGTTCCGCAGGTCGGCCCGATCGGTGCCCACATCGAGCATCACGGGCAGGGCTCGGCCGGGATGGAGACCCGCGCAGAGGGTGTAGACGGCCAACTTGCCCAGGCAGATCTGGATCCCCCCCACCCCCTGATCACCGATGCCCAGGATGCCCTGGGCATCGGTGATCAGAAGCAGTTCGGGCTGGCCAAAGCTCTCACAGGCCTGGCGGAGCAGCTCCACCATCCGGTCTTGGTCCGGGGCCGCCAGATACACCCCCTGGGAAGGACTGCGGTAGGTGTGGCTGAACCGCTGGATGGCCTGGCCCACCGTGGGGGTGTAAACAATCGGCAGGGCCGCCTCGATGTGTTCCGCCAGGAAGCGATGAAAGAGGGTGAGGTTGCGCTCGCGGAGAAATTGGAGATAGGCAAAGCGCTCCAGATCGCCGCCCAGGGCCTCAAACGCCAGCCAGCAGCGCTCCACTTGGCGCTCAAGGGTTTCCTCCTGCCAGGGCAAGAGGGCTTCGAGGCCGAGGGCCAGGCGCTCCTGGCGGGTGAAGGCGGTGCCCTTGTTGAGCTGGGGGTCGTTCAGCAGGTCCGCCCCTCGCAGGGGGGTGGCCAGGGTCGGGATGGGCACAGCCAGGGCTCAGCGACGTCCCAGTCTCCCAACCAGTGGTCCCCAAGGGCGGGCGCGGGTGTGGATCAGGGAGGGGAGAGCAGCCGCCAGGGCAGCACCTGTCCAGCGTGAAAGGGCACCAGATCGATGGCTTGACCGGCGGCGTCATTCAGGTGCAAACGGATGGGCACCGTCTGGCTCTCACGGATGAGGGTGATGGTGGGCTCATTGGGGGGCAAGCCATAGAACGCGGGCCCGTGGAGGGAGGCGAACCCCTCCAGATGGTGCAGGGCCCCCTCCTGCTCAAACACCAGGGCATAGCTTTCCAGGGCCGTGGGGGCGTTGAAAATGCCGGCGCAGCCACAGGCCGATTCTTTCGCGGAGCGGGCATGGGGGGCGGAGTCGGTGCCGAGAAAAAAGCAAGGCTCCCCCGAGGTGGCCGCCTTCCGCAGGGCCTGGCGGTGATGCTCCCGCTTGGCCACAGGCAGGCAATAGAAGTCGGGCCGAAGCCCTCCGTCAAACATGGCGTTGCGGTTGATGTGCAGGTGGTGGGGGGTGATGGTGGCGGCCAGCTGGGGGGAGAAGGCCCGCACGAAGGCCGCGGCCTCGGCGGTGGTGATGTGCTCCAACACCACCCTCAACCCCGGATGGCGCCGCAGCAGCGGTTCCAGATGGCGCTCCAGGAACACCGCCTCCCGATCAAACACGTCCACCCCGTGGTCGGTCACCTCGCCGTGGATCAGCAGGGGCATGCGGATCCGCTCCATGGTGTCCAGCACCCCCGTGAGAGAGGCCAGATCCCGTACTCCCGCCGCGGCGTTGGTGGTGGCATGGGCGGGATAGAGCTTGCAGGCCGTCACCACCCCCTCCTCCATCCCCCGCTCGATCTCGAGCGGATCCGTGTCATCGGTGAGATACAGGGTGAGCAGGGGGGTGAAGGCGCTGTGGTCCGGCAGGGCGGCGAGGATCCGCCGCCGGTAGGCCCGTGCCGCCGCCACCGTGGTGATGGGGGGCGTGAGGTTGGGCATCACGATGGCGCGGGCGAACACCCGCGCGGTGGCCCCCACCACGGCCCGCAGCATGGGCCCGTCACGAAGGTGCACATGCCAATCGTCCGGGCGGCGCAGCCGCAGGCTCGTGGGGGGGGCGGCGCTCACAACCCTGGATTCAGGGGAGAGGCGACGGAGAGGCGCTGAAGGAAGGCGGTGGCCACCTCATCCGGATCGGTTTGCAGATAGAGATACCCCGAGCCATCGGGCATGACGATCGCGCGGTAGTTGTACGACACACCGAGGGAATCTCTCTGCTTGATGGTGGCCAAACAATCCGGTTGCACATCAATGGCGCCCGTGTAGGTGGCTTCCTCCACCGTGGGGCCATAACTGGAAATCGCTAACCCCCTCACCTGCCCGCCCCGCCAATGCTCCCGCTGCACCACGGCATTGGGCCGCCAACCGCCATCGCGCCAATCCTTGCCCCGTTGCATGCTCACCACCACCCCATCCAGCAGGGAGGCGGAGCAGCTTCCCTCCGGCAGGGCGAACCAACGGGAGACCATCAACACATCGGGAAGAATCCCCAGGGAAAAGCGGGGGCGGCCCTGGGTGTCGAGAACGGCCTGGCTGGTGCTGATGGCGTTGAGATAGATGCGCTCAATGGCCACCCGACACATGGTGATGGGCCGATAGCGTCCGGTGTAGAGGGATTCGCGGTAGGTGCGGCCCCGGCGTTCGATCCGCACGCCCTTCAGGGAGCCATCCGGGCTCCAGGTTTCCAGCAGCAGCCTGGCCAGGGGTTCTCCCTGGAGCTCTCCCTCTCCCATCACGGCGTAACGGCCGGGCCGGGGTGACGAGCAGGAGGGGCGGGAT
>JBKCPG010000039.1:0-6349 GCA_046309395.1 Cyanobacteriota bacterium | reverse complement strand
GCGAGGGCACCACCAGCAGGTCCACGTCGCCGCCGTGACCGCCTTGCTCCCGCCCCCATTCCGGCCGCAGCTGGCGTTGGAGCTCTTGAAAGCTCAGGGGCATGGGGGGATCTCAGGTGGCCACAATCTTGCCGGGTGGGGCCCGGGGGGAGGTGGGCATGCCCCCAGCCGTGGTGCCCCCCTGCGATCCGGCCCCCGTGGGGCGCAGGGAGTGGGGCGCCGCCCCGAGCGAGGAACACCGCGTGGAATGAACTCTGGCAGAGGTTCAACCTTGCGCTAAATTTATTGCCAAGAGTGAAGCAAAAGAATTGTTTGAGATGGAGATGGCGCATCTTTCACGAATTTTGCGGCCCCGCTTTTGTGTCTCGCGAGCGGGTCTCTTCCCCCCTATGGCCGTAGACGATCACACCATCCAGTGGATTCATCCGCCTGCGCGATTGAGGATTACTCTCTGTGATGGGGGCTGACACCATGCGCCTCTTCATTAGCTACAAGCGCGGTGCGCAACCGGATGAATCCTTGGCCCTGGAGTTGTACCAACACTTTCGCTCCAGCCAGGAGGTGTTCATCGATCAGACCATGGCGGTGGGCACCCTCTGGGCCCAGCGGATCGATGAGGAACTGAGGCGCTCAGATGTGTTGGTGCTTCTCCTCTCGGGCCAATCGGTGATGAGCGAGATGGTGGTGGGAGAGATGGAGACGGCCCAACGCCTTCAAAAAGAGCATGGCAAGCCAAGGATCCTGCCGGTGCGTGTGGCCTACCACGACCCTTTCCCTTACCCCCTTAGCGCCTATCTCAGCCCGATCAACTGGGCCTATTGGGGTGGGCCCGCCGACACCTCCCGATTGATGGAGGAGCTGGAGCGGGGGATCCACGGGGAGGAGCTGACGATCGCGACGGACGCTGAAATGATGGCTCTCATCACCCCCGCGACTTCCGCCAAGGGTGTCGCGGGGGCGAGCCGCGAACAGATTCCGGCGCCAAAACCGCTAGCCGCCGTGGCCCGCTTGGAATCAGCGGAGGGCACCATGGATCCTGAGTCTCGCTTCTACGTGGAGCGGGATTGCGACGCTATCGCCCGCGGCGCCCTCGAACGCCAGGGAGTAACGATCACGATCAAGGGGCCGCGCCAGATGGGCAAGAGTTCACTACTGATGCGGGTGATCGAGCGGGCGATGGCAACAGGCCGGCAGGCGGTATACATCGATTTTCAGCAATTTGATCAAGACGTGCTCAGTTCGGCTGACACTTTCTATCCCCTCTTTTGCCGAACCATTAGCGAGCAGTTGGAGTTGGCGGATCGGACGGAGGAGTTCTGGGCCGATGGCGGCGGTAACAACCAGCTCTCCACCCGCTATTTACAATCCCAAGTGCTCAAAGAGATCAGCCAGCCCGTCCTGCTGGCGATGGATGAGGTGGATCGTCTTTTTGAGACCGAGTTTCGTTCTGATTTCTTCAGCATGTTGCGTGGCTGGCACAACAACCGCGCCCTACCGATGGCTCGACTCTGGAAGCGCCTGGATTTGGCGTTAGTTACGGCTACAGAACCTTATCACCTGATCGCCAATCTCAACCAATCCCCCTTCAATGTGGGGGAGGTAATCCAGCTAGCCGACTTTAACTTAGAGCAGGTGGCTGATCTTAATCAGCGCCATGGGACGCCCCTCAGCCAGGCCCAGGTGGAAGGGTTGACGGTACGGTTGCATGGGCACCCCTATCTGGTTCGGCGGGCGCTTTATCTGGTAGCCAGCGGGCGAAAGACCATGGAGGCGTTGATGGCGGAGGCGGCGAGTGATTACGGCCCCTTTGGCGATCACCTGCGCTATCACCTGTTTCGCATTGTGGACCACCCGTCACTGCTGGAGGGTTTGGGGCAGGTGATCCGCTCCGGTCGTTGCGACGATGAAAAGGTGTGCCGGTTGTTGGTCGCGGCGGGACTGGCTCGCAAGGAGGGCGCCAGCGTGCTGCCTCGGTGCCCCCTCTACGCCGACTACTTCGGTGCCCATGTCCATGACTGAGGCCACCCTGTTCACCACCGGTGGCACGGTTCAGGCCAATGAGTCTGGGGTGTACCTGAGCCGCCCGGCCGATGAGCGGTTGCTGAAGCTTTGCAATGCGTCGACCTTCGCCTATGTGCTCACCCCCCGCCAGCTGGGCAAATCCAGCCTGATGATCCGTACGGCGGAGCGGCTGCTAGAGGCAGGCATTTTGCCGGTGGTGGTGGATCTCACACAGATCGGTACCCAGTTGGGAGCTGAGGGCTGGTATGGCGATTTTCTGGATCTGGTGGCCGACCAACTGCCGCTACATACCAACGCCCGACAGTGGTGGAAGGGGCATGGGGAGGCGGGGCTAACCCTGCGCCTCACCCGTTTTTTTGTGGACGTGGTGCTCAAGGAGGTAGCCCAATCGATCGTGATCTTCGTCGATGAGATCGACACCACCTTAAGCCTCAACTTCACCGACGACTTCTTCGCCGCGATCCGTTACTTCTATGTGGCCCGCTCCCAAAATCCTGAGCTGCGGCGGCTCTCCTTCGTGCTGATCGGCGTGGCCACGCCGGCGGATCTGATCCGTGATCCCAAACGCACCCCCTTCAATATTGGCGAACGGGTGGATCTGAGGGATTTCACTTTGGAGGAGGCGGCTCCACTGGCGGCGGGGCTGCCCTTGCCGCCGGATCAGTCACGGCGGGCCCTGCGGTGGATCTTGGGCTGGACCGGCGGCCATCCTTACCTCACCCAGCGCCTTTGCGCCGTGTTGGCCGCCGATCCTCCCGCGGTGTGGAGTGAGGAGGCAGTGGGTGAGGTGGTGGCCCATACCTTTTTTGGTGAGCGGAGCGAACAGGACAACAACCTGCAATTCGTGAGCGATATGCTTACCAAGCGTTCCCCTCAGCCCTACGGCCAGGAGGTGTTGCGCACCTATCGCGCTGTTTGGCGGGGCCGGCCCCCGGTGGTGGACGAGGAGCAGAACCTGGTGCATGCTCACCTCAAGCTCTCCGGTGTGGTTCGGCGGGAAGGCAAAAACCTTGTGCCGCGGAACCGGATCTACAAAACCGTGTTCAACCCCTCCTGGATCCAGGAGCACAATCCCGAGGGCTTTTGGAAGCGGTATGGCCCCGTCTTGAAGTGGGCTGTGCCTGTCACTGTCTTGGCGGTGGTGGTGGCGGGCTTGATGACGGCATTAGCGTTGGAAGCGCGCCGACAGGCAGGCATCGCCTCCATTCGGGAGCAAGTGGCTCGCAGTGATTATAAGTTGTCCATATCCAAGGGCGCCTCGGGAATGGTGTTAGCGATCGATGCTTGGGCACGGAGCCAAGCCATTCCGGAGGTTCATGCCTCCAGTGCCTCGTCTCTCCTGCGGGCGCTCCAGAGCTCACAAGAAACCAATCTTCTGAAGGGCCATCGGGGAGCGGTTCGGTCTGTGGCGTTCAGCCCAGATGGCCGGGTGATCGCTAGTGGCGGTGAGGATGGAACGGTGCGGTTGTGGGACGCGAAGAGCGGCGCATCGATCGGCTCCCCCCTGAGGGGCCATAAGGGATGGATTACGACTGTGGTGTTCAGCCCGGATGGCCGCATGTTCGCCAGTGGCGGTGAGGATGGATTGGTGCGGTTGTGGAACTCAAAGAGCGGCGCGTCCATCGGCGCCGCCTTGAAGGGCCATCAGGCAATGGTGATGACTGTGGCTTTCAGCCCTGATGGCCGGGTGATCGCCAGTGGCGGTGGGGAGGGTTCAGTGCGGTTGTGGGACACGACAAGCGGGGCGCCGATCCGCTCCCCTCTGAATGGTCATATGGGGGTCGTTCTGTCTGTGGCGTTCAGCCCTGATGGCCGGGTGATCGCCAGTGGTGGACGGGATGCAAAGCTGCGGCTGTGGGACGCGACAAGCGGGGCATCGATCGACTCCCTCGAGATGGGCCATGAGTCATGGATCACGTCTGTGGCGTTCAGCCCTGATGGCCGGATGATCGCCAGTGGCGGTTTCGATCAAACGGTGCGGTTGTGGGACTCGACGAGAGGGACTGCGATCGGCTTCCCATTGAGGGGCCATGAGGGAGATGTCAATGCGGTGGCGTTCAGCCCTGATGGTCGGAGAATCGCCAGTGGCGGTGGGGATGGAATGGTGCGGGTGTGGGATGCGACAAGCGGAGCGTCGATCGGTACTCCATTGAGGGGCCATGAGGGAGATGTCAATGCGGTGGCGTTCAGCACTGATGGCCGGAGAATCGCCAGTGGAGATGGGGAGGGCGCGGTGCGGGTGTGGGATGCGACAAGCGGAGCGGCGATCGGCTCCCCAATGAAGGGCCATAAGAGAGATGTCATTGCGGTGGTGTTCAGTCCGGATGACCGGGTGATCGCCAGTGGAGATGGGGAGGGCACGGTGCGGTTGTGGGACCCGAAGAGCGGCGCTTCGATCGGGTACTCCTTGAAGGACCATGAGCGTGAGATTGTCTCTGTTGCGTTCAGCCCAGATGGTCGCCTGGTCGCCAGTGTCGATGAGAATGGAACCATACGGGCGAGAAATGCGGAAAGCGGTGAGTCGTTCGGCTCTCCAACCAACGGCCATGAGGGAAACATCTCGTCTGTGGCGTTCAGACCTGATAGACGGGTGATCGCCAGTGGCGGTGAGGATGGTGTGGTTCGGCTGTGGGATACGAAGAGTGGCGCGTCGATCGGCCCCCCAATGAAAGGCCATGATGGATCTGTTAATACCGTGGCGTTTAGCCATGATGGCCGCGTGATCGCTAGTGCCGGTGGGGATCAGACAGTGAGGTTATGGGACGCGAAGACCGGTGTGTCGATTGGCTCCCCCCTGATGGGCCATCAGAGACGGGTTACGTCTGTGGTGCTCAGCCCAGATGGCCGACTGATCGCCAGTGGCGGGTACGATCATACAATTCGCTTATGGGACGCGAAGAGCGGCGCGTCGGTCGGCTATCCCTTGAAGGGCCACGAGAGAGAAGTTTTGTCGCTGGCGTTCAGCCCAAATGGTCGGGTGATCGCCAGTGGCGGCGGGGATGGAACAGTGCGGTTGTGGGTAGGTTCTCCCGAGGGATGGCTCTCCTTGGCTTGCGCGCGCATGGTCCATCATCCACTGCTCCGCGATCCCTCCGCGATCACGAGTGACAAGGAGATGGTGGCGACAGCCAAGAGGGCTGCCCAGGCCTGCCGGGTCGCCAGTCGTGGCGACGAGAGGGCCCAGCGCCCGGGGCTTGGGCCCTTGTTCCAGTCAGTGGCTCACTGGGCTGGGTGGCTGTCGCGCTGATGGTGGATGCCCTTCAGCCCTGCCGCCAACAGTTGTCGGACAGCCCCTCACAGCTTTGGCTGATGAGGGATCAGCCAAAGCTGTGAGGGTTACGGATCATGACGCCGGCCCCTCACGGCGCTGTTCCGCTCTAGGGCATCCGAGTTGAAGATCCACGCTGGGACCCAAGCCGGAGGCGAGATGATCATCGCCAAGCACCCCAGGGCGTTGACTCCTCTCCAGCCACGGGAACGCCCTGAAAAGCCCAGCGCTCACCCCCGGCCGCTCCTCCTCCTTGAAGTGGCTGGCCTGATGCCCTACCAAATAGGACAACAGAGGGGGCGTCCGCCGCCACCTCCGCCAACTCCAAGCCCCAGGGGACGCAATAAACGTCTTCCTCAATCAGCTATCACGGCTGGGAGAGATAGACAAAGCTGTGCACCCCTTTTTTGGCCGTTTTCACCTCCAGCTCAGCCGCTCCAGCGGCTCCGGCCGCTCGGACATCACTCCCGGGAAGTCGAGCACAGGCGCATAGCTCTCCTTGTCTGGCAACCACCGTGTAAACGCTTCGGCGTAAAACCCATCTTTCCAGGGCGGAAGTCCCCCCCATCAAGCGCGACCCGTCCTGCTCGATGGCGCTGCCGCGGGTCATGGGATCTGGCTTGAAGGCGGAACTTTTATGTTGAGGGGAAGCGGTGAGTGCGTGAACAGGATCGAGGCGGGTGTCCCCCCGAAAGGTTTGAGGCGGGCAACACTTCAGAGAACTGATGCCGGCGGAGAGAGGCGGGCGGTCTTCAGGCTTCGCAGGCGATCCAGCACCATCTGGGCGGCTCCCGTGGGATCACGAGAGATCTCCGACGCCCAGAGCCGGACCACAACCCATCCCTCGCTGGTGAGCCGCTGATTCACGAGTGAGTCTCTGGCCATGTTGGCGCGAATCTTTTCAGCCCAGAAGGAGGTGTTGGTGGGGAAAAGAGCCTCGATGGAAGCGAGGCCCCGCAGCTTGTGCTCATTTCCATGCCAAAGATCCCCATCGACAAACACGGCGAGCTTGTATTTGGCGATCGCCAGATCGGGCTTGCCAAACACGTCCTTGGCCTG
>JBKCPG010000038.1:0-3496 GCA_046309395.1 Cyanobacteriota bacterium | reverse complement strand
CCCTTCTTGCCTTCTGCGCTGGCGAACTGACCGAGGAAGTATTCGTAGACCTCACCCAGCACATCACCTGATCGCTGGTCGTCGGCAAATCCAATGGTGGAGATCAGATCCACCAGTTCACCCATCCGCCCTGGTTCCAGTTGGGCGGCACCAAACCGCTTATCCAACTTGCCCCGCAGGGTTGGGTTCTCGTTCTCGATGGCAACCAGTGCCCGATCAATCAGTTGCCCGATGTCAGGTTGCTTCGCCCGTGCCCGCAGCGCCTCCCAGCGCGCATCGGCAGGCACCCAGAACACGTTTTCCTGGGTGTAATAGTCCCGATCCTCCAGTGCCGCCTCGTGATCAGCTGGGTCGTCACCGAGGTAGAAGTCAGAGTCGGGGGAACTGACCATGGCCAGCACCTTCGCCCGATGCTCAGCAAAGGTGTCTGAGATGTATTTCAGAAAGATCAGACCCAGAACCAGATGCTTGTATTCCGCCGCATCCATCTGGGCGCGAAGTTTGTCGGCACTTGCCCAGAGCACGGCATTGAAATCCTTGGCGGGTGCTTCCTTCTTCGCACGACCTCGACCGTTGCCCGCCGCTGGCGCTGAGGGTGCCTCGTGGCGACTGCCGCCCTCGATGCCCTCTGCCAGGCGCACGGATCCACCACGCCCCTGCCCCTTGAGGATCACACCCAGACCCACCAGGCGGTCTTTGACCGCTGAGTAGTCCTCTTCGCTGATCGGGCGCGCCGCCGCTCGACTCAGGGCCTCCCGTGCCGACTGGTTGCCGATTGTGCCGCCGTCGCCAGGGAGCACCTCCAGCAGCAGATCCCCCAGATCCTCGTCGCTTGCTTCGGGGGTGGAGAACGTCGCTGAATCGGTCACTGGGACTGGGTGCCTTTCGCCATTCTCGTCCTTGGGCAAGGATTCTGCCCGCTATGCGGTAAGTGCATTGGTCCCAGGGATCTGGGGTAGGCGCTTGCCCGACCGTCACAACGAGCGTCTCCCGCTCCTCGCTGCCCCCTCCCTCCTCGGCCCCTAGGGCTTGCTTTGCGGCAACAAGCACTTGTCGGAATCACAGCCCGCTGGACCGGCCTCCAACAGCTCGCCGTTGTCGTAACGCTGCAGTGCCTCGAAGAAATCCTCGCTGCGCCGGCGCCCCTCCACCTCCTCCCGCAACCGCGAATAGGTGGCCCGATCAATCGGCTCGAACGGCAACCTCGGGAACGTGGCGTTGGCGTCGAACCGCGCCAGCAACGCCGCCGAGATGTAGCCCTCCCCGTTCTCGATCGCCCGGTGAATCGCCGCCGCCAGCGCCTCCACCTCATGCTCGCGAAACTCCACCGTGGCCGATGTGTTGTGGGCCGTGTAGTGCTTCTGCACCTGCATGTAGAAATCAAACTGGGCCAGGGCTGAGAAATTGTTGATCTCCACCCGGTCGGCCCCCGGCAGATTCGCCCAACTCACCTCCGTGGGAATCTCCACCAACCACTCGGTGCACCGTGGATCAAAGGGATCATCCAGCAGACGACCCTGCTCATCCTTGTCGCTCTGGCTGGGCACGATCGTGTAGCCATACTCCATGCAGGCCAACGCCACCGGGTCGTTCTTGCGGAACGTGATCCGCCGGATGAAGCGCTGCGCCTTCGGCGGATGCCAGCCCGGTGAGGCCCCCGTGAGCAAGCTCTTGGTGCCCGCCGGTTGCACCGTGGTGCACCGGTTCGGCCGTCGCAGGCCATGGCGGTCGCAGTACTCCCACACCGCCTCATCGACAATCCGCCGCCAACGGCTCAAATACTTCGCCTCCTCCGCCCGGAACGCTCGCCCTTCCTCCCCATCAGGCCGGCCCGCCTCCCACCACTGCAGCCAGGGCGTGCCAAAGGCCTCCACGAAGAAATCAAACAGTCCCGTGAAGCTCACCCCCACGATCGGATCCCAGGCCCGGCTCCGCCGGTAGCGCTCCACCTCAAAACGATGATTGAGCAGGCAAGCCACCGCGATCCCTCCCGCGCGGAAGGCCTCTTCCTGCCCCTGGTGGTCGCGCGGATCGATCCGGTTGAGGTGGATCTCCGCCAAATTGCAGTGGAAATCAGCTCCCAAAATCTCCCCGCAGGGATTCAAGCCATACCTGCCCAGCCGGTGCTCCAGCTCCGCCTCCTCGATCTCTGGGTGGTGCAACCGCAGCCAGCGGCCCGCTTCCTCTTTCCCCTGATCGCAGTAGATGCCCACAAACTCCTCCCGCAGCTCCGGTGTGGTCAGCAGGTCGGCGTTGGAGCGGGCGATCGCCTCCGGCGCGAACTGAATCGCCCCCTCCCCGGAATGAAACTGCTTCGTCACCGCCTCCAGCACGGTTTCCCGGCTTGGACGGGTGTGGAACACGCGGGTGTGGTTCGCCATCCGCAACGCGTCCCGCTCCGGATCAATCCGCCAGTTGCCCTCGCTGTCCTGTTGCCACAGGTTGTCCTTGGCTGTTGACGCCTCCCTGTCCTCCGCCGAAAACTGCCGCATCCCGGCGCTGCGGCGGATGTTGCCCGCCACGATCGTCACCGCCGCCTCATCAATCAACAGGCAGCACTCCACCGACGTGAGCCGCCGGCCCCGCGCCCGATTCAGGATCTGCGCCACCCGCCCGTACAAATCCTTCAACTTCACCGGGTTGGCCATCCCGCCAAAGCCCTTCAGCCGCTCCCCCACCGGCCGCACATCGGATAAATCCACCCGCACCTCAATCGGCTCCTCGCCAAAGCGCTGATCGCCGCTCAACTCCAGCAGCAGCCGGTAGCTCTCCACCCACCCCTGCCGGGTGTCGCCCACCTTGATCGCCACCTGGTGCCCCTCAATCGTGTGGGTGGTGCGCTCCCGCCTCAGCTCCGCCGGGGTGGCGCCGATGTCCGTCACGCCCACGATCCGCAGCTCGTTGCGCACCGCGGGCAGGCGGTTGATCAGATGGGGCTCGATGATCGCCCCCGTGCCGCAACCCATCATCGCCAGGTCCATCATCAGGGCGAAGGCTTCCCAATCCACCAGGTTGGTGGAGGTGCAGTTGTAGGCGCCACTGAAGTTTTCCGGCTGGGCGATCCATTCCGTGCCGCCGATCCACAGCCAACGGCCCGAGGGCAGCGCCTTCTGCTCCAACTGCATCCGTCGGAGCAGCTCCACCTCCTCCCCGTTCAGCGACCCCAGCCGCCGGAGCCCCTCCAAGTTGCGCTCCACCACCTCCCGCCAGCTCTCCCTTCCCCCCGGACCCTTGCGGCTGTAGGTGCGATAGAACACCGGATTCGCCGCCGGGGCGGTGGCCGGGAAATCGTGGCGGTGGTCCGCCGCCTCCTGGGGACTGGTTCCAGTTGCCCCGTTGCCCTCGGGGGCTGCGGGGGAACTGACCGAGAGGGGCGGCACGGAAAGGGTCACGGCGGCGCGGGGCTACAGGCGTGCTGGGCACCATAAACGCCACCGATGGGGCATGCAACGTCCGCGCTCCACTACAGGCGGCGAAGTCGGCCTCGGCGTAGGCC
>JBKCPG010000037.1:0-3584 GCA_046309395.1 Cyanobacteriota bacterium | reverse complement strand
TGCTGGCGCGCCGTTCCGGCCCGCCGCCCCTGGGCCAGCCGCCGGACGGGCGCCTGGAGCGGGTGGGGGTGCGGCTGGAGGGGGGGGCGGCGGGCGCCATTGCGGTGATGGCCAAGATCGGCGAGCAACCCCCGTTCGCGGCGACGTGCCCGGAGGTGCCGGCCGCAGTGCGGGAGGGTCGCCGCGCCTTCCTGCGGGGCTTTGGCGCCAGCGCCCGCGATTGGGCCACCGCCGATCGTGCCGCCCTGGAATCGGAGCTGCTGGCCCTGGGGCACGCCCTGGCGGCCTTCTGCCTGCCGCCGGGCGCGGCCGAGGCCCTGGCGCGGCGGGTGGATGGGGCCGGCATCGGCGACACGGTGTTGGTGGAGATCGAGGCGGAGGATCCGGAGCTGTTGGGATTGCCGTTTGAGGCGCTGCGGCTGCCCGATGGCCGCTTGCTGGCCCTCCAGCCGGCGGTGGTGGTGCGGCGCCGCCTGCCGGGGCTAGCCACGCCTCCGCAACCCCCCTTGGCGGGGCCTTTGAAGGTGTTGGTGGCGGTGGGGGCCCCCGATGAGGGCCGCGCGGCAGCGGCGGTGCTCGACCACGAGCGGGAGCTGCAAAACATTCTCGATGCGGTAGAGCCGGCCCAGCGGCTCGACAACGTGGAGGTGAAGATCCTGGAGGTGGGCCACCCCGAGGCGATCGCCGCGGCGATCGAGGCAGACGCCTACCACGTGCTGCATCTGAGCTGCCATGGCAGCCCCGGCAGCCTGGAGCTGGAGGATGAGGACGGCCAGGCGGTGCCCGTCACGGCGGCGGAGCTGGTGGCGCCGCTGCGACAGCTGGGGCGGCCGCTGCCGCTGGTGGTGCTCAACGCCTGCCACGGCGGCGTGGAGGCCGGCGTGGGCGCCAGCCTGGCCCAGGCATTGATCCAGGCGGGCATTCCCAGCGTGGTGGCGATGCAAACCAGCGTGAGCGACCGCTACGCCAGTGAACTGGCCCGAGCGTTCTATAGCCATCTCAGCCGCCGCGAGCCGGTGCTGGCCGGCCGGGCCCTGGCGGCGGCCCGCAATGAGCTGGAAGCGGAGCGGCAGCGTCAACTCAGCCAGGGGGCACCGCCGGTGGAGCATTGGCCGGAGGCCGCCACCGCGGCCCTCTATGGGGCGGGGGAGGAACGGCCCCTGGCCGATTTCGGGCGCGACAAGGAGCCGCTGCGGGAGCCGCCGGTGCGCCAGCTGGCGGGGCCCGTGCCCCAACTGGCGATTGGCGATCTGGTGGGCCGTCGGCGCGAGCTGCGGGTCACCCTGCGATGCCTTCGCGACGGCAACCAGAGCGGTGGGGTGCTGCTGCGGGGCATCGGCGGGGTGGGCAAGAGCAGCCTGGCGGGCCGGGTGATGCAGCGACTGGCGGAGGATGGCTGGACGATCGCCAGCCACAGCGGCCGGCTGGACCTGCGGACGATCGGCCTGGAGGTGGGCCTGGCCCTGTTGCAGGTGGGCCGCGCCAGCGCCCGGCCGCTGGCCGAGCTGCTGCTCCAGCCAACCCTGGAGGACGAGCTGCGCTGGCGGCTCTTGAGCCAGCTGCTGGCCCAGGAGCCGCTGTTGCTCGTGCTCGACGACTTCGAGCAAAACCTGAGCCCCGGCGGCGCAGCCTTTCTGGATCCCGATGCGGGAGCCCAGCTGGAGCGGTTGCTCGCGGCGGCGCGGCGGGGCCGGCTGCTGCTCACTTGCCGCCACCCCCTGCCCTCGGGCGGGGAGAGGGTGCGGGAGGTGGAGCTGGGCCCCTTGAGCGCGGCCGAAACCCGCAAGCTGGTGCAGCGCCTGCCAGGCCTGCGCCAGCGGCCGGCGGAGGAGGTGGGGGCGGCTTTGCGGCTGATCGGCGGCCATCCGCGGCTGCTGGAGTTTCTCGATGCCCTGCTCAGCCAGGGGGAGGGCCGGCTGCCGGCGGTCACCCAGCGGCTGCGCCAGTCCCTGGCGGCCGCGGGCCTGGAGCTGGGCGCGCCGGCGGCGGGGCTGGAGGAGCGGCTGCGGCAAACGGTGGCGCTGGGGCTGCGGGATGTGTTGTTGGAAGAGCTGCTGGCGATCGCCCGCCAGCGGGGCGACGAGGCGGTGTTGCTGCAACTGGCGGTGTCCAACCTGCCGCTGGCGCCCCAGGGGCTGGCGCGGATGTTGGCGCCGGAGCTGGAGGCCGCCGCGGTGGGGCCGGCGCTGGAGCGCCTCGCGGCCCTCTCGCTGGTGGTGCGCGACAGCGAAGGCCAGGCCTGGGTGCACCGCTGGACCGCCGAGGGCCTGGCGGAGCGGAGCGCGCCGAGCGAGCTGGCGGAGCGCTGCCGCCGGGCCGGCGACTACAGGCTCTGGCGGGTCCAAAACGAGAGCCACGCCTTGGCGGACGGCATCGAGGCCCTGCGCAATTACCTGCAAGGCGGGCAGTTCGACCAGGCGGCGGTCGTGGCCCAGGGCTGCCTGAAGAAGCTGCAGGAACAGAGCCAAACCCTGGCCGTCGCCAGCCTGGCCGCTGAGGTGCTCGACACCCTGCCACTGGAGCACGGCGGCTTCCCCTGGATCGCGGACGCGGAGGCCAGTGCCCATCTGGCGCTGGGCCAAACGGAGCGGGCCTTTTTGCGTTCAAGGCAGCTGCTGGAGCGGCAGGAGCGCCTGGCCAAGGCCGAGCCCGATCGCGCCGATCTTCAGCGCGATCTCTCCGTCTCCTACGAACGGATGGGCGATCTCTATCGGGCCCTCGGCCAGGGGGAGCCCGCCCGTCAGGCCTATCAAAACAGCCTGCAAATCAGGGAGCGCCTGGCTAAGGCCGAGCCCGGTCGCGCCGATCTTCAGCGCGATCTCTCCGTCTCCTACGAACGGATGGGCGATCTCTATCGGGCCCTCGGCCAGGGGGAGCCCGCCCGTCAGGCCTATCAAAACAGCCTGCACATCCGGGAGCGCCTGGCCAAGGCCGAGCCCGATCGCGCCGATCTTCAGCGCGATCTCTCCGTCTCCTACGAACGGATGGGCGATCTCTATCAGGCCCTCGGACAGGGGGAGCCCGCACGCCAGGCCTATCAAAACAGCCTGGACATCGCTGAGCGCCTGGCCAAGGCAGAGCCCGATCGCGCCGATCTTCAAATCGATCTGGCGAGCTCGCTGGTGAAGGCCGGCCTGGCGGCCGATCCCCCCAGCGCCGCCCCGCTCCAGCGGGCCCGCAGCCTGCTGGAAACCTTGGAGCGCCAGGGGCGCCTGGCCCCGGCCGACCAGCCCAAGATCGCCGCGCTGCGCGAGCTGCTCGCCGGCCTCTCCGCTGGGACGTGACGCGCGCCCTACAGTTAGCCCTTGGCAGCCAGAGGGCGCGTGCGGCCTGAGCTCGATCGGCTGATCGAAGTGGACAATCTTCCCTTGCCCCTGCGGGCGCAGTTGCTGCCAGCCCTCGCCGCCCTCGTGGAGCAGGTGCAACCCCAGGGTCTCTGGCTGTTCGGCAGCTGGGCCCGCAGGGGCAGGGGAAGATTGTCCACTTCGATCACCCGATCGAGCTCAGGCCGCACGCGCCCTCCGGCTGCCAAGGGCAAACTGTAGGGTGCGCGGGCTGGTCACGTCCCAGCGGAGAGGCCGGCG
>JBKCPG010000036.1:0-3322 GCA_046309395.1 Cyanobacteriota bacterium | reverse complement strand
CCTGCTGGTGGAAGATGACGAGCTGGTGGGAGCTGCGGTGTTAGCGGTGCTCTTAAGCCCTGATGGCCGCGTGATCGCCCAACGCCGCACCGTGGTGGGAGACGGCTAAAGTGGTCGCAAATGGAGGATCAGGCGTGTCTGAAGTAGTCGCAAGCCAGGTTTCGGTGCGGGATCTCAAAACCCACCTCTCCGAATGGCTCGGCCGGGTGCAGGCCGGCGAGGTGGTGGAGGTCACCTCCCATCGCAAGCCGATCGCCCGCATCACAGGCATCAGGCAGCCAGATTCCAAGGATGCCAACCCCCTGCAGAAGGCCATTGACGCAGGGATCGTCAGCTGGAATGGTCAAAAGCCAGAGTTTCCTCCACGTGTGAAGCTGCGTGGACAGGGCAAACTCGTCAGCGAAATCGTGATGGAAGATCGGGGTTGAACTGGTGATCCTGTTCTGCGACACCAGTGCCCTGATTAAGTTGCTGATCAGTGAGCCCGGCTCAGATCAAATGGTGGAGAGCAGCTCGCACGCTCAAGCCATTGCGGTCTGTCGGATCACCTGGGCAGAGGCCATGGCGGGCATGGCCCGCCGTCAGAGAGAAGATCCGATCAGTGGAGATGACATTGAACAGGCCCGTCAGCATCTGATCCATCGCTGGCATCAGTGCACGATTGTCGAGGTCAGTCAGCGGCTCGTTGAAACAGCTGGCCGATTCGCCGATGTTTTCGCTCTCCGTGGCTTCGACAGCGTGCAACTGGCAGCGGCCCAAGAACTCTGCCAGAGCACGGAACAACCTCTGACCTTCGCCTGTTTTGATCGCAGACTCAAGCAAGCAGCATCGCTGCTGCGGCTAGAGGTGTTGCCATGACCACCACACCAGCTGTCACCGGCGAGATGGACCATCTTGATCAGCTCGGGGCCAAGGCTTTCGATGGCTTCCTGGTCCGCAAAGACCTGGTGCGCAAATACTCTCGCCAGTACCCGGTGCCCACCTACGTGGTGGAGTTCCTGCTGGGCCGCTACTGCGCCAGCACCGATCCCGCCGAGATCGAAGAAGGTCTGCGGATCGTCGAGAAACAGCTCCAGGGGCGCACGGTGCGCACTGGCGAGGAGGAGCTCTTCAAGGCCCGCTCTCGTGATCAGGGCAGCGTCAAGATCATCGACATCGTGCGGGCCCGGCTCGACACCCGCGGCGATTCCTACGCGGCAGAGGTGCCCAGCCTCGCCATCAAGGACGCCCAGATCGACGACGAGCTCGTTCGCGCCAACGAGCGCATGCTCACCGATGGCTTCTACGCCGAGGTTTCACTGGAGTACGACTCGGTCATCGCCCAGGAGCGCAACGGGAGGCCGTTCCGCATCGCCGGGCTCCGGCCGATCCAGATGTCCAACCCCAACGTGCTGGGGATCCTGGCCAAGGGTCGAGCTGCTTTCACCACCGAGGAGTGGCGTGACTTCCTGATCCGCTCTATCGGCTTGGGGCCAACCGCTCTCGATGAGCGGGCCAAGATGGTGGTGCTGCTGCGCATGGCTCCCTTTGTGGAGCGCAACTTCAATCTGGTGGAGCTGGGCCCACGCGGCACAGGCAAGAGCCACCTGTTCCAGCAGATCTCGCCCTACTCGCACCTGATCTCAGGCGGCAAGGCCACCGTCGCCAAGATGTTCGTCAACAACAGCAACGGCCAGCGCGGCCTTGTCTGCCAATACGACGTGGTCTGCTTCGACGAGGTGGCCGGCGTGTCGTTCGATCAGAAGGACGGCGTCAACATCCTCAAGGGCTACATGGCTTCCGGCGAGTTCAGCCGAGGCAAGGAGAGCATCCGCGCCGAGGGCGGGATCGTGATGGACGGCAACTTCGATGTCGAAGTGGAACAGCAGCAGCGCATCGGCCACCTGCTCAGCCCCCTCCCGCGCGAAATGCGCGACGACACGGCCTTCCAAGACCGCATCCACGCCTACGCCCCGGGCTGGGATTTCCCCAAGCTCAACCCCAATGAGCACCTCACCAGCCACTTCGGCTTGGTGAGCGACTTCCTCAGCGAGTGCTGGAGCCGCCTGCGCGATGGCAGCCGCCTGGCGGCGATGCAGAACCGCATCCAGCTCGGCGGTGCCCTCAGCGGCCGCGACATCGAGGGCGTCAACAAAGCGGTGAGCGCTCTGATCAAGCTGCTGTTCCCCGATTCCGCCATGGCGATCCCCGACGAGGATCTCGAATGGATCGTGCGTCTGGCCTGGGAATCACACCGGCGGGTGAAGGTGCAGCAGAAACGCTGCCTGAAAAGTGAGTTCCGCAACACCCACTTCAGCTACACCCTCGGCCTTGATGGGGTCGAGAAGTTCGTGGCCACCCCCGAGCTCCACAGCGACGATGCCATTGACGGCGATCCCCTGCCGCCTGGCCAGGTGTGGGCCATCAGCCCCGGCACCGGTGAAACCGGCCCCAGCCTTTATCGGATTGAGGTGGCTGTGGGACCGGGCAGCGGGGTCAAGATCCTCAACCAGCCCGTTCCGCCTGCCTTCCGTGAAAGCACCAAGGTGGGCGAGGAGAACGTCTACGCCCGCGCCAAGAGCCTTGTGGGCGACCGCGACCCCCGCGGACATGAGATCTCCATCCAGCTGCGCGCCATGGACAACGACCGCGGCGGCGCCGGCCTTGGCTTACCAGTCATGGTGGCCCTGGTGGGCGTCCTCCTCGATCGCAACACCCGCGGCAGCACGATCATCGTCGGCTCCCTCAACCTGGGCGGCTCCATCGAGATGATCCCCAATGCCATCGCCATCGCTGAACTGGCCGTGGAAAAGCAGGCCAAGGTGCTGCTGATGCCCGTCTCCGCCCGCCGCGGGCTCAACGATCTGCCCGATGACCTCTGGACCAAGATTTCGATTGAGTTCCACAAGGATCCGGAGGATGCGGTGTTCAAGGGGCTGGAGGAATGAGTGGGGTTTGGCCATACCGGCTTCGAAGGCGATGACGATCATCGATCCGATGTCGATCAAGGAGGTCAAGGTGATGGCCACCATCAAGGAAGGCAAGACGATCTTCCAGCGCGGTGAGTGATGGCGGGGGGCGGCCCCTTCAAACGAAACGATTCGGCCTGAGCCGACCCTTCACGCCAGGGCAACTCGGGGTGCTCCAAGCAAGGAGCTGTTTCCAAAACCCACCACGTCCACCCGCGCCCTGCCCTGAAGGGGCTCAACTCGCGGGTGTCTCCTCCGGTTCGCAGGCTTGGGCCAGGGCCTGGTAGATCGCCCAGTGGCGCTCGATCTGGGCTTGGGCTTGGGCCTCCAGGCTTCGGGCCCGCTCCGGGTCGCTGTAGCGCAGCATGCGGAAG
>JBKCPG010000035.1:0-8525 GCA_046309395.1 Cyanobacteriota bacterium | reverse complement strand
CCCCAGGCCAAGCTTGACCCATGGCCCACCTCTCCGCTCCGCCATCCGCCAACGAGCCCCTTCCCGCGGATCCCGTTTCCACCACAAGCTCCCCGGATCGCTCGGTGCTCACCCTGCCGATCGACCCGGGGCTGCTCTGCCTGCGAGGCCTCAGCCCCCGGCGACTGCGCTTCGAGGTGGAATACGCCCTGGAGCGGGGCACCACGGCCAACAGCTTTCTGTTTGAGGCGGGCACCGCCGCCGATGGCCACTCCGTGCCGCCGGTGCTGATCCATCCGCCGGGGATGACCTACGCCGAGCCGTTTTTCGCCGCCCTGGCGGAGCGGGTCCCGGCCGACGCCCCGTTGAAGGTGGTGGTGGAGGTCGTGAACCCCAACCGGGTGGAGCTGCTGCGGGCGATGGTGGAGCGCTGGCCGCGGTTGGCCCTGGTGGCCTCCAACGCCGGTGCCAAGCTGGTGCGGGAGCTCTGGGAGCAGCGGCGCCCCGCGGCCCCAGAGGCCCCAGAGGCGGCCGAGCCGCCGCCCCTGCCCTCGATCGATGTGGTGAAGCAGGAGGTGTGCCGGCCCCTGGCGGGAGACCTGCGGCTGCGGTTGATCCCCGTGCCCACCCCCCGTTGGCCTGGCGGGCTGATGGCCTTTGAGGAGAGCACGGGCCTGTTGATGAGCAGCAAATTTTTCTCCGCTCACATCTGCGGAGAGGCCTTTGCCGAGGTGAACCGGAGCAGCACGGAGGAGGATCGCCGCTGGTTTTACGACTGCCTGATGGCGCCCATGGCCCGACAGGTGGAAAGCGTGCTCGACCGCCTTGACGACCTGCCGATTCGCGTGATCGCCCCGTTCCATGGGCCGGCGATCACCACCAGCTGGCGCAGTTTGCTGAGCGATTACCGCCGTTGGGGGGAGGGCCAGAGCCGGGCGCGCCTTTCCGTGGCCCTGCTCTACGCCAGCGCCTACGGCAACACCGCCGCCATCGCCGATGCCCTGGCCCGCGGCGTGTCCCGCACGGGAGTGCGGGTGGAGAGCATCAACTGCGAGTTCAGCGCCAACGAGCAGTTGTTGGCCGCCATTCGCGGCTGCGACGCCCTGCTGATCGGCTCCCCCACCCTGGGGGGCCACGCCCCCACGCCGATCGTGTCGGCCCTGGGCACGGTGCTGGCCGAGGGCGACCGGGCCAAGCCGGTGGGGGTGTTTGGCAGCTTCGGCTGGAGTGGCGAGGCGATTGATTTGCTGGAGAGCAAGTTGCGCGACGGGGGTTTCCCCTTCGCCTTTGAGCCGATTCGGGTCCGCTTCAGCCCGGATCCACCCACGCTGCAATCCCTGGAGGAAACGGGCACCGCCCTGGGCCGCCAGTTGCAAACGGAACAGCGCAAACGCCAATTGCGCAGCCCGGGCGGCGGCCTGCGGGAAAGCCGCAGCCAACCGGCCATCCAGGCCCTGGGTCGGGTGGTGGGCTCCCTCTGCGTGTTGACGGCCCACAAAGGGGAGGGCGAGACGGCCCTGAGTGGCGCCATGGTGGCGAGCTGGGTGAGCCAGGCCAGCTTCACCCCGCCGGGCTTCACCGTGGCCGTGGCCAAGGACCGGGCCGTGGAGGGGCTGCTGCACATCGGCGACCTGTGCGCGTTGAATGTGCTGGCGGCCGGCCGAGAGAAAGGCGCCATGAAGCATTTCCTCAGCCCCTTTGTGCCTGGCGCGGATCGCTTCGAGGGACTGACGATCAGCCAGAGCCCCGGCCAACAGCCCATCCTGGAGGAGGCCCTGGCGTGGATCGAGGCCGCGGTGAGGCAACGCATGGATTGCGGCGATCACTGGCTTCTTTACGCCGAAGCCCAACAAGGGGGTGTGCTGGATCCCGAAGGCACCACGGCGATCCATCAACGACGCACGGGCGCGACCTATTGACGGGCGCCACCACTTCGTCAGGGTTGTTCGTGACGGTTGGGGATTGGCTCAGGCGACAAGCCTGATTCCTTGTTGGCGAGGGTTGCCATGGGACCCTTGCCGCTGGAGGCGCGGGAAACTTCTTGACATGAATGCTGGAAGGGGGATGCTTTTGAATGGTCTTCGCGATCGGCTTCTCAGCTAGCTTTTTAACCAGACACATTGCCCGCCAGCCATCCGGTAACTCCAGGGATTCGCATGCAACCATTTACATTCTTCATCAGCTACCGCCGACAGGACACCGCGCCGATCGCCTTGCTCTTAAAGAACGAGATCGAGAAAAGGATTCAGTTCGTTCGTGTGGCGGTTGACGTTGAAGCCCTTGCCCCCGGTGAACCATTCCCCGATCGGATCAAAAATCTGATCGATGAGGCCCATGCCACAATCGCCCTGATCGGCAAGAACTGGATGCCCCTTCAGGGGCGTGAAACCACCAGGCCTGAGGGCATCGACTGGGTGGCCAAGGAATTAGTCCACTCTCATACGGCTCCGCTTGGCATGCCAACGAGTGATCAATATGGCCTCAACCAACGCCATGTAATTCCCCTCTTTGTGGATTGCGATCGTCGTTTTGATCAATTTTCCCTGCCAGCGGCAATCAGCTTCCTCTTGGATCTTCAAGCGGAACACATTGACTACGCGAGCTGGCCAAGCATGATCGGTCCCTTGCTAGATAGAATCGCCGTCAAGCTCAGCCTCAAAAAACGCCCCGATCAAGACGAATATCCAAAACCGGATTCAGCCAAGGCGAGAACTCAGCCACTTGCGGATACAGAACTGAGCACAATTCTCGCCTACGACGACTACGAGGGTTGGTATATTGACAATTTTGGCAATGCGGATGCCCGCTATTTAGCCAAGACCTTCAAGTTTCATGGCTTCAATCAAGCAGCAGATTTCATGGAGCTTGTGTCTGCTCACTGCAAAATTCTTGGACATCATCCGGAGTGGCGCAACGTGTTCAACCACGTCACCGTCGCGCTCACAACTTGGGATGCCCGCCGGAAAGTGACGATCTATGATCTCAGCCTGGCTCTTTACATGAACATGGCCGCGAAGTCTATCACCAAGGAATAGACTCATTCGGAACCTGGAAAACACACGCGGCCGCCGAATTGCAACTCACTTAATTTCTTGCAGATAAGGACGATAGGCATATCCCAAACATTCATCTCCATTGGCAAGCAAAACACTTGGGCTGCGAACTCCTACCACGTTCTTGCTATGCCGAGGTCCAACTGTGTCCCAAATCACGGAACCGATCAGCAGGCTGCCATTGGGGACCTGGCAGACGATATCACCATCGGTATCGCGAATATTGAGAGGGGTACCCGTGGGATCCACAACACGAAACCTCCTGCCTTCATGGCGCGCATCCGCAGGCAAGCTCAGGAAGGTGACCATGCCGAAAGAGAGGATCCAGCAGAGTTGAAGGATGGGCCAAGACACCAGCCATCGCCTCAGCAATGGGAGTGGTTGTGCCATCAGGAGAACAGCGCAAATGCCATCACATTGACCTCGAGACGCCCGTCGGGATTCCATTCACTTTGGTCACAAAAATCGCGTAGCCATTTTCAGGGCCAAGGTCAGTAAAAATGGACTTCAACAAACCCAAAGAGAAGCTATCGGCTTTTGCGTCGGCTTCGGTTTGGAAGAGTTGAATCCAGGCATCCGTTGACCCATTGCGAATGCCAAAGGGACAGAGCACATCCCAACCCTTGGGGCCCCTTCCATTCACCAGCACCCAATGACCACCTCCTCCATCGGTGTAGGCTTTGTACTTGACGCCGATGGGCACAGGGATACCACAGTCAAGGGAGGTTTCCACATCTTTGATTGATGCGGACATGGTGAAGTAAGCATCGATTCCAAGCCTGTTTAAAGCACGGATATGAACCGCTGGATTGGTTGTATCCCCGTCCATGAACGTCTGATAAACATCTTCCGGTTCGGCCAGCCCCTTTTCCTGCCGGATCGCGCTGAGCTTGCCCTTGGTGATGTGATCGACCAACATTGTGCAACTTGTCTTGAAACATTCCCGATATCCCCGTCCACCAGTGTTGTCACATTGGGTGTAATGCTTCACGGGAATCGTGAAGTCGGTCACCCCAGGAGGAGGCATCCAGATCCCGAGGGGATTGGGACGGGAAGGGACAGGGGTTGAGAGAGTGGGGCTGAGCTGTGAGGGAGGGGTTCCCTGTTGCGCGGGTGGGGCAGACGGAGTGGAGGGAGCAAGGCGGGGGGGATGATTCTTGAGTTGTTGCTCGTAGCGCTCGCAATCCTCCGGGGATTGGATTTCTTGATGCGCTTGCGCGCAGGCGGCTTTGGGTTCAACGCCGATCCAAATCAACCCCTCCGCCCGGCGTCGCCGACCAAGGCCCACTTCCGCGCTCCCCCCCGGGTTTCGATACATCATCAGCGTCCCGGGAATCGCGCTCCAGTTGCGTTCGCTCAGATTTCTGGTGATGGTGTCGTGATTGGGACCGCCATAAAACTTCGACCCGTTGTTGTAGGCAAAGCTACAGAGTGCGGCCCTCTGCTTATCCGTCATCTCCTCCCAATAAGGAATTTTGTCTTGCAGAATCTTCCAAAACTTATGGTAACAATTAAACGCGTAGATCTCATCTGCTTCGGCCTGAGTAACTTTCTCTCCCAATTGAATTGGCGAGCCATCTTTATAGAACGTACTTCCCCAGCCAATCGTGATCGGGAAGCCATCCGATGAATCTGGATCCGGGTAGGCATCCAAGCGGCAACTCTCGTAATAATGGTTGAGAGCGGCCACCTCCGGCGGGATCAGAGATATGGAGGAGGCCGCGGCTGTGGAGGTAGACACCGTTGTGGCATTCGCTGAACTCGACTCCGGGGACGCCTGTTGGAGCCGAACCCAGGCCTCGTCTGGGATGAGGAAACGATTGGGATTCAAATACCGCAAGGCTCCCTGCTCCAGAGGTTGCGTCCCCCCTGGGAAGGTGTAAGGACCCGCCAGGCGGATGGTTGCCAGTTGGCTGTTGTCCGTCGCCTGAATCCAGTCGATGCCGATGCGCCCCCCAGCAGGCACGAAGGAATCGGCGGAGGCGGGAGTGGTGTCGGGACTTAGACCGGCATCTTCCTTGGCGGTGATGTAGGGCATCAGAGGATCCCTCCCTGGCGAATGCGTTGGAGAGTGGTTTGTGGCACCGTTGTGGGCCCAGCTTGCACAGTAGGCGAAACACTCGGCTGGGGCTCTTGAGGAACGGAGGGCACAGCTGACGTCACCCCATTTCCATTCTGCGCCAGGGCGTTCTGGAGAGTCGGCCGCTGGACAACGCCTGGCTGAGCGACTTGCTGAACCACGCCAGGCTGCTCGACGGGCTGCTGAACCAGAGGTTGTTGGCCGACGGGTTGCCACGAGACAGGAAGGTCTGAGCCCGTACCGACGAACAGTTCAGCCCATTGGGGTTTGTCTTTGAATTGAGATCTGAGGAAGTCGAGGAAATCATCCGGCTGAATCTTCAGGCTCGCGCTGATCACTCCACGATTTTTATGGACCCACCGTTCCACCGCCTGACTGTTAATTTCCGCGATGACGTCCTCGCGTTTGCCAAGCTTGTACCGGCAGAGCATGCGCTCAAGAGTATAAAACCAGTAATTTTCCCGATCCGCGGGGATCTCATCCCTTAACCGAATGGCTCCACTCAGGTCTTCCTCTCCCTGAAGCCAATGTTGAGTGGCCTGAAGGCCTTTCAACTCATTGCCAATGGCCAATTGGTCATGGATGAATCCCTTGTGGGCCAGATAGCGGTGCTTATCGACATCTTTCTCCTTCGTTTTTTGTTCATAGTCGTCCGCGGCGGCAAGTAGTGCATCAAATCCCGCCGTTAGACACTCTTGAAGATTTAATCGAATGTTAATCTCTTGTGGGCTTAATCGGATGTCATGGCTGCTGATCAAATGGGCATTAAAGGCGGTCTGAAGACGTTCGAACACTTTGTTGCGCAGGTTTTTGGGAGCTTTGATCAGGAGCTGCTTGAATGCTTCTTTCTGCGACTCGTTGAGCGGGGGAAAGGACGGGTCAATCAAGGGATTGAGCAAGGACTGGATCTGCGCTTCCAAAGCGTCGACGCTTTTCAGTTGATGGATCAGTCCACTGTTGGCCTGGGCTTGGGCGCGAACCTCTTCCAGTTCACGGCTAATCCTCTTTGCCGCTTCGTCGAACAAGCTAATACCAGCGAAGCCGCCAATCAGTGAGAGCGCCATGATCTTCATCAGCAAACTCGCGACCTTGCCGACATCGCTATAATTCAAAAACAGGGACTCGAAAATATCCCTATCCGCCTGGGGAACCAAGTTGAACACAATGATTCCTCCGCCGATGCCAATCAGCATGTCGCCAAGGAAACCCAGGTCTAGCTTCTGAAATCCAGAGGCTCCGCCCACATCCTGCAAACGCATGAAGTGGGGAATCACGGCGCCACGATTCCGACTCAGACCATAGATCAATCCCCCAAACGCACCGCCGACGATGACACAGAGATAGAGCCAAAACCTCAGCCAAGCGGCGTCAGGGATCAGCTGCTTTTGGCCATCGCCTTGCGACTCGGTGAGCAGACCAGATGGTTGCCTCCCCTGGATCGCCCCACTCGGCATTGGCACCGGAGCCAAAGGGATGGCCTGTGGCGATGGCGTCGCCAGAGGGGGTGACGTGGATAGCCCCGGCGGCGCGGCCTGGGAGCCGAAGGGAACCACGATCAGCAGGACGGCGAGGGCGAGACATGGCAGGAAGAGAGTTCTTGCCCCCCGAAGAAATCGCCGAGAAGGATGCTTACGCGCGTGTGCCAGCCCCTTCATTCGCTTGGCCTTGAGCAGGATGAAATCAAATCGTAGAAACTACAATATATCCCGAATCTTGCCTGCAAAATATCTTCACATCTCCAGGGTCGGACCTTCCTGATGGGGGCAACAACACTCCGCTGCGGAAAGAGTGTTTCTGGCCAAGGCATCGCTCTTCTCGCAAGGCCTTGGCGGCTCCACGATCAACCGCGCGACCCAGCCCAAGCCAAAAAAGCCCCAACCCTGTTGAGGCCTCCGGGGAACTTCGTTCGCCACATCACCCCCAGGCACTGATCCCGAGGCGGTGGACGGCCCGTTCCGGGGGCTCAGCCCCCCACCACTTCCAAATTGATCTCCGCCACCACCTCGGGGTGAAGCTTCACCTGTACCTTGTAAGAGCCCGTGCGGTGGATGTCGGGCACCAAGATGTCACGACGGTCGAGCGTTTTGTTGGTGGCCTTCTCGATGGCCTCGGCCACATCACCATTGGTGACCGTGCCGAACAACACGTCGTCGCCGCCAGTTTGCTTCTTCACCGTGAAGCGGCCGATGGTGTTGAGGGCCGTGCGGAGGGTTTCCGCCTCGGCCTTGAGGGCCGCCTGGCGCTCCGCCTCCTTCGCCCGGCGGTGCTCCACCTGCCGCAGCACCGCCGACGTCACTGGCACCGCCTTGCCGGTGGGCACCAAAAAATTCCGGGCATAGCCCGGAGCCACCTCCACCAGGTCGCCATCCTTGCCCAGGCTCAACACGTCCTCGTTGAGAACGACTTGTACGCGCTTGGCCATGACGGCGACCCTCGAGACGGTTGGAACAGGAACTATTGACCCTACGACAGGGGGATCAGGCCCCCTGGCCGCCAGCCGCCGTGCGGGGCAGCCTCACGTGGGTGGCCAGACCCAGCTTTTGCATCAGCCGGATGTGCAGCCAGGTGAGGTCGATCTGACGCCCGAAGCCGTGGCGCGCGGAATGGGGGAAGGCATGGTGGTTGTTGTGCCAGCCCTCACCGAAGGTGAGCGCGGCCACCCAGGGGTTGTTGCGCGACCGGTCGCCGCTCTCGTGGCTGACCTGGCCCCAGGCGTGGGTGGCGGAATTCACCAGCCAGGTGACGTGGTACACCACCACCAGGCGCAGGGGGATCCCCCACAGCACCAGGGCCCAGCCGCCGGCGCCGCTCACCGTGCCCAGCCAGAAGAGAAACAGCCCGAGCACCACCTGAAGGGGGAGGAACCAATTGTTCAGCCAGCGGTAGTAGGGATCGCGGGCCAAATCCCCCGTGAGCCGAGGCACCGCCTCCAACGCTGGAATCTCCTCGAACATCCAGAGCATGTGGCTCCACCAGAAGCCCTTGTTGCTGTCGTGATGATCGGCGTCCGTATCGGAAAACTTGTGGTGATGGCGGTGCAACCCCACCCAGTCAATCGGTCCGTGCTGGCAGCTCAGGGCGCCGCAGGTGGCGAAGAACCGCTCCAGCCAGAGGGGCACCCGGAAAGCCCGGTGGCAGAGCATGCGGTGGTAGCCAATCGTCACCCCCAGGCAGGCCGTCACCCAATAGAGCACCAGCAGCGTCACCACCGCCTGCCAGCTCCAGAATTGGGGCACCTTGGGCTTCATGGCCGTGGTGCATGGCCTGGCGGTGTTCGCCCTGCTGCCCCAATTCTGGAGCTGGCAGGCGGTGGTGACGCTGCTGGTGCTCTATTGGGTGACGGCCTGCCTGGGGGTGACGATTGGCTACCACCGCATGCTCTGCCACCGGGCTTTCCGGGTGCCCCTCTGGCT
>JBKCPG010000034.1:0-11731 GCA_046309395.1 Cyanobacteriota bacterium | reverse complement strand
TTGCCCAGCCCTCGGAAACTTTCTTCATGAACCCCCTTCACAAAAGCCGCAACAGTCCGTTACACTTCAGAGCGACGGAGGCCCAGGCGGTTTTCCGTCCTTCCATCCGTCCCGCGTCCTCCCTTCGGGGTTGGCGTACTCGACACCTCTACCGTTCTCATGACAGCCACTCTCCAACAGCGCTCCGGCGCTTCGGCGTGGAACCAGTTCTGTGAGTGGGTCACCTCCACCAACAACCGTCTTTATGTCGGTTGGTTCGGTGTGCTGATGATCCCCACCCTGCTGGCCGCCACCATCTGCTTCATCGTTGCCTTCATCGCCGCCCCTCCGGTGGACATTGATGGCATCCGCGAGCCCGTCGCCGGCTCCCTGATCTACGGCAACAACATCATTTCCGGCGCTGTGGTTCCCTCCAGCAACGCCATTGGCCTTCACTTCTATCCCATCTGGGAAGCCGCCAGCCTCGATGAGTGGCTTTACAACGGTGGTCCTTACCAGCTGGTGGTGTTCCACTTCCTGATCGGCATCTTCTGCTACATGGGCCGCGAGTGGGAACTCTCCTACCGCCTGGGCATGCGCCCCTGGATCTGCGTCGCTTACAGCGCTCCTGTGGCCGCCGCCTCCGCCGTCTTCTTGATCTATCCCTTCGGTCAGGGTTCCTTCTCGGATGGCATGCCCCTCGGCATCTCCGGCACCTTCAACTTCATGCTGGTGTTCCAGGCCGAACACAACATCCTGATGCACCCCTTCCACATGTTGGGTGTGGCGGGCGTCTTCGGCGGCAGCCTCTTCTCCGCCATGCACGGTTCCCTGGTGACCTCCTCCCTAGTGCGTGAAACCACTGAGAGCGAGAGCCAGAACTACGGTTACAAGTTTGGCCAAGAGGAAGAGACCTACAACATCGTGGCCGCCCACGGTTACTTCGGTCGCCTGATCTTCCAATACGCCTCCTTCAACAACAGCCGCAGCCTTCACTTCTTCCTGGCCGCCTGGCCTGTGGTGGGGATCTGGTTCACCGCCCTGGGCGTGAGCACGATGGCCTTCAACCTGAACGGTTTCAACTTCAACCAGTCGATTCTTGACGGCCAAGGCCGTGTGCTGAACACCTGGGCTGATGTGCTGAACCGCGCCAACCTGGGCATGGAAGTGATGCACGAGCGCAACGCTCATAACTTCCCCCTGGACCTGGCTTCCGCTGAAGCCACCCCTGTGGCTCTGGTGGCTCCTTCCATCGGTTGATCATTCTTTCTCACCTCATCGAGGTTGGAACAAACGAGCCTCCGCCAGTCGGCGGGGGCTTTCTTGTGGGTGGGATCTTGATCGCCAGAAGCGGGGCCTGCCATTCACAAGCCCTAGCAAATTGACTGCCACAACCAGACGGAAAGCTTGCGAAAGACAGGAAACTCGTCTATGTTGAGCTTTATGAATGCGTTTTTCATCTTGAGCGAATTCTTCTCTCCGGCTTCCGGGCAATTGCCCTTCTCCACGATCGCCTCCCTGGGCGTTTCTTTGGCGGTGATCGTCATCGCCCTGATCCAATCGGGACCCAGCCGTGACGATGACGACCAGGGCCCAGGCGGCGGTGGCGGCTTGATGCAACCCGTGGGAGCCGGCGCCTAGCTCCTCCCCATCCGGGTCTCGCCCCCTTCCTAGGCTGCCCGCAAACGCACCACCCCATGGGCAGCAGCTTCGGCACCCTCTTCCGCATCCACACCTTCGGCGAATCCCATGGAGGCGGCGTCGGCGTGATCGTGGATGGTTGCCCTCCCCGGCTAGCCCTCAACATCGACGCCATTCAGGCCGAGCTGGATCGCCGCAAACCCGGCCAGAGCAAAATCACCACCCCCCGAAAAGAAGACGACCGGGTGGAGGTGCTGAGCGGCCTTCTCGATGGCCTCACCCTGGGCACGCCCATCGCCATGGTGGTGCGCAACACCGACCAGCGGCCCAACGACTACAAAGAGATGGCGGTGGCTTTTCGGCCCTCCCACGCCGACGCCACCTACCAGACGAAATACGGCATTCAGGCCCGGAGCGGTGGCGGCAGGGCTTCCGCCCGGGAAACCATTGGCCGGGTGGCCGCTGGCGCCATCGCCAAACAGTTGCTCGCCCAAGCCCATGGCACCGAGGTGCTGGCCTGGGTTCAGCGCATTCACACCATCGAGGCCCAGATCGATCCGAGGGAGGTCACCCTGGAGGCCGTGGAACGCAACATTGTGCGCTGCCCCGATGACGCCACCGCCCAGCGCATGGTGGAGCGCATCGAGACCATCGGCCGGGAAGGCGATTCCTGCGGAGGCGTCATCACCTGCGTGGTCCGCACCCCTCCGGTGGGGTTGGGCATGCCGGTGTTCGACAAACTCGAAGCTGATCTGGCCAAAGCCGTGATGTCTCTCCCCGCCACCAAGGGCGTTGAAATCGGCTCCGGCTTTGGCGGCACCCTCCTCAAGGGCAGTGAACACAACGATGCTTTTCTCCCCAGTGAGGCAGGCGAGCTGCGCACCGCCACCAACAATTCCGGGGGCATCCAGGGCGGCATCAGCAACGGAGAAGACATCGTGCTCCGGGTGGCCTTCAAGCCCACCGCCACCATCCGCAAGCCCCAGCAAACCATCAATTCCCTCGGGGAGCCGACCATCCTGGAGGCGAAGGGTCGCCATGATCCCTGCGTGCTCCCCCGAGCGGTGCCGATGGTGGAGGCGATGGTGGCGTTGGTGTTGGCCGACCATCTCCTCCGCCAGCGGGGGCAATGCGGCCTCTGGTGATTGCCGCCAGAGACCCTCCCTAGCTCAACGGGGCCTCGGTGCCATTGCCGCCGTTCGCGACGATGGGGGCGGGGGGAGCCGATGGAGCCGTGGTCGCTTGGGACGGAACGCTCACGAGACGACTGGCGGCCTTCGCCATGCGCCGCGCCACCGACGAGCGGGTGGACCGGGAGGAAGGAGAGGCGGCCTTGCGGCTGGTGGATTTGCTGGTGGATTTGGTCGCGGCGGTGGCCGTCGCGGCGGTGGAGCGGCTTCGGGTTCCCGTGCTGGCACGACCAGACGTCGCCGCCGTGGCCTTCCCTCCGGTGCTGGCCTTGGGCTTGGCTTTGGTCGCTGACCGTCCCTTAGCGCTCGAACGGGTGGCGCGGGGCTTCGCGGGAGCGCTGGACAGCTCGGCCGTTTCCTCCACCACCGGGGCGACCGCGACGGCCGGAGACCGGCGACGAGCGCGGGTGGAAGGCGCCGCCTTGGCTCGGGCGGCGGAGCGGGAGGCGGGTTTGCGGGTGGGAGCTGGAGCGGCCGTGGAGCGCGTGCGATGGCTCAACACCAGAGCCCATTCCTCGTCGCTCAGGGTGGAAGGCTTGGAACCATGGGCCTGGGCGATGGTCGCCGCCCTCTCGATATCGGCGATCAGATTGAGCCAAGAGGTGGCGAAGCGCTTGTCGGACTGCGATTTGGCCCCGCTTTCCAAGAGGGTCTCCACGACGCCCTCCGCGGTGACCTTTTTGCGACGACGGTTGAAGATCTCTTTCTGAAGCTGGGCGATCAAAGCGTCAGCCTTGTCGCTGATCGTGATGGTGAGTTGAGACATGGAGCGTTATCAACTCTTTCATCAGTAGCACTGGAGATCTAAGTCGGCAAGGCAAGCTGAGTGATCAATTCCCGTAAGGGTTCCAGATCAATCGTCTCCGACCCCGGGGGGGTACCAACCCGAAGGGCGCGGGAGCCCACAGCGACAGCGTTCACACCGGCCGCGAGCCATGGCCGCACATCCTCCAGAGCCAAGCCACCTGCCGCGACGCAAAAGGGAAGGGATCCCCCCAGGGGATCGCGTAAACGACTCCAATACATGGATCCCAGGGCCGCCGCCGGAAAGAGTTTCACCAGCCCGGGGCCCCATTGCCAGCCCGCCCACACCTCCGAGGGGGTCATCACCCCGGGCACCAGGAGAAAACCCGCCGCTGACGCCTCCACCAGCAAGGGCCTGTCCAAAACGGGAGAGACCCCATAGGAAAACCCGGCCTCCCGGGCGGCGTGAAGAGCGTCCTTGCTCACGATCGACGCCGCGCCCAGCCTCATGGAGGGGAAGGCCTGGATCAAGGCGCGACATTGCCCGCTCCAATCCGCTCTGGGCTGACAGGCGAGTTCCGCGTGAATCAGGCCCAAGGCCGCCAACTCCTCAAACAGGGGAGCGAGTCGGAGGGGATCCTCGGGCCTGAACACCACCAGCAGGGGCTGACGCCTGAGGGAGGCGATCAGCTCGGTGCCTCTAGATGTAGGAGGCCACCTTGACGTCACGGGAGATCAACAGTTCCTGCAGCTCCTCAGCGTCGACGGTTTCCTTCTCCACGAGCATGTCGGCCAACTCATCGAGCACGGGGCGGTTGCCCGTGAGCACCTCCTTGGCTCGCTTGTAGGCCTCATCCACAAGGAGCGACACCTCCTCATCGATGGCCGCGGCGGTGTCTTCCGAGAAGTCCCGTTCGGCGGCGATGTCACGCCCCAGGAACATGCCACCTTGCGAACGCCCCAGGGCGACAGGACCGAGCCGATCACTCATCCCGAAGCGGGTGACCATTTGGCGGGCCACTCGGGCCACCTGCTGCAGGTCGTTGGAGGCGCCAGTGGTGACCTCATCGTCGCCGTAGACAATCTCCTCAGCCACCCGGCCGCCCAGAGCCACCGCCATCTGATTTTGCAGATAGGCGCGGGAGTAGAGCCCCGATTCCATCCGCTCCTCGCTCGGGGTGAAAAAGGTGAGACCGCCAGCCTGCCCCCGGGGAATGATGGAAATTTTCTGCACCGGGTCGTAGTCAGGCATCAGGGCGCCCACCAGGGCGTGGCCTGCCTCGTGGTAGGCCACCAGACGTTTCCGTTTCTCGCTCATCACCCGATCCTTCTTCTCCGGCCCCGCCATGACGCGCTCGATGGCGTCATTGACCTCATCCATAGAGATCTCGGTGAGCTCCCTTCGGGCCGCCAGGATCGCGGCCTCATTGAGCAGGTTGGCCAGATCGGCCCCCGTGAAGCCAGGGGTGCGCCGCGCCACTTTGTCGAGATCCACGTCTTTGGCGAGGGTTTTGCCGCGGGCGTGCACGCCGAGAATTTGAAGCCGGCCGGCGTAGTCGGGACGATCGACCACCACCTGTCGGTCGAAGCGGCCCGGTCGCATCAGGGCGGCATCCAGCACATCGGGGCGGTTGGTGGCGGCCACGATGATGATCCCGGTGTTGCCCTCGAACCCATCCATCTCGGTCAAGAGCTGATTGAGGGTTTGCTCCCGTTCGTCGTTCCCCCCACCCAGGCCAGCCCCACGCTGGCGACCGACGGCGTCGATCTCATCGATGAACACGATGCAGGGGGCGTTTTTCTTCGCCTGCTCAAACAGATCGCGGACCCGGCTGGCGCCGACCCCCACAAACATCTCGACAAATTCCGAACCGGAGATGGAAAAGAAAGGCACCCCGGCCTCCCCAGCCACCGCTTTGGCCAGGAGAGTCTTGCCCGTGCCGGGAGGACCCACCAGCAGCACACCCTTGGGGATCTTGGCGCCCACCGCCGTGAAGCGGTCGGGGTTTTTGAGAAAGTCGACCACCTCGGTGAGCTCCAGCTTGGCGCCCTCAATTCCCGCGACATCGCCAAAGGTGACCTGGGTTTGGGGTTCCATCTGAACCCTGGCCTTGCTCTTGCCGAAGTTCATGGCGGGATTGCCGCCACCTCCTTGGGCGCGACGCAGGAGGAAGAACAGCCCCCCCAGGAGCAGCAACGGGAACAGGAGGCTGCCCACCGCCTGCTGCCAGGCCGCTGGCTCACTGCTCGGTTGGACCGCGATGTCCACGTTGTGGTCGGTGAGCAGCTTCAGCAGATCCTTGTCAGGAGCCAAGTTGACCAAGGCGCGCTGGCCATCGTTCTGCACCACCTGGGCGGTGCCCCGGTCTGGGGAAATGAGCACGCGAGACACCTCGTTGTCCCGCACGGCCTCAATGAAATCGCTGTAGCGGAGCGTGCGCGGCGCCCGCGCTGGATCCGGTCGATCGAGGAAGGCTGTGCCAAGGGCGATGAACACGATCACCAGCAGGACGTAAAGCCCAGCGTTGCGCCAGCGTTTTTTCAAGGATCCGCCTCCGAAGGGATGGATGGAGAAGTTAAGGAATGTTAACCAAGGGGAAAGGGCAGGTAGGCGAGCCCAGGGTCCGCGCCCTCAGGCCGCGGACCGAAGCACCTCCACCACGCTGCGGAAGGCGAACCATTCTGGAATCTCCTCCCCTCCCCGCAGCATGCGGCGAAATTGGGTGCCACTCAGCTTCATCACATGCAGTCCCCGGGCCTGGGCATGCTCGGCTGTCACATAGCCCTCCTCCTCGGTGTAGACCAGATTCAGGGAGGGCACCGTCTCCATCCCCAGTTCGCTGGCGTGATCGCGGGCAAAATCCTGGGCTTGGTAGGGACCATAAAAATCCTCACCAGTTAGGGAGGATTTGCAGCCGGCCATGTCTCGGCCAATGATGAAGTGGGTGCAGCCGTAGTTCTTGCGAATGATCATGTGCTGCAAGGCTTCCCGGGGGCCGGCCATGTGCATCGAGTACGGCAGATAGGCCCAGCGGATTTGGGGATTGGCCACCTCCTCCGCCAGACGCTCATAGGTGAGAAAGCGCACCTCGCCAGCGATGTCATCCTCCTGGGTGGGGCCGCAGGTGGGATGCACCAGCACAACAGCCCCATGGCTCACATTGGGAGCCTGAAGCGCCCGGGTGAACAGCTCGTAATGGGCGCGGTGGATGGGATTTCGGCACTGGAACGCCACCACGTCCACCCCATGGGGCAAGGTTTCGCGCACTTGGGCCGGCGTGCCACAGGGAAACACCCGTTTGGGCAGCTCCAGGCCCCGCACCCTCCCGCCGAGATAAAACCGCCCCCGCTCGCAGGCGATCATGCGCACGGCGGGGTGCTCCAGGGATGTGGTGCCGTAACACCCCAGGGCTTCCTTCACTTTGTCCGGTTCCCACCGGCTCTCGACGGTGAGCACCGCCAGCTCCTGCCCGCCGTAGGTGAGCAGAAGGCTCTCCCCCACCGCGATGGAAGGATCATCCGTGTCAAACACGATGGGCAGCCCGAACAGGAGGCCGCTGCTGGTGCGATAGCCCTCCACCACCGCGTCGTAGTCCTCCTGGTGCATGAATCCCCGCAGGGGAGAAAATCCCCCCACCATCAGCAACTCCACGTCGCAGGCGTTGCGGTCACTGCATTCCACCCGACGATCCACGGAGGACTTGGCGTCGTGATGCTCCTGGGAATCGAGCATGAGATTCACCAACGAGCCTCCATGGGGAGGGATCAGGGCGGTGCGGGAGGCGGCACCGCTGGAGGCAACAGACATGGAAACCGACCGCGCGGAAAGCGATTCTCCCAGATGGACGTCGAGGAGGGCGCGACGGCACAAAAAAGGGGCCTCTCGACCCCTTTGCCAGCCAAGATGGAAAGGCGAGGCGCTGCGGAGGTGCCTAAACCTTCTCCAATCGGCCGTAGAGCTCACCCGTGATCTTGACGTCGACGGCCTTCTTGGTGCCCATGTCGGTGTCGGAAGGCTGGATGGCGGTGAACACACCGGCGAATTCACCGGTTTCCGCATCCACTTTGGTGATGGAGAAATTCATGGTTCCCGTGCCATCCACATAGCGCTTGATGGTTTCACCGCTGAATTCATCCCCGGCGGGCACCAGTCCCATGGCACTGCTGTAGCCGGTGGTGAGGCCCCGCCCTTTGGGATCGAGGAAATTGCTGGTGCGGTAGCTCGGCGCCCGATAGTCGCCACTCAAATCGGTGCTGGTGGAGAAGCTATCGCCCAATCCGGTGGCCACCAACTCCTTGCTGGAGAAGGTGAAGGGCACCTCCTCGCCACCCGGGAGCAGGACGGTGATGGGCTGGAAATCGATGCCTCCGAGCTCCGTGAAGGTGAGGGTGTTGCCCTCCAACTTCAGATCACCAAACACCTGGTCGAGGCTGGAGGTGTAGCGGGTGAGGATTTTGCCCGCCACAAACTGGGCTTCCTGGCGCTTGTTGGCAGGCTCGCCCTTGACAAAGACCTCGGAGGGATGAAGGCAGATTTCCTTGAGCCGATAGGTGGCGGAGGCCTCCAGGGGAATGGTGCCTCGGGCCGTATCGGGGAGGGTGGGGCAGTCGTTGGCCCGACCGGTGTTGACGATCTGGTCGTAGGTGAGGCTGCTCCGGTCAACAGCCCTGGCGCCGCCGCCGCAGGCGGTTACCAGAGTGAGGCAGAACGCCAGCACAACGGCCAGCAAGGGACGAAAACGCATGGAGAATGGCCGCAGGAACGGTTCGGAACTGGGCTTCGTGCGGATCCTACCGGGCGTCAACCCCTTTCCCTGTTAGATTGATTTTTGGTTTCAACAACCTGTAGGAGCTTTCCCTTTAAGGATGACCGCCCCCGGGCCCGATGCCGCTTCCACTTCCCCATCAGGCTCCCGTGCGCTCCTGACTGAGGTGTCCCCCCTCTTGGAGCGGGTGAGTGAGATCGCCTCCGCCCACGCCGAGGATCCCCAAGCCTTGCTCAGTCTTCTGCGGGAGCTGGAGCGCCTCCATCGCTCCATTCAGGATGGACCGTTTCGCTCCAGCCTTCCCTCCGAACGCGGGTCCCTGTTCCGTCTGTTGCAAGACATGGAAACCAGCGGTGGTTGGCCCTACATCCCTCGTTTGCAGCTGCGCACGTTCCTCGATCTGCTTCCGCAACCAGACAGCCAGGTCCTACCCAGCTCATCCGAGCCGGATGTGTCGCGAGCGGCCTGACTCAATCCTCGTCAAAGGCCTCCTGATCCACCAGATGCACGTACGGCTGAGCGAGATCGGGCCGGTGGATGGCCAGGGCCCGGAGCAGGTGCCAGTCCCGCAAGCTGGCGAAAGCGTCGGGGTAATCGTCTTCCTCCAGGCGACGCGCCAGTTCAGCGATCGCCGTCTCGTCGAAAGCCTCCAGGGTCTCTTGGGAGATCGGGGCGAGAGAGGCGGCGGTGGGGTGGGTCACGGGGTGATAATTGGGAGCGAGGGGAATTAGCTCAGCTGGTAGAGCGCTGCGATCGCACCGCAGAGGTCAGGGGTTCGAGTCCCCTATTCTCCACTAGACGGCTGCTTCACTGACCACTGGATCAGCGTACGGGGATGCTCACCCCGTGCGGGGAGGCCGATGGGGTAAATAAGGGTCTGTAACCCGACACAAGCGATGTCGCAGTCCAAACGCGAGCAGGTGGTGAGTCACCTCCGCTACATCCGGCAGGAGCTTCGGGAGATGCATCAAGGCGTGATTGAGGATGGGCTGCTCCCGGAAGCGGGCGAGCTAAGGGGGGTCATGGCCCAAATGGAAGCCCTGCTTGAACTGTTGGAAGGCAAAACCCCCCGCAAGAAAGAAGGGGAACTCTGAACCAAGGGGACCTGGCGGCCGAAGATTCCAGAGCGAATGGGACGGTCGCTCGGGCGGCCAACCGCCCTTGCCTTCGAAGACAGCCACTGGTTTCCTTCACCAGTCCCCATCACCCGCCCGGGCATTGGCCTCGGGCTTTTTTATTGGGATCCCCTATGGGTGGGGTGAAACAGCTGCCATACCCCCAGAAATGGTGTAGAAAAGGGGAGCAGGGTTCCGGGTCGGGTGATGGGGATCACCTCCGGCGCTCCCGGTCCACCACCAGTTTGGTGGACCTTGGTGGAAACGGCCAATGGCGGCCCTGCCCTTCTTTCCCATCCTCCCGGTGGCTTATCAGCAAACCCGGTTTCAGATCACCATCGCTGAAGCCGGGGATCGCCTGAGGGATTGGGCCACCAACCCCTGGCGCAGGCTTTCCCTCCTGCTGGTCACCCTGCTGATCAGCTTTGTGATCGGCATTGGCTTGGGCTCCATCTCCGGGGTGCTCGGCCTGATGGACATCGCCGCCGCCGTGCTTTGCGTGGTGGTCGTGGAGCTGAGCATTCGCGGTCGGCGGTCGCTGCGTGGACGCGATGGGGATCAGCTGACGCTCCGCCTTGTGGACATGGCCCGCATGGGATTGCTCTACGGGCTGCTGCTGGACGGTTTCAAGCTTCTCTGAACGCCCCCTCCTCCGGGATGGCCGCCGCCAGCAGATAGAGGAGCGCCATGCGAATGGGGACACCATTGCGCACCTGTTCATCCACCAGGCTGTAACGGCCATCGTCAAGCAGCTCACCAGCCAACTCCACCCCCCGATTCACCGGCCCTGGATGGAGCACGGGCACAGGCCCGCCGCAGCGTTGGAGCACGGCATGGTTGAGGCCATAGCGGCGGTGATAGCTATCCAGGCTGGTGAGCAGATGTTGGCGCATCCTTTCCTTCTGCAGCCGCAAGGTCATCACCGCGTCCGCTCCCGGGAGCGCCTCCTCCAGCTCCCGCGCGACACTGACCGAACCGCGAACCGACACCGGATCCTCCAGCTGTCCAGGGGGAGGGGCACTGGTGAAGCGGGCAAAGCTTTCCGGCAGCAAGGTGGGGGGGCCGCACAGCACCACGGAGGCTCCGCAGGCGGTGAGGGCCCAGAGGTTGGAGCGGGCCACCCTGGAATGGAGCACATCGCCCACAATCACGATGCGGCGGCCCTTGAGGGCCTCTGGCAGGGGTTTCTCCGGGGCGAAATACCGGGCGAGAGTGAAGAGATCCAGGAGGGCCTGGCTGGGATGACTGTGCTGGCCATCGCCGGCGTTGAGCACGGCCACCCCGGCGCCAAGGGATTCCAGATCGCGGGCAAGCTTTTGAGGCACACCGGCACACCCGTGCCGCACCACCAGCACATTGCTCCCCATCGCGACGTAGGTGCGCGCCGTGTCCAAAAGGCTTTCCCCCTTGCTGAGAGAACTGGAGGCGGGGGAAAAGGTTTGCACATCCGCCGAGAGGCGGCGGGCCGCGAGTTCGAAGCTGCCGCGGGTGCGGGTGCTGGGCTCAAAAAAGAGGGTGGTCACCATGCGGCCCTGGAGCGCGGGAAGCTTGCGCGCTCCCGCCACGGGCAGGGCACGGAAACGCTGGGCCAGCTCCAGCACGGTGGTGAAATCCTCCACCGAGAAGGAGGCCAGATCCAACACGTGGGGATGGCTCCAGGCCGGCATCACAGCCATCCTCCTTCCGCTCTCCAAGCCAGCTCCTTGGCCGGAGCGGCATCCCCCCGAGCCCGCCGGCTCACACTCCGACTCGGCCACAGATACCAGCGCCAGGGCAGGTCTTGGCCTTCGCGGATGCCGATCCGAGTGGTCGCTCTCACCAGCTGGCGCTCCTCCCTCAACCAGCGCTCCATCCGATCCTGAAGCCTGGCGGGCCGAGGCGCCAGCCACAGGCCTTGATCGGGCCGGGCCGGCAGCGCGTCGTGGCCGCGATCAATGGCGAAACGTCGACTGAGCAGCCCGGGGCCCGCCGCCACCCGTTCAGGCTCCCCCGGGAGGTCGGCGGCCCGCAAGAGCACCCCGTTGGCCCAGTCCGAGCGATCGGTGACCACGTTCACGCAGTGGTGGATGCCGTAGCTCACATACACATAGAAATGGCCAGGTTCGCCAAACAGCGTTTCGTTGCTGGGGGTGCGGCGACGATGCCCATGGCAGGCGGGCTCACTTTGGGAGTAGGCCTCGGTTTCCACAATCATGCCCCACAGCGACTCGCCTGAGGACCGCCGTTTGACGAGAAGGCAGCCGAGGAGTTCAGGGGCCACCACCTCGGCGGGGCGATGGAAGAAGCGCTGCGGGAG